>DASTSH010000164.1:0-21015 GCA_035760785.1 Gemmatimonadaceae bacterium | reverse complement strand
GACGATGTTCAGCAGCCTCCCCGGCACCAGGATCACCCGCTTCGGTGTGTCGGGGACGAACTTCGCGATCCCCGGCTCGGTCAACGCGCGCTCGAGCGCCGCGTCGCGCGGCACCTCGCGCGGCACGCGGATCTTCCCGCGCACCTTGCCGTTCACCTGCACCACCAGGTCGATCTCGTCCTCCTCGAGCAGCGCGGGATCGTACTCCGGCCATCCCGAGTCGAACACGCCGCGCTCGTGGCCGAGTCGCTCCCACAGCTCCTCGGCGATGTGCGGCGCGAACGGCGCGGCGAGCGACACGAGCGGCTCCACCTCCGCGCGGTGCGGCGTCCGCTCGCCGGCGCGGAGCACGTTCATGTACTCCATCATCATGGCGATCGCCGTGTTGTAGCTGAGCCGCGGAATGTCCTCCGACACCTTGCGGATCGTCCGGTGCAGCTTGCGCATCACGGCGGGGTCCGGCTCCCCCGTCTCGCGGGCCTCGTGCACCGACGCCCACAGCCGGTCGAGGAATCGCTTCACGCCGGAGATTCCCGCGTCGCGGAAGTCTCCGCCCTCCTCGAAGGGGCCGAGGAACATGAGGTAGGTGCGGAACGCGTCCGCCCCCCACTGCTCGATGTACTCGTCGGGGTTCACCACGTTGCCGCGGCTCTTCGACATCTTCGCCCCCTCGCGGATGATCAGGCCGTGGGCGCGGAACCGCTCGAACGGCTCCTCGAAGTCGAGGTACCCCATGTCGTGCAGCACCATCGTGATGAACCGCGTGTAGAGCAGGTGCAGCACGGCGTGCTCGTTCCCGCCGATGTACGAGTCCACGGGGAGCCACTTCCGCGTGCGCGCCTGGTCGAACGGGCGGTCGTCGTACTCCGTGTTCGGATAGCGGAGGAAGTACCACGCGCTGTCGAGGAAGGTGTCCGACACGTCCGTCTCGCGGCGCGCCATGGCGCCGCACTCCGGGCACGGCACGCGGTACCACTCCTCGTGGCGGGCGAGCGGCGACACGCCGCTGTCATCGGGGCGGAAGTCCTCGATGGGCGGGAGCAGCACCGGCAAGTCGCGCTCCGGCACCTGCTGCACGCCGCAGCGATCGCAGTAGATCACCGGGATCGGCGGCCCCCAGTAGCGCTGTCGCGAGATGCACCAGTCGTGGAGGCGGTAGTTCACCACCCCCTTCCCCGCCCCGACGCTCTCCAGCCACTCGACGATCCGCTTCTTCCCCTCCGGCACCGACAGCCCGTCGAAGCGGTCGGAGTTGACGAGGTGCGCGCCGTCCGTCTCCGTGTACGCGGCGCCGTCGAACGGGGTCGCCGAGTCCTGCCCCGGTCCCGCGACCACGCGCACGATCGGGAGCCCGAAGGTCACGGCGAACTCGAAGTCACGCTCGTCGTGCCCCGGCACCGCCATGATCGCCCCCGTGCCGTACTCCATGAGCACGTAGTCGGCGATCCAGATGGGGATCGGCCGACGCGTGGCGGGGTTGATCGCGTACGCGCCGGTGAAGACGCCGGTCTTCACCTTGTCCGTCACTCGGCGCGAGACGAGATCCTGCCGCGCCGTCTGGTCCAGGTAGGCCTCGACGGCGGCGCGCTGCTCCGGCGTGGTGATCTCGGCCACGAGCGGATGCTCCGGCGCCAGCACCAGGTACGTGGCCCCGAAGAGCGTGTCCGGGCGCGTGGTGAAGACGCGGATGTCGGGACTCGGAGACGCCGCGGGCGGGGCGGGGACGCTTCCCGCTTCCCGCTTCCCGCTTCCCGAGATCTCGAACCTCACCTCCGCCCCCTCCGACTTCCCGATCCAGTTCCGCTGCGCGGTCTTCGTGGTCTCCGACCAGTCGATCCAGTCGAGGTTGGCCAGGAGGCGCGGCGCGTACTCGCTGATCCGGAAGAACCACTGCTCGAGGAAGCGCTGCTCCACGGCGGAGCCGCACCGCTCGCACTCGCCGTTCACCACCTGCTCGTTCGAGAGCACGGTCTTGCACGACGGGCACCAGTTGACGGCCGCCTTCTTCTTGTACGCCAGCCCCTTGTTCAGGAGCTGGAGGAAGATCCACTGCGTCCACTTGTAGTAGGCGGGGTCGGTGGTGGACAGCTCGTGGCTCCAGTCGACCATCAGCCCGACGCGGCGGAGCTGCCGGCGGAAGTTCTCGATGTTCTTCGGGATCAGCTCCATCGGGTGGATGCCCACCTTCAGCGCGTAGTTCTCCGAGTGGATGCCGAACGCGTCGAACCCGATGGGCTCGAACACCGTGTTCCCCTGGAGCCGCTGGAATCGTCCATAGATGTCGTTCCCCGTGAACGCGAAGACGTTGCCGATGTGCAGCCCCTCCGCGGACGGGTACGGGAACATCATGAGCTGGTAGAAGGGACGCTCGGCGCGGTCGAGCTCGGGCGAGTTCGCCCGCTGCGCGCGCCAGCGCTCCTGCCACTTGCGCTCGACGACGGCGGGCTCGTAGCTCGCCTGGCTTTCGGCCATGGAGTTCGGGGTGGACGATGTCATGTTGGGTCTTGCCGCGCGCATCGCGGTCGGGAGGCGCGGCGCGAGAGTCGCGGAATCGGGCCAGCGGGCCCCGCTCGACGGTTGATTGATGAAATCTAGCCCCGTGGACACCTCAGACAAGCACGCGCGGGCGCACGCGCGGGCCATCGCGCCGCTCGGCGTGCGCTCCGTGCAGCGACGCGTCGTGGCCGGCGGCGGCGCCGTGGCGCTGCTCCTCATCGGCTCGCTCGCCTGGTGGAGTCTGAGGTGGGTGCAGCGGACGATCGGCGTGCTGGGGCCGGAGCACGTGCACGATGCGCGACAGACGATCCTGCTCGCGTCGGCGATCACCCTCGCCTTCGTGGAGCTGGCGCTCCTCTACCTCTCGCGCTTCATCGGCCGCCGCGTGACCGAGCCCGCCACGGCGCTCGCCGTCGCCGCGGAGCGCGTGGCCGCGCGCGACCTCGCGGTCGAGCTCGACCCCATGGGGGAGGACGACGAGCTCGGGCGCCTCGCCCGCGCCACGGGCGCGATGATCGCCGAGCTGCGGCGGCTGGTGGGCGTGCTGCGCGACTCGGCACGCGAGACCGCCGCCATGTCGGCGGAGATCACCGCGGGAACGGAGGAGATGTCCGCCGCCTCCGGCGAGATGGCGCACACGGCGAACGACCTGAGCCGGCAGGCCTCGGAGATGGCGCACGCCATCGCGCAGACCGCGGGCGACGCGGCGACGCTGGTGCGGATCGCCGGACGGCTCACCGAGGGTGCGCACGAGGGCGTGGAGCGCAACGCGCGCCTGCGGGGGCTGGCCCGTGAGAACCGGTCGCGCCTCGACGAGAGCTCCGCCGCGCTCGGCGCCCTCGGCGATGAGGCGCGCACCTCCGCCGATGCCGCGGAGGAGCTGGCCATCGCCTCGGAGGAGGTTCGCTCCTTCGTCACGCTCGTGCGCAAGATCGCCCGCCAGTCGAAGCTCCTCGCGCTCAACGCCTCCATGGAGGCGGCACGCGCCGGGGAGCAGGGGGAGGGGTTCGCCGTCGTGGCCAGCGAGATCCGCAAGCTGGCGACGAGCTCGGCGGAGGCGGCCGAGCGCACGGAGGACACGATCGACGCGCTCCTCGCGCGCGTGGAGGAGGCGCGCGCGTCGAGCCAGCGCACCGCTGCCACCGTGGCCGGCGTGCAGCGCGCCACGCGCGAGGCGATGGAGAGCTTCTCGCAGGTGGAGGGGGCGGTGGCGGAGACCGAAGGGTGGACGAGCTCGATCGAGGATGCGGCGCGCGAGTCGCGGGAGCTGCTGGGGCAGGCCACGATCCGCCTCGATGAGCTGGCGCGCGGCACGGAGTCGTTCGCGGCCGCGATGCAGCAGGTGGCGGCGGCCACGGAGGAGCAGAGCGCGGGCGCGGAGGAGATCGCGTCCGCCGCCGCGGCGCTCGCCGACGCCTCGCGGCGGCTGCTCGCGCTCGTGTCCGCGTTCCGCATCGAGGAGGCGGTGCTTCCCGCGCCCGTGTCGCAGCCGCGGGACGTTCCCGCGCCCCTTCCCGCCGCCATCCCCGCGCCGGCGCCCGCGCTCGCGTGGCGCCACTCACCCGCCGTAGTCCAGCAGCCCCTCGCGCTCGTCCAGCTCCGCGCAGCACGCCTCCAGGCTCTCGCGCGCCACGCGCGCCAGTCGCTGCACCCCCCAGTCGCCGTACTCCGTGCCCCCCAGCTCGATCGAGTAGACGCCGCTGCAGCCGATCTCCTGAAGCCGCTGCACGAAGTCGCGCAGCGGGATCACGCCGTCACCCGGGAGCAGGCGATCATCGTTCGTGAGCGTGCGGGGTGGAAGTGCGTCGGCGTCCTCGAGCCGCACGTAGCAGACGAGTGCCGGGTCGAGCGACTCGAGCATCGCGTACGTCGATCCGCCCGCGTGGAAGTCGAAGGCGTCGATGATGAGGCCGAGGGCCGGATCTCCCACCGTCTCCACGATCCGCCGCGCCTCCGCGAGCGTGCTCACGGCGCCGAGGCGCGGGCACTGGAACTCGAACGCAACGCGCAGCCCGAAGCTGGCGGCGATGCGCGCCATCTCCCGGAGCATCGCCACCGCGTCCCGCCGTACCGCGTCTTCGTCCGTCGGTCCGGCGACCCTCCCCGGCGCGGCCGCGACGAACCGGCAGCCGATCGCGGCGGCGCAGGCGCACATCGTCCGCCACCGGCGCAGGGTGGTGTCGCGATCGGCGCCCAGCACGGGCACCCAGCCCTCGGGCGGCACGAGGCTGAGCGGCTCGACCCCCGTCGGCGCGAGCGCCGCGCGCAGGGCGCTCAACGTGCCGCCGCCGGCAATGTACGCGTACAGCTTCGCCCCGTGGATCTCCAGCGCGTCGAACCCCGCGCTCCTGGCAGTGGCGAGATCCGCCAGCAGGTCCGTGCCCCGCGTGGTGGCGCCGTGCAGTCCGAACCGCCGCTCCATCGCCGCTACCTCCCCTCCACCGCATCGCGGCGCGGCGCCGGGTAGCCGCCGGCGAGCGCCCCCGACCACCCGGGCGCCGGCGCCGCCGGCTCCGCCGCCACCTCCACCGGCACGACGGTCTCTCCGGCCGGATCCAGGCGCTCGACCTCCAGCGCCTTGCACGTGCCGTTGATGCAGGCACCGGTCTCGAGCGAGAACTCGTAGTGGTGGGCCAGGCAGCGCAGGATGCCGCCGGGGAGCACCTCTCCGCTCTCCAGCAGGTCGTTCCCCGCGTGCGGACAGTAGCGCTGCACCCGGTACTTGCAGCCGTTCTCGTGGATCGTGATCCGCTCCTCGAACGTCATCGACGTCTCGTAGTGCTCCACGGCATCGAGGGCGGGCGCGTGCGCGAACTTCAACAGCCCGAGCAGGTGATCGTTGTACATGTCCGGATCGCGCCACGCGTGGAAGCGACAGGAGAGGAAGAAGTCCTCCCACGGCATCTTCCCTGCGAGGAGCGGCACCGCCCACCGCGAGTCGATCCAGTAGCGGTACGAGCACTCTCCCTGATCGCGGTACACCCCCTCCGCGCCGGGGCGGAAGTCCACCGCCCAGGCGCCGCCGCCCGGTCCGGTGATGTCGAACCCGACGCGCATACCGATCTTGCCGTTGAAGTACGGACTCATCTCCAGCAAGCGGGAGAAGTAGCCCTGGAACGGCTCCCAGAGCGACTCGCTGGGATGGGGATAGCGCGAGAGCACCGCTTCCACGTGCGGGCGCCGGCGCTCGGCGTAGCGCTCGATGTACGATGCGCGGTCGGCGAAGGAGAAGCCCTCCCACGCCGGGTCGGCGTCCTTCACGCGCGCCTCGGCGTCCCACGCATCCCCCGGCAGCATCACCACCGTGTTCGTCACCGCCCGCGTGGCCAGCCAGTCCACCACCTGCTGCTGGTCGGGGAAGATCCCCGCCGTCAACTCGGCGTTGAGGGGGGCGAGCTCCGGGTCGAGGAAGCACGGCGGGCCGGCGAACGGGATCACCGTGGTCGGCTTCACCGCCCGGATGGCGCGCACCATGTAGCCGAACTTGGCCAGGCGCTTCTGCCGCGAGAGCGTGGCGCGCTTCTCCGGCGGGTACTCGTAGCACATGGGGTACCAGGAGGCGCCGGCCCCCTGCAGCGCGAACACGTCCACCGTGCCGCCCGCCTTCGTCCGGATCTCGCGCATCTGCATCGGCGCGAGCCGCGCGTCGTTCATGTTGAGCAGCGTCTGGCCGTCCGCCTGGATCACGATGGCGACATCGTGATTCATGGGGGATTCCTCGGGGACGAAGAAGACGCTCGTCCCATCGGCGATCTCGAGCGGCTCCCACGCCGGCAGCTCGATGATCGGGCGGGGGCCGGCCGCCTGGAGCTTGCGGCGCAGCACGGGCGACGGGAAACGATGGATGATGATCGGGATCGTCGAGGGCACCTGCGCGAGGAACCACGGATCCACGTGGTCGAGATGCTCGTGCGAGACCACCACGGCCGTGGGCCGGCGCAGTTCCGGCGTCACCAGGTGCGAGTTGTCGGGGAACTGGAACCAGGAGGCCTGGAAGGTCCCTTCCGGCGAGAGCCACGGATCGCACAGCACGGTGGCCCGCGCGGTCTGCACCTCGAGTCCGGCGTGTCCGAGATACGTGATCTTCATGCCATCCCTCCGGGAACGGTGTGTCGGCGCCGAAGCAGCGGGGACCGGCGCGCCGCCGCCGACCCCGCATCGCGCCCGAGCGCCGACAGGGTCCGCAAGATGAGCAGCGTGTCCGTGAACAGCGTCGCGCGCTTCGCGTACGCCAGGCTCAGGTCGATCTTCTCGGGGAGCAACCGCTCGAAGTAGTAGCGCTCCGGATCCGCGATGCCGTGGAGCGCGCACTCCCCCCAGTGGTGGAGGCTGGCGGGATCGGTGATCCCGGGGATGAGGTCCAGCACGCGGCGCTGTTCCGGGGTGTACACTGCCACCCACGACGCCAGCGGCGGACGCGGCCCCACGAGGCTCATCTCCCCCGCGAGCACGTTGAACAGCTGCGGCAGCTCGTCGAGCTTCGTCCGCCGCAGCACGCGTCCCACGCGCGTGATGCGCGCATCGTTCTCCACCGTGATCCGCCCAAAGCGTGCCGCGTCGGGGATCATCGTGCGGAACTTCCACATGCGGAACGGCCGTCCGCGCCACCCCACGCGCTCCTGCCGGAAGAACACGGGCCCGCCATCGTCGAGCTTGATGGCCAGGATGACGATCACGAAGACCGGCCAGAGGAGCAGCATGCCCATCGAGGCCCAGAACAGGTCGAACGCGCGCTTGAGGGTGCTCATCGCCGGTTCCTCCGGATGACGTCGCGCACCGCCTCGATCACGTCGGCCACGTCCTGATCCGTGAGCCGGGGATTGAGCGGCAGGCTGAGCATCCGCTCGTAGCTGCCGAGCGTGACCGGGAAGTCGTCTGGGCGATAGCCGTAGGTCTCGCGGTAGTACGGGTGCAGGTGGATCGGGAGGAAGTGCACCGACGTGCCGATGTTCCTCGCCGTCAGCTCGTCGAGGAACGCGTCGCGGCCGATGCGCAGCGTCTCGAGCCGGAGGCGCACCACGAAGAGGTGCCAGGCGTGCTCCACCTCCGGACGCTCGATCGGCAGCTCGAGCGCCTCCTCGTCGGCGAACGCCCGCCGGTAGGCGGCCACCACCTCGCAGCGGCGCTGCTGGAAGCGCGCGAGCTTGCGGAGCTGCCAGAGGCCCAGCGCCGCCTGCACGTCCGTCATGTTGTACTTGTAGCCCGGGAACACGATCTCGTACGACCAGCTTTTGCGCGACGCGCCGCGGCGGATGCCGTGGAGGCTCGCGAGCCGGGCCCGCTCCACGAGCTCCTCGCCGCCGGTGAGCATCCCGCCCTCGCCGGTGGTGAGGTTCTTGGTGGCGTAGAAGCTGAAGGCGGCGGGATTGCGCCCCGAGCCGATGAGCCGTCCCTTGTAGCGCGCGGGGAGCGCGTGCGCCGCGTCCTCGAGCACGAGCAGGTCGCGCGCGCGCGCAAGCTCGTGAATGGGGTCGAGGTCCGCCGGGTGCCCGGCGAAGTGCACGGGGATGATCGCCCTGGTGCGCGGGGTGATGGCCGCCGCGACGCGCTCGGGGTCGATGTTCAGCGTGTCCGGCTCCACGTCCACCAGCACCGGGCGCGCCCGCACGTGCTCGATCGCGTTCACCGTCGCCGCGAACGTCATGGGCGTGGTGATCACCTCGGCGCCGGGCTCGATGCCGGCCGCCAGCAGCGCGGTGTGGAGCGCGCCGGTGCACGAGTTGAGCGCGAGGGTGGCAGGAGCGCCCATGTAGGCGCGGAACTCCGCCTCGAAGCGCTGCGTCTTCGGGCCGGTCGTGATCCAGTCCGCGCGCAGCGTGTCCACCACCTCGTCCACCTCCTCGGCACCGATGAGCGGCGGCGAGAAGGAGAGGAACGCGGTGCGGCCGGGCGTGGCGTCCGTGCGTTCGACGTCCGCGTGGTGGGTCATGGTCACCTCGGTGTGCGATGCGTGCGAGTCAGCGCGCGCCGCGCGGCCATCCGGCCCCGCGACACATCGGCGCGGGCGTGGCGCGGCGCGCGGTCACGGTGGCGATCGACGCGACGGCATCCGCGATCGCGGGCTCGTGGAAGTACGCGGAGTCGTACCGCCACATGAACAGCCCGCAGGCCTCGGGCTCCGCGGCCATCGTCATCCCCCACGTCTCGAGCTGCGTCGGCGTCATCTTCCCGTGCAGGTCGCCCCCTTCCAGCACGTTCAGGCTGAGGAAGAGGCCGAGCTTCTGCTGGCGCGCCGCCTCCACCTCCGTGCGCAGCCAGGGGCGCAGGTCACCCTTGCGCGCGGAGAACTGCGCGAACGAGAGGTCGAGCGACCGCCAGGGCGCGCCGCCGAGCAGGAAGCTCGGCGGCGATCCGATCTCCGCCGGCATCGTGGGCCAGAGCCGCTTGCTGTACGCGGCCGCCGCCTCGATGTCGGCGTACGGCACCGGCTTCCCGTTCCAGTTGGTGGGATCGTGCGGCTCGTCGAACAGGTAGTGGCCGAGGATGGTGCCGTCGGCCACGTACGGCGCGAAGTCGATGCCACGGTACGCGTCCACCTCGTGCTTCCACTTCTCGAGCGAGAAGGAGCCGTCGGCGTTGCGGAAGCGGCGCCGGTTGCGCGCGAGGCGGATGAGCAGGTGCAGCCCGTTCGCCCGCGCCGCATCGAGCGTCGCGATCGCGTCGTCGGGCTTGAACGATCCCACGGTGGCGTTGAAGGGCGCGCGTCCCGCCCCGGTCACCGGGAGCCGCGAGGGACCGAAGGGAAAGGCGTGCGCGCCGGCGGGTGCGGCGGTGGCGCGCGCTCTGCCGCGCGGGCGCGCCGCCCCACGCGATGCGCCGGCCGCCACGAGCGCCGCCGCGAGCGCCGCCGCCAGCAGCGCGCGCACGGCGCCCCGCGGCGCCGTCCGGCGCGCGAGCGCATCCCACGGGAGCCGCGACATCACGCCTCCGGCACCAGCGTGGGCGCCTCCGCGCGGCGGCCGTCGAGCGCGGCCGCGCGACCGTCCGCCGCGAACACGCCGCCCCCCATCACCTCGCGGTAGACGGCGAACGTCTTCTCGCACATGCGCTCGAGCGTGAACCGCTCCTCGAAGCGCCGCCGCCCGCGGCTGCCCATCCGCACCCGCAGATCCGGATCGGCGAGCAGGCGCGCGAGCGCCGTCCGGAGCGCCGACACGTCGCCGCGCGGCACGAGGAAGCCCGTCTCGCCATGCACCACCGACTCGCCGTTCCCGCCGACATCCGACGCCACCACCGGGAGCCCCGCCCGCATCGCCTCGAGGATGCTCCGGGGGAATCCCTCCCAGTTGGTGATGAGCAGGAACACCTGCGCCTCCGCGAGGCGCCGCATCACGTCGCGGCGGAAGCCCACGAACTGGATGCGCGGGGTGATCTCGAGCTGCTGCGCCAGCGCCACCGCCTCGGAGAAGAGCGGACCGTCCCCGATCAGCTCGAGCTGCCAGGGCCACGGCTGCTCGCGCAGGCCGGCGAGCGCGCGGAACAGCGTCGCGTGGTCCTTCTGCTCCTCGAACCGCGCCACCATCACCAGGCGCACCGGCGACCGTCCGGGGGAGGCGTGCAGCGCCGCCGGGACATCGACCACGCCGTTGTGCACCGTCACGAGCTTGTGCGCCAGCGCCACGCGCTGCTGCACGGCGAGCTGCCGGTCGTACTCGGAGACGGTGATGATGCGCTTCGCGAAGCGCGCGGTGAGCCGCTCCACCCAGCGGTACACGTGCGTGCGGCTGGAGCGGATGCCGTCGGTGAACGACCACCCGTGGGCGGTGAAGATGGCGGGGATGCCGAGGGAGCGCGCGGCGATGCGCCCGAGGCATCCGGCCTTCGCCGCGTGCGTCGACACGAGGTCGGGCTCGAGCTCCGCGAGCGCGGCGCGGATCTCGGTGAGCGCGCGCGCGTCGTCCGAGGCGCGGAGCGCGCGCCCCAGGTGCGGGAGCGACCGGAAGG
This sequence comes from Gemmatimonadaceae bacterium, assembly GCA_035760785.1. Classification (GTDB taxonomy): domain Bacteria; phylum Gemmatimonadota; class Gemmatimonadetes; order Gemmatimonadales; family Gemmatimonadaceae; genus JADGGM01. The sequence continues at coordinate 10,575 of DASTSH010000164.1, read as the reverse complement.
CGACGCCACGGTCGCCCAGCTCCTCCGTGAACACGCCGCGATGCCCCGCGATCACGGTGGCCTCGTGCCCGCGATCGCGCAGCGCGAGCGCGAGATCCCGCACGTGCACCTGGACGCCGCCCACGGTGTCCGATCTGGTGACGATGTACACGATTCTCACGGTCTCCCTCCGGTGCGCTAGAGCCAGTGCGACGGGACGGACGAGCGATGATCCGTGCGACGCGCGGGGGATCAGCCCGGCGTGGCCATCTTTTCCGTGGTGGAGCGGAGCGGGTACGGCGGCGCGGCAACACCGCGTCCCGGCGCGCGGTCGGCGAGCGCCACCGGCGTGAAGGCCACCGCGCGCTCCGCCTCCGGCACCTGTCCGCCGGGCACGAAGTCGGGGGCGACCTCCTGGAGCAGCCCGCGCAGCACCTCGTCGGAGCACCCCTCCGCCGCCGCATCGAGCAGCGCATCCACGGCGCGCATCACCGCGTCGGCGGGGGTGACGTTCCGCGCCCGCAGCACCTTCGGGTGGTGCGTGGGCGAGGCGTGCTCGCCGTCGAAGAACACCTCCTCCACGAGCTTCTCGCCGGGACGCATCCCGACGAACTCGATGTCCACGTCGGCGCCCACCTCGAGTCCGGAGAGACGGATGAGGTCCGAGGCGAGATCCACGATCCGCACCGGATCGCCCATGTCGAGCACGAACACCTCGCCGCCGTGTCCGAGCGCGCCCGCCTGGAGCACCAGCTGCACCGCCTCGGGAATGGTCATGAAGTAGCGGCGCATCTCCGGGTGCGTGATCGTCACGGGGCCGCCGGCGCGGATCTGCCGGAGGAAGATCGGCACCACGCTCCCGCGGCTGCCGAGGACGTTGCCGAAGCGCACCGCCATGAATCGCCGCCCGCGCGCCGCCGCCTGCTGCACCACCAGCTCCGCCGCGCGCTTCGTCGCGCCCATCACGCTCGACGGGTGCACCGCCTTGTCGGTCGAGATCATCACGAGCTGGCCGACGCCGCACGCCGCCGCCGCATCCACCACGTTCCGGGTGCCGCGCACGTTCGTGGTCACCGCCTCGACCACGTTGTCCTCCATGAGCGGCACGTGCTTGTGCGCCGCCGCGTGGAACACCACGGTCGGGCGGTAGCGCGCGAAGAGCGCCATGATCCGGTCGCCATCGCGCACGTCGGCGATCGCCGGCGTGAGCGCGAGCGCCGGGTGGCGCGCGCGCAGCTCCTGCTGGATCTCGAAGATCGAGTTCTCCCCGTGGCCGAGCAGCACCAGCCGCGCGGGCTCGAGCCGCGCGAGCTGCCGACACAGCTCGCTCCCGATGGAGCCGCCGGCGCCGGTGACGAGCACCGTGTGGCCGCGCACCAGCGCGCTCACCGGGCCGAGATCGGTCTCCACCGGCGTGCGCCGCAGCAGATCCTCGATGCGCACCGCGCGCAGGCTCGACACCCCGACGCGCCCGGCGAGGATCTCGAACATCGCGGGGACGATGCGCGTGGGCACGCCGGCATCGCCCGCCGCGCGCACCACCTGCCGCACGACGGTCCCCGGCGCCCTGGGCATGGCGATGATGATCTCCTCCACGCCGTGCTGCGCCACGAGGTCCGGGATCTCGGACAGCGAGCCGAACACGGGGAGCGCGCACAGGCGATGGCGGTGCTTCCGCCGGTCATCATCCACGAAGCCGATGGGCACGAGCCCCAGCGCCGGATTCTCGCGCAGCTCGTGCACGATCATCTCCCCCGCCGCGCCGGCGCCGGCGATGAGCACGCGCCGCCGCGTCCCGGTCCGCGGAAGCCGCGGCGCGCCGCGGGAGCGGCCGAGGAATCGCAGCGCGATGACCACCGCCGCGGTGAGGAACGCATCGAGCACCAGCACCGACAGCGGCACGCGCCCCGTCAGCACCCCCAGCTCCGGCAGCGCGACGCTCCCGAGGAGCGCGCACGCCGCCGCCGACAGGGCCACGGACCGTACGAGCTGCGCGGCATCGGTGCTGTCGGTGAAGCGCCAGAGCCGGCGGTAGAGTCCGTCGGCGAAATAGATCGCGAGCTTCAGTGGAACGGAGAGCGCCGCGTATCGCAGCGCATCGTGCACTCCCCGCGCCCCCCAGTCGAACCCGTCGAAGCGGATCAGGTAGGCGACGAGCGGCGTGAGCGGGAGCAGCAGGGCGTCGAGCGCGAGGAGATGACGATTGCGAAGCATCACGGTGGTCGCTGCCTCCGGTAGGCCGTGGCCGGTTGCAGAGGCAGACTACGCCGGACTTCGTGAACGCAGCGTGAAGCCGACGTGACACTTCCGTCACATTGTCGTGGCCGCGCCGTGATCGCGGCGAGCGGCGGTCAGCCCATGCGCTCCGCGGCGTCCACCAGCGCGCTCGCCAGGCGCGTGAGGTAGGGGCGCTCGGCGGCCCAGCCATCGGCGAAGGCGCGGCAGGTGTGGATCACCACCGTCAGGCGCCGGTCGGGATCGCAGAACGCGAGCACCCCCGACCCGCCGATGTGCCCGAAGGTGCGCGGCGACGTGCGCGAGCCGGTGGGGTGGGGAGACTTCCCGTTCCGGATCTCCCAGCTCCACCCGAAGTCGCAGCTCGCCCACTCGTACGGCCCGTACCGCCCCGGGATGCCGTGCGTGTGGCTCGTGACGGCGGCGCGGGCGGTCGCGGCGCCGAGCGCGCCGTCACCCGCCAGGCGGTAGATCTCCAGGAGCCGCGCGACATCACGCGGCGTCGCGAACAACCCGCCATCGGCCCGCGCGAGACGCTTGAAGTACGGGGAGTTGTAGATGGCCGTGCGCGGATCGCTCGCGCGCGCGCCGAGCTCCACGCGTGCCGTCCGCGCGCCGGGACGCGCCAGCGGCCGCAGTGTCGCGCCGCGCATGCCGAGCGGCTCGAACGTCTCGCGCTCGAGCAGGTCCGCCACCGGCACGCCCGTCGCGCGCTCCACCATCGCGCCGAGCACCTGGAACCCCGCATTGCTGTACAGCACGCGCGTCCCGGGCGCGAACTCGAGTCCACCCCGGAGCGCCGCGTCCACGTACGCCCCGACCGGCGCGCGTGCCGCCTCCAGCGCGGTCACGCCAGGCACGTGCTCGGGGAATCCCGACACGTGCGTGAGGAGCTGCGCGATGGTGATCGCGCGCATGGCGGGGGGCGCGGCCGGGAGCGCCCGGCCGAGCGGGTAGTCGAGCGTCAGCTCGCCGCGCTCCACGAGCCGCAGGATCGCCGTCGCGAGCGAGGGCTTGGTGAGCGACGCGAAGGGAAAGAGCGTGTGGCCATCGAGCGGTCGACCATCGTCGGCGTCACCCCAGCATCGCTCGGCAGCCACCGATCCGTGGTGCAGCACCGTGGCCGCCGCGCGCGCGATCACGCCCTCCGCGATCCACTCCCCGATCGGATCGAGTGCCGCGTCGAACGTCATGAGCGCACCGAAGGGTGTGGACCACGGCGCGCGGTGGTGCAGGCGCCACACGCCGTGCAGTGCGCGTGCGACATCGTCGTGAAGAAGATCATATGAGAATCGAAATAGCAGTAATAATGAGTGGCGCGAACCGGTCGCCGGCGCGCGCACCGCCGCGTGCGGCGCGCGCGAGCATCGACGAATTACATTTTCGTCATGAAGCGATCGGTCTGGCAGTGGGACGCTACTATGTAGCCCGCGCGCGATCGCTGGGGCGACTCCGGTCCGTCCCGACGTGAGCCAGCGCTCGCGTGGTCGGGGAGGTTCCATCACTGGAGTAGCCCATGACCGTGCATCCTCGTCGCGCGACGTTCGCGAAGCACCCGTCCCGAGCGCTCGCGCCGATCGCCATCTCCCTGGTCGCCCTGTCGGTCGCCTTCGCGGCCGCCCGCCCGCTCCCCGCTCAGGCGTTCGCGCCGTCGGCCGCCGCGGAACCACTGATGCTGCGAGCGGACGATTCGGTGCGCATCACGGTCTGGCACCATCCCGAGCTGAGCGGCACCTTCGCGCTCGCGCCGGACGGGTCGGTCGCCCATCCATTGTACAAGGCAGTGCGCCTCGGCGGCGTTCCCCTGTCGGAGCTCAACCAGCGCGTGCACGACTTCCTCACGCGCTTCGACGCCGATCCGCAGTTCGTCATCGAGCCGTACCTGCGCATCGCCGTCGGCGGGCAGGTGAAGCACCCCGGCATCTTCGCCGTCCGCCCCGGCATGACCGTGTCGCAGGCGATCGTGCTGGCGGGCGACGTCACGGATGATGGACGCAGCGACCAGGTGCAGCTCGTGCGCGACGGCCGGCGCACGACGGTCCACCTCAACAGCGATCAACTCGCCACGGCGCTCATGCCGGTCCGTTCCGGCGACGAGCTGGTGGTGCCGAAGAAGCGCGCCCTCTGGCGCGACTTCTTCGGCCCGGCGGTCACCGTCCTCGGTGCCACCGCGGCGATCGTGACGGCCATTGCCAGAGTCCGCTGATGAGCGCGCTGCGAGATCTGGCGTATCGGGAGCGCCGCATCGCGCCCCCGAGCGAGCTCCCCGCCCTGCTCATCCGCGAGGAGCTGCTGCGGAGCGCGGACGAGGTCGGCGGACCGCGCCTCAGCGGCCGTGACATCGTGGCGGCGCTTCGCCGTCACGCCCGTCTCGCGCTCTGCATCGCCGCCGTCCCCATGGCGCTGGGGATGTGGTTCGCGTACCTCGAGCAGCCGCTCTATCGCGCGAACGCCGTGGTGCGCGTGGCCGATGCCCGCAAGGTGATCGTGCAGGGCACGGGCGAGGAGACCGCGGACAACCCCGACCTGCTGAAGGTCGCGAACCCCATCCTGTCGCAGCTCCAGGTGCTCCAGAGCCGGAGCGTGCTCGGAGATGTGGTGGCGCACGAGGGGCTCCGGCTCGCGGAGCCGTCCGGCTCGTTCCCGCTCCTCCCCTCCCCGACGGCGATGCCGCTCTGGCTCCTGCGCGACGTGCACGTCGCGCCCGAGGCGCCGGAGGACACGCTGCGCCTCGAGTTCTCGAAGAGCGGCGTCGTGATGCGCGGCCACGGCGGCGCGTCGGCGCGCGCCGCGTGGCACCGGCCCCTCTCGCTGAACGGCGTGAGCTTCGTGGTGGATTCGGCGCCCGGGCTGCGGAACGCGATGCTCCTCGTCCTCCCGACCGGTGCGGCGATCGATGTGCTCCGGTCGAACATGCACTTCACGCCGGTCCCGCAGACCGATGTGATCACCCTGGATTACGCGGACCCGAATCCGGAGCTCGCGCAGCGCGTGGTGAACCGGGTGATCGAGACCTTCCAGGCGGCAAACGGACGCACGGCGCAGCTCAAGTCGCAGCTCCGCCGGCAGCTCCTGGAGAGCCAGATCGCGCACAGCGATTCGCTGCTCGCGACCGCGACCGATGCGCTGAGCGCCTTCCGCTCCAAGGGCGCGTTCTTCAAGTCCGAGCGTCTCCTCGGCGGACAGCAGTCGGATCTGCTGACGCTGGAGATGAACATCGCGCAGCTCGAGTCCGACCGCCGCATGTACGGCGAGCTGCTCGACCGGCTGGGCAACGCCGATCCCAAGAGCTGGGAGAGCGGGATGCGCGTGCTCCTCTCGGCGCAGGACCTGAATCACGACCCGGGGATCGCGCAGCTCTCCGACGAGCTGGAGAAGGATCAGACCCGGCTCGACTCGCTCACCACCGGCACCTGGCGCCGGGCGGAGACCGATCCCGAGGTGCAGCACCTGCGCGAGCACATCGCCAGCACGCGCGGCGCGCTGACGGACGCGGTGCGCGGCTACGTCACGCTGCTCGATGCACGGGTGACGTCGCTGCGCGCCCTCCAGGAACGCACCACGGCGCCGCTGCGCGAGCTGCCGTCGATGCAGGCCGAGGAAGCTCGCCTCGCCAAGGCGGTGAGCACGCGCGAGAAGATCAGCGAGGATCTGCGCGAGGATCTCCAGAAGGCACGCATGGCGGCGGCCGTGGGGACGGGAGAGGTGGAGGTGGTGGACACGGCGGCGGTGCCGTACCAGCCGGAGCGAAGCCTGCGCCTGGTGAAGGTGGGCTTCGGCTTGCTGCTCGGCATCATGCTCGGCGGCGGCGTGGCGTTCGTGCGCGAGCTCCAGCAGCCGTCCATCCGCCGGCGGGATGAGCTGGAGAAGCTGCTGCAGGTGCCGGGCCTCGCCGTGATCCCCAAGGCGTCCACCGCGTCGTGGTGGCTGCGCCGGCTCCTCCCCTTCGGCAACGGGAGCGAGCCGAACGCCGGAGCGGCGACGCTCGGGCCGGCGGGGCGCGCGGACCTGATCACCATCGCCAGCACGCCGTCGGCGGGCGCCGAGGCGTATCGCATCCTGCGGGCGAACCTGCCGCTCTTCCCGCGCGACGAGGGCCTCCGCACGGTGGCCATCACGAGCGCGATCCAGGGCGAGGGGAAGACGTTCACGGCGGCGAACCTGGCGGTGAGCTTCGCGAACGAGGGGCTCCGCGTGCTGCTGGTGGATGGCGATCTGCGCCACGGGCGGCTGCACCGGATCTTCGGTGTGCCGCGCACGCCAGGCCTGGCGGAGCTGCTCGAAGGGCAGACCGATGCGGCGGTGGTGCACCCGACGTGCGTGGATGGGCTCTCGCTCCTGCCGCGCGGCAAGCCCACCAGACAGTCGCTGATGTCGCTGAACGGCGAGCGCACGCGGCTCCTCCTCCAGGGGATCTCGCGGAACGCCGACATCGTGGTGCTCGACACCCCGCCCATTCTCGCCGCGGCGGACGCCGCGATCCTCGGCGCGATGGCCGACGGCGTGCTGGTGGTGGTGCGCGCCGGCACCACCGGTCGCGAGCTGGCGCTCGAGGCACTGCGCCAGTGCGACCGCGTGGGCGCGCACGTGCTGGGTGCGGTGCTGAACGATCCGCGGAACGTGGCCAAGCCCCCGTACTACGATTCCGACTACTACGACGGAGCGGAGGACCGGGGGTGATCCAGGACGCGAGCGAGGGCGTGGCGACGCCGGCGGTCCGACGCGGCCGGACGGACCGCACGCTCGCGAACTGGTTGTGGATGACCGGCAGCGCCGCCGCCCAGGGCGCGCTGAGCATCGCGGTGCTCGCGGTGCTGGCGCGCCTGCTCTCGCCACGCGACTTCGGTCTCGCCTCGGCGAGCATGCTGGTGATCAAGCTCTCCATGATCTTCTCGCAGGTTGGCGTGGGGCCGGCCATCGTGCAGCACCCGGCGCTCCGTCCCGCCCACGTGCAAACGGGGACGGTGTGCTCGGTGCTGTTCGGAGTGCTCCTGCTCGGGTTGCTCTGGGCGAGCGCGCCGCTCATCGCCGTCGGGCTGCACGCCCCGGCGCTCGCTCCGGTGGTGCGGGCGCTCGCCTGGTCGCTGCCGATCCAGAGCGGGTCCATCGTGGCGGAGTCACTGCTCCGCCGCGACCTGGAGTTCCGAACCATCGCCGCGATCCGCGTCGCATCGTACGCGATCGGGTACGGGGTGGTGGGGATCGCGCTCGCGGGGCTCGGACTCGGCGTGTGGGCGCTGGTGTGGGCGCAACTGGTGCAGACGGCGGCGTACACGGCGGGAGTCAACGTGCGGCGCCCGCACAGTTGGCGCCCGGCGGTGCGCCGCCGCGAGCTGCGCGAGCTGCTCACCTTCGGCGGCGGGCTCACGCTGGCGCGCATCGGCAACTACGCGGCGGTCAACGGCGATTACATGGTGGTCGTGAAGTGGCTCGGCGTGGTGTCCCTCGGCCTGTACGAGCGCGCGTACCAGCTGATGGCCATGCCCGCCACGCTGATCGGCCAGGTCATGGATGACGTGCTCTTCCCGGCCATGGCGCAGATCCAGGACGAGCGCTCTCGCGTGGGCGCCGCCTATCGCCGGGCGGTGGCCGCGGTGGCGGTGGCCACGCTGCCGGTGAGCACGTTGGTGATCGTGCTCGCCCCGGAGCTCGTGCTCGTGCTGCTCGGGCCCAAGTGGACGGCGGCGACGCGCCCGCTCCAGATCCTCGCCGCCGGGACGCTCTTCCGCACGAGCTACAAGGTGAGCGACTCGCTCACGCGCGCCCTCGGCGCCGTGTACGCGCGCGCGTGGCGGCAGTGGATCTACGCGGGACTCGTCATCGGCGGCGGCGCGCTCGGCCAGCCGTGGGGGATCTCGGGCGTGGCCACGGGCGTGCTGTTCGCGCTGCTGGTGAACTTCCTGCTCATGGCGCATCTCAGCACGCGCCTGCTTGGCCTGTCGTGGGTTGGCTTCTTCCGGGCGCATCTGGCCGGCGTGAAGCTGGCGGCGCTGTGCGGCGGCATCACGGCCCTCGTGGCCGCCGCCGCGCGCCCCTGGCTCCCGCCGATCGGGGTGCTCGTCGCGGCCGTGGTGGTGCTCGTGCCGGCCGGCGTGCCGCTGCTCCTGCGTGCCCCGGCCTGGCTCCTCGGCGACGACGAGCGGTGGCTCGTTCGGCGTCTCGCCGATTTCGTGGGCCGCCGGGTGCCCCGGCTGCGGTCGATCGTTCGACCCGCATCCTAGATGCCGAGCGGGAGGCGCGAGTCCATGTCCGCCAGCGTGGAAGCGGCCCCGGTCACGGTGCGCGTGCAGCGGCGCGGCGCCGGCCGCGTGAAGACGGCGCTGCTCGTCGCCCTCGTGCTCCTCTACCCGTTCCACCACGTCTTCGGGCCGCTCAACGTCAGCGCCGGCGATCTCGTGGTCGCGGTGGTGGGCGTCGCGCTCCTCGCCAACTTCGCGGCGCGCGACATCCCCTTCCCCTACTACGTGCTCCCCGCGTTCGCGATGCTCACGATCATCGTCGCGTCCATCACCCTCAATACGATGGTGGACGAGACGTTCTTCGATCTCATCCGATCGCCGGTGGAGACCGCCAAGTTCCTGGCCGCGGCCATGTGGATGATGGCGTCGTTCTGGCTGCTGTACGACGACTTCCCCCATCGCATCGTGGTGTTCTGCCTCGCCGGGATCACCCTGGCCACCGCCTTCGCCTCGCTGACGGTGGTGGAGAACGTGTTCCGCCACGTGCCGCGCCCCAGCGGGCCGTTCGAGAACCCGAACATCTACGGCAACTACCTTCTCCTCAACACGTTCCTCGTGTTCGGCGTGAGCAACCTGCTCACCGAGCGCGCCGCCGTCGCGCACCGGCGCGGCCTGCTCCTCAAGTATCACACGTTGGCCTGGCCGGTGGTGATCCCACTGCTGCTCCTCGGCGCGCTCTCCACCGGCTCGCGTGGCACGCTCCTGGGATTCTGCGTCGGGCTCCCCTTCGCGCTGCGCTGGCGGTGGCCGCGCGTGACGCCGCGGCGCATCGTCTTCGGCATCCTCGCGCTGTTCGTGCTCGGCGGCGCCGTGTGGTGGTTCCTCGACCAGCATCCGTTCGTGATGGTCCGCCTCACGCGCACGTTCGAGGGCGACGGCCCCAACATCGACGATCGCCTCGCGCTCTGGCGCGCCGCGCGCGAGGCGTTCTACACGCACCCGCTGCTCGGCATCGGCTACGGTCAGTTCGGGGCCTACGCGCAGCACGTGCAGGGGCTGAAGCCGATGGTCACGCACGAGACCTATCTCGCGGCGGCGGCGGAGCTGGGGATCGCCGGGCTGCTGGTCTTCCTCTGGCTGCTCGCGGTGGTGATGCGTGACGCCTGGCGGATCCGCATCTACCCGGGCAGCGGGCTGTCGCGCGCCGGCTTCGCCTACGTGCTGGCGACCACCGTCCAGGGACTGACGAACAACGTGGACCAGTTCCGCGCGCTCTGGCTCGCGTTCGGCATCGTCGCCGCCATGCGCGTGCACGCGGCCCGGCGTCGCGCGCCCCCCGCCGTCGGCCTCTCGGCGTCGCCCGACCCCGGCGCGTGGATCATCCGCGGCGGCGCGGGAGGCGGCCGATGATGCCACTCGCCAACGCCGTGGCGCTGGTCGATGCCTTCCAGCGGGAGGGGATTCTCTACTGCCACTGGAAGAGCAACGCGCACGCGCGCGAGGGGATGTGCGGGATCACGGACCTCGACCTGCTCATCGACCGGCGACAGCACGATCAGGCGCTTCGCGTGCTGGCGTGCTGCGGCTTCAAGCGCTTCGCGCCGGCGCCCGGCCAGGGCTATTCGGCGGTCGAGGACTACCTCGGCCTCGACGGCGCCACCGGCGCGCTCCTCCACTGCCACGTGCACTTCCGCCTCGTCGCCGGGGAGCGCCACCTCAAGGGGTGGCGGCTGCCGTGGGAGAACGTGATGCTCGACCGCCGCGTGTGGGATGACGATGCCGGCCTGTTCGTGGCGTCGCCGGAGGTCGAGATGCTCACGCTGCTCGTGCGCGGCGCGCTGAAGGTGCGCCTGCGGGACATCGCGCGCGAGCTCGCCGGAGGGCGCGCGGCGGCTGCGGGGATCGCGGCCGAGCACGCGTGGCTCGCGGAACGGGCGGACCGCGCGGAATGTCTCGCGCTCGGGCGCACGCTCCTCGGCGCGCCAGCGGAGGACTCGCTCGCCGAGCTCCTCGATGCGCCACCCACGCTGGCGGCGCTGCGGCGTCTCGCGCGGACGCTGCGCCGCGAGCCGGTGCTGCTCCGCACCCACGGGCCCGTGGAAGGGCGCCTCCGGCGCTGGGCGCGCGAGGGCGTGTGGCTCGCCGCGGGGATCAACCGACGGCTCCTGCGCAGCGCGCGGCC
>DASTSH010000163.1:0-9058 GCA_035760785.1 Gemmatimonadaceae bacterium | reverse complement strand
ACTCGGCGCTCTCGCGCGTGGTCTGGAAGTCGGTGAGCACGCCGTCCCGCACGAGATCGAACGACTCGGGGACCACCCCTTCATCGTCCCACCGCACCGTGGCGAGCGCGCCGGGCTGCGAGCGGTTGGCAGTGACGGTGAGCAGCGGCGCGCCCGCCTTGTAGCTGCCGAGCATGGCGAGGGGATCGTTCAGGTAGCTCGTCCCCCCGGCGTTCGCCTCGTAGCCGAGCGCGCGATCGAGCTCGGTCGCGTAGCCGAGCGTCTGCGCGAGCAGCGAAGCCATGGCGCCGGCATCGAACACCGCGGCGTACCGCCCCACTTCCACCGGCTTCTCGGGGAGGGTGACGTCTTCGTCGATGCGTTCCTTGAGGCGCCGGATCTCCTCGCGCACGGGGGCGTCGCGCACGACCTCCCAGCCGCCCTGCGCCGGCCCGAGCGAGGCGAGCCCCCACCTGCGTTCCTTGTAGTCCACCCCCACCCTGGCGCTGGTGGTGTAGAAGGTCTGCGTCCAAGTGGAGCCCTCGCTGCTGGCGAAGGTGCGTCGCTCCTTCGCGAAGCTGGTCGATGCCCAGTTCAGCTCGAGCCGCGGGTCGAGCTCGCGCGCCCACGCCATGAAGCCGTTCATCCAGTCGGCCACCTCTCCCGGCGCGAGGGCGAACGGATCGACCTCCACCGGCGTGGACCACTCCCCGCCGTTCACCCGCGGGATCGTGCCCAGCTCCACCACGCGCGCCTTCCCCAACGCGTTCGCCTTCGCCTGCGCCACCGCCTCGCGTCCCACGCGCGCCGCCTCATCGGGGGTCCAGTACGGGCTGCTGGCGAACCCCCAGTAGCCGTTCACCAGCGCGCGCGCGCCGACGCCGAGTTCCTCTTGCTCGCTCGGCGGCCAGCCGAACCCGCGCCACTGGCGAAAGGTGAGGCGCACGTCCGCGTACGCGGCGCCGGCGCCGCGCGCCGCCTCGATGGCGGTGGCGGCGAGCGCCGCCGGATCGGGATCGGCGGCCGGCGTCCAGCGCGCGGGCGCCGGTGCACTCAGGAGCCGTGGGAGGATCGATCGCGGGAGCACCACGCCGAGCGCGGCGGCGCGCGCTGCGTGCCGGAGAAAGTCGCGGCGGTCGGTGGTCATCGCGCGCTCGCGATCACTGGACGACGATGGTGCCATGCGTGTCGAACAGGGTGCTGTGGTACGTGTAGGTGCCCGGCGTGGGGAACGCGCGCGTCACGTAGACGACGGGATTCAGCGAGTCGGCATGGAACGGCGGGATGTTCCCCGCGCCCTCCGGGATGATCGGCGACTCCATCACGTGGGTGGAGTCGTCGAACACGTAGTCGATCGACTTGTCGAACGAGCCGTTCGCGAACAGCACCGTGGCCCCGGCGCTCACCACCATCGTGGGAGGATCGATCACGAGCACCGGCGTGGTGCTCCCCGTCGGGGTACGCTCCACCGGCATCACGAGACCGAGCAGCGGGGGAGTGACGGTGAGCGCGAGCGAGTCGCTCATGCTCACACCGTACGCCGTCGTGCTGGCGCGAATGAGCACCGTCCCCGGGCGGATGGCGAACACGAGGCCCGTGGTGGGATCCACCGTCGCGATGCTGTGGTCGGAAGACGTGAAGTGGACTGGCAGATTCTCGATCGGCGCGCCCCCCTCGTCCGTGGCCACCGGCGTGATGGTCTTCCGGCCGAAGAACCAGAAGAAGTCCGCCGCCGCCATCTTCGCGCTGTCTCCCGCCGTGGGCTGGATGGAGAAGCCCGACAGCGTGGGCGGCGCCGAGGCATCGGTCACGTTCACGTAGGCGGTGTCCTTGCGCGTCACGTTGCCATCCGTGAGCGATGCGATCACGCGCACGCCGGTGGCCACGCTCAGGGCGGTGAGCACGCCGTCGGGAGAGATGGAAACGCTCCCCGTGTCGCTCAGGCTCCAGGTGGCGCTCGCGAGGCCGGGGAGCGCGGTGCCAGCCGGATTCGTGGGCGTGGCCGTGAGCCGGATGGTGTTCCACGGTGCCGCGGTGGACAGCGTGATCGCGTGGTGGTCGAGGACGAGCGCCGAGAGGAGGCGGCTCGGATCGACCGGCGCCGCCACGGTCGCGGATTCGGTGCCGCAGCCCGTCGCCACCGCGGCGCACAGGAGCGCGGCGGCCACGCGGCGGCGCGACGCAGCGAGAGGTGCGCGCATCGGAGTTCTCACCAGGTTCCCTCGCTCAGGGGTCACGATCGAAGCAGCCGGTGAACAGCGGGTTCACGCGCTCGCCAGGCGGGATCGGCGCCGTGACATCGGTGCCGTACACACCCTGCCCGCCGGGGTAGAAGCCGGTGGGGTACACCTGCTCCTGCCGCCGCCCGTACTGCCTGACGAGCCGGCGCAGGTCCCCCTGCCGGTGCCCGGTGAGGAAGAGCCAGAGCGCGCGCTCGCGGAAGGTGAGATCGACGCGCGCGTCGGGCGTCCCCGGGTCGGTGGTGTCCGCGAGCGCCGGCACGATCGCCGTCTCGCGCAGGTGATTGAGCGTCGCCAGCCAGGTGGTGACGTCGCCTGCTTGGAGCGCCGCCTCGGCCTGGATGAGCCGCGCCTCCACGCCGCTCGCGATCGTGAACGGTGCCACGTCCGTGTACGCATCCGGCGCGAAGATCGCCACGCCGTGCGTGTTCACCCCCGTCCGGTGCGATGCCGAGCGTGGGTCGCCGCTCGAGATGAAGTCGATCCCGTTCCCCCCTTCCACATCGGACACCGTCGTGCCCTGGAGGGGAGGCGGCTGGCGCAGCCCGTTGTCCTGCGGCCGTCCGCGCCAGTCGATCGAGAACCAAAAGCGGAAGTCGTCGGGCACGCCGCTCACCGTCTGCGCCGCGTCGGCGTATTCCCCGAGATCGAGCAGCGCGCGCCCCTTCCCCACCAGCGCGAGGTTGGCGACGCGCGCGCTGTCGCCGGCCAGGGTGAGCGCCGTGTCGAACAGCGCGATGGCGTGCCGGTACACGTCGGCGGTCGTGCTCCCCGCGCGATAGGTGAAGTCGCCGCCGTAGTCGAGCGTGCTGAGGGGGATCCCGGAACAGAACATGTCCGCGAGCTCCACCTCCGCGTAGCCCTGATAGGCGTACATCTCCCCCACGAGCGCCGTGGGCTGCCGCGGCGCGTACGTGCGCAGCGCACCGATCGCGTCGGCGGTGCTGCCGCGCAGCCCCTGGAGCACCTGGTAATCCGATGATCCTCCGCTCTGCTCGTTCGAGCCAGCGCCCACCTCGGGGAGGAGGCGCTCGTCCAGCTGGTTCACGGCTCCGGCCCCGCCGCCGAGCGTGTTGTCGCGCAGCTCGTCGGTGAGCAGGCCGGCATCCACCGCGTAGTCCACCAGCCGCCCCGCCGCGTCATCCACGGCGTCGTGGTAGCGCGCCAGCGCCCCGGCCTCGTTGTGGAAGGAGGACGGGTCCTGCGTGCCCGCGGGGAGCGGCGGGTCGAGCAGGCCGTGGCAGGCCGTCGTCGCTGCCGCCAGCACGATCAGCGCGGCCGCGGTCGCGCGCGCGACGGTGCGGCGCGCGGCGCGCGGCGGCTCGGAACGGGGTGCGCCGGTCATCATCATCGCTCTCCGCGCGGTCAGTTGCCGAGGCGGACGCTCAACGACCACGTCCGCGGCTGTGGGAGTTGCCCTGCGTCGAGCACCGTCTCGCCGCTCGAGAAGGCGTTCACGTTGGGGTCTATGCCGTGGTAGTTCGTGTGCAGCCCCAGGTTGCTCCCCTGGAGCGCCACCGACATGCTGCGGGCCCTGAACGCGCGCGCCACCCCCGCCGGCATCGCCACGCTCACGGAGAGATCGTTGAAGCGCAGCGCGTCGACGGTCTGGATCAACCCGTACGGCGTCTTGTCCAACGCCGCCACCGCCGCCTGCTCGGCGAGCGACGCGTTCGGGTCGTTGGCCGCGTGCAGGAACGCGTCGTGCGCTCCCTGGTTGAACTGCGTCATCCCGTTCTGGTAGTCGAAGGTCGCGTTCACCGTCACGCGTCCATCGAAGAGCCCCACCGTCGTGGCGAGTGACGCGTGATACTTCGGGAGCGGCTGCCCCAGATAGGCCAGGGAGTCGCCGAGGATCACCTCGCTGGTGTCGATGATCCCGTCGTGGTTCCCGTCCGACCAGCCGACCACCGGCTTCGCCCAGCGCCCGAACAGCGGATAGCCGGGCACGATGCGCGTGCCGTCGCCGAACGTGATCGGATCGAGGTTCGGCGCCAGGCGCACCAGCTCGTTCGCGTCGGTGCTGAAGTTGACGTTCACGCGCCACGAGAGGAGCGAGCTGCGGAGCGGCTCCACGCCGAGCGTGACCTCCGCTCCCTTGTTGCTCACCACCCCGATGTTCGCGAGGTACGAGCCGCCGCCGTTCACCGATGGCGCCACGGGGATCGACACGATCGCGTCCTTGCGCGTCTTCGAGTAGCCCGTGTAGGACACCGACACGCGGTCATCGAGGAAGTCGGCGTCGAAGCCCCCCTCGATCTCCGTCGAGCGCTCCGGGCGCAGCTCGGTGTTCCCGATCGACGTGAGCCGCACGCCGTCGAAGAGGCCGCCCCCGCCGACCGGCGTGAACGAGTACTCCGTGTACATGCGCAGCCGGTCGGTGAGCCCCGGCTGCACGCCGGCGTGCCCGTACGCGAGGCGCACGCGCAGCGTGTTGAAGAGCGACTTGAAGGGGAAGAACTTCTCGTCGGAGATCAGCCAGGAGACGCCGAGCTTCGGGAAGCCGTTGAACGTGGCGTGCGTGCCGGAGGTGCTGCCGCCATCCAGGCGAAAGCCCGTGGAGAGGAAGAAGCGAGGGCTCAACATGAACGATGGCGCGAGATACCAGCCGAGCGTGGTGACATCGCTGCTCGTCTCGCTCGCCCCCTCGGTGAACACGCTCGTCTCCTCGACCCCCTTCGGAACGCCGTACGTCTGCGCGACCTGGGCGTTGCTCGACGTGACGGCGAGGTTCATCCCGAGGCTCGTGGTGATCCGCATCCCGTGCGGGAGCGGCGTCACGATGTTCGTGCCGATGTTGGCGCTCTTCGTGAGCACGTGCCCGCTGCCGGCGCCGAAGTGCCCGGTGCTGTCCAGCGATCCGAAGCGCATCCCGGACGGCAGGAGGGTCTGGTCGTCCCGGTTGGCGACGTTGAGGCCGACGTTGGCCGTGATCGGGAGCCACGAGCGCGCCCGCCAGTTGAGCGACGCCACGTTGGTGAACGTGAGCCCCCTGGACCGCGCCCGCTCGTAGAACTCGCCGATCAGCGGCTCCTCGCCGAGCTGGCTCCGGTCCACCCATGTCCCCTCCAGCGAGCCGATCGCCGACTCCAGCGATGAGCGCTGCTGGTTCTCGGCGGTGAGCGTGGAGATCAGATCGACCGTGGCGGTGGGGCTCAGCCGCGCCGTGAGCCGGCTCGTGCCGCTCCAGCTCGTGAGGTTGTCCGGACGCCGCATCCAGCCCGGCGCCGCCTCGCCGTGGAACTTCTCGTACCGCTCGGCCTCCACGTCGGGGAGCTGGAGGATGCCGACCTGGCGGTTCACGCTTCCCGTGAACGAGTACTGCAACGCCTCGGTGCCGCCGTTCAGCGACAGGCTCGCGGCCGACTCGTAGCCGGTGCCGAACGGCGCCATGCGCGGGTCGTCGAGCGCCTGGAAGGCGACGAGGCTGTCCTGCTGGCAATTGTACTGCGTGCGCGGGCAGAGGATCGAGCCGGCATCCGCCCACAGGTGTCCCCACCGGTAGAGCCCCACGGGATAGCTCCCGGCCAGCCGGGAGATCCCCTGCGTGGCCGTGAGCTGCCAGTGCGTCGGACCCGGGCGCGCGCGCTTGGTGGTGATCACGATCACGCCGTTCGCCGCGTCCGGCCCGTACATCGCCGCCGCGCTCGGCCCCTTGAACACCTCGATCGTCTCGATGCTGTTCGGGTCGATCTGGTCGAGTCGCGACGGCGCGAGGTACTGTTGGCTTCCGTTGGTCGTGATGCCGGCCGACGGCGCGAGATTCTCGCTTCCCGACTCGGAGATGTCCATCCGGACGCCGTCGATCACCACGATGGGATCGTTGTTCCGGTTGATGCTGCTGATCCCGCGCAGGCGGAGCCGCGCCGGATCCCCCGGCGCCCCCGAGGTGTGCTGCACATCGAGCCCCGGCACACGCGTCTCCAGCAGCTCGGTCACGCTCCGCACCGGCGCGGCGGCCATCACCGAGTCCACGTCGATGGTGGTGATGTCGTTGCCCACCTCCAGGCGCCGCTGCGGGCCGGTGGCGGTGACGATCACCTGCTGCATCCGCTCCACGTGCGCCCGCATGCGGATGTCGAATATCGTGAACTCCTTGTCCGACACGACCACCACGTGCTCGATGGGCTCGTAGCCGATGAGTCGCGCGACGACGATCTGCGGTCCGAAGGGTACGCGCCGGAAGTAGTAGTAGCCGCTGTCGTTCGTGATGGTGCGGAGCGCCGTGCCGCGCAGGCTCACCTGCACGCCGGCGAGTGGGTGCGTGGTCGCCGAATCGATCACCTCGCCGTACAGCACGCCGTATCCGGTGTCGGCGGGGACGGCGGAGCGTGGCCGCGGCTCGAGCACGATCCCGCCGGCCTCCGTCTGGCGCGCCTCCACCGTGGTGCCATCGAGCGCCAGCGCGAGCGCCTGGCGCACCGTGCCGCGCACGACGCGCACCGAGACCCGCCGGTCGAGCGGCACCAGGCGGTCGCTGTACACCAGTCGGACGTCGCCGGCGGCGGCGATGGCGCGCAGCGCGCGGCGCAGCGGGACGTCGTGCAGCTCCAGGGTGATCGGGCGATCCAGCGGCGCGCGCGGGGCGTGGGGCGCCACGCTCTGCGCCGTGGTACCGGCCGCCGATCCCGGTGGCGAGGCGTTCACGTCCTGCGCGTGCACGGTGGCGGCGATCAGGGACAGCAGCGCGATGACGCACGGGCGCGCGATGGCGTGTGGAGCCCGCATCCTGCTCCCCCTCCGCGATGGCATGTGTGAGTGGTGGCTCAGCGGCGGACTTCGAAGTGCACGGTGCGTCCCTGCCGGGTGACGCTGGCGCCGAGCGAGGCGCCGAGCACGCGGAGCACGGTGCTCAGCTCCGTGTCGCGCTCGAACGGCGCGCTGATCTTCGCCGTGGCGAGCGCGTCGTCGACGATCACCCGCACGTCGTACCATCGCTCGAGCGTGCGGGCGACCTCGGACATCGGCGTGTCGGCGAACTCGAGGCGTCCGTCGGCGAAGGCGAGCTCGCGCTCGACATCGGCGTCGTGCTCCACGCGGAGCGCGCCGTCGGCGGCGAGCGTGGCCAGGTCGCCGGCGTGGAGCAGCGCGCGATGCGTGCTCGTGTCGCGTGCCGGAGCGATCGCCACGGCGCCGCTGCGCACCGCCACGCGCACGCGGGACTCCCCGGCGTAGGCGTGGACGCCGAACTCCGTCCCGATGTCGCGGATGACGGCGTTCGCCGAGCGCACCACGAACGGCCGTGCGGCGTCGTGGGCGACGGTGAAGAGCGCCTCTCCCTCCAGCTCCACATCGCGCTGCCGGCTGCCGAACGTCGTGGGCCAGCGCAGCCGGCTGTCCACACCGAGCACCACACGAGAGCCATCGGCGAGCCGGACCTCCGCGCGCTGTCCGCGCCCGGTGGCGATCTCGCGCACCACCGGCGCGGCGGCGGGGATCGGCCGGCGCGCCAGGCCGCGAATGGCGATCGCGCCACCCAGGGCGGCGACGATCACCGCGGCGGCACGCAGCACCGTGCGGGTGACGCGGCTACCGCGGCGCGGCGGGGCGAACAAGCCGCCCGCGCGGAACGCCCGGCGCCCGCCCACCGGAGCGGCTGAAACGCCGGCGCCCGCCGGCACCGGCTCCCGCGTCTCGGCATCGATCCGCGCCGACAGCGCGGCCCACGCGCGGCGCACGTCCCCCTCCGCCACCTCTCCGACCGGCTCGCGCAGCGTGCTCGCGCGCTCCCACAGGGTGCGTGCCTCGGCGAGCGCGCGCTCGCGCTCCGGCGCTTCGCGCGCCCAGCGCTCGAGCGCGGCCCGCTCGGCCAGCGAAGCACGCCCCGCCAGACAGTCGGTCAATCGTACCCAGTCGATCTCGTCGCTCATGTCGCGTTTCCGTTCGGCCTACGTCAACGACACGCGTCGGGGCGGCACATGCCTACGTGCGCCTCCGGCCAGTGATCGAGCGCACGCGAGGACGCTGTCCGGCTCACTCGAGCCACGCGGCAAGGCCCACGCGGAGCGCGCGCAACGCGCGGGCGATCTGCTCCTGCACCGTCTTCACCGAGATGCCCATGACCTCGGCGATCTGCTCGTACGTGAGGTGATGATGCCGGCTCAGCACGAACGTCTCGCGACAGCGCGGCGGGAGTCGGTCGATGGCCTCGCGGATGGCGGCATCGAGCTCGGCGAGGCGCAGACGCTCGTCGGCATGCTCGCTGCGCGCGAGCGTGGCCTCGGCGGCACCTCCGGCTTCCACGCGCTCCGCCCATCGCCGCTCGACCGCGCCGCGGCGCAGCCAGTTCAGGGCGTGATTTCGGGTACTGGCGTAGAGGTACGCGCTCACCGTGTCCTGCACCTCCCAGCGCTCGCGCAGCGCCCAGAGATGGAAGAACACCTCCTGGACGAGCTCCTCGGCCACGCCGCGCGACTTCACGTAGCCGAAGGCGAAGCGCAGCAGCGGCTCGTAGTAGGAGGAGAACAGCGCCTCGAACGCCGCCGCGTCGCCGCCGCGGATGCGGCGGGCCAGCTCGATCTCGGAACCCGAATCGTGAGGATCGCTGGAGGCGGGGATGACGAGGCGCAACGCGGGGAGTGGGGCGGGCACATCGGCGCGCGAGAGCGCGGGCCGCGGAGCGACGCCGGGGACGGCGTCAGCGCGGGCCATGAGAGAGTACGCTCATCGAGGGTCCATTGTCCACTGCACCGAGGTGCTGAGGGACGGAAACAGCCGGCGCGGTCGGCGCGGCGGCGGGTGCGGCTGGCAGCGGCGGGGAGCGCGCACCGGCGCGCCCTTCCGCGCGTTGCGCGAGAGTCACGGATGGGACACGCGGCCCGCGGGAGATGCCTACACGC
>DASTSH010000162.1:0-21055 GCA_035760785.1 Gemmatimonadaceae bacterium | reverse complement strand
GTACACGAGGCGCGACCCCATGGCCAAGGTCGTCAACAACGTCGCCTCCGCGCAGGTGCAAGAGAAGGCGTTCGCCTCCACGGCGGGGAGCTACTGCACGCAGCGCTGCTACCGCACCGAGGGCGGCCTCACCGTGCACGTCAGGACGGAGAAGGGGCCGGAAGGGCAGTTCGATCTCCTCTGTCTCTCGCCGGCGGGGCTGGGCTGGGAGCTGTACCGGGCCGATCGCATCCCACGCGTGCGCGAGCACTCGCTGCGCGAGGAGATCACCCGCGGGATCGAGGAGCTGAAGGAGGACCTGCTGCTGCCGGTGAAGCCGGTGGACGTGGGACGCTACGACACGGTACTCGACGCGTGGAGCGTGGCGAGCCTGGTGGAGGGAACGCTCGGGCGCGCGACGGAGCTCGACCGCGCGCTGGGGTACGAGGCGAACGCCGGCGGGACGAGCTACCTCAGCGATCCGCTCGGGATGCTCGGGAGCTACCAGGCAGGAGCGAGCGCGCTCACACTGACGGCGGAGCGCTCGGAGCCCGGGGCGGCGGCCACGGTGAAATGGGATGACGAGGGCGTGGCCCCGGACACCTTCCCCCTCGTGAAGGACGGAGTGCTCACCGACTTCCAGACCACGCGCGAGAGCGCGGGCTGGCTGAAGGACACCTACACGAAGCTGGGACGGCCGGTGCGCTCGCACGGCTGCGCCGGGGCGTCCTCGGCGATCGAGGCGCCGCTCCAGCAGGCGCCGAACCTCGCGCTCGCGCCCGGCCACGACGCCCACGACTTCGATGCGCTGGTGAGCGGTATGGCCAAAGGGATCGCGATCAAGACGGCGGGAATCGACATGGACTTTCAGCACTCGAGCGGGCTCGGGACGGGACAGGTCTTCGAGGTGAAGAACGGGAAGCGCGTCGCGCGGATCGCGTCCGCGGGCTTCCTCTTCCGCGCGACGGAGCTGTGGAAGGCGCTCCAGACCGTGGGTGGTGACGCGAGCCTGCGGCGCTACGGAGTGCGGACGGCCAAGGGAGAGCCGGCCGAGTACTGCTATCACAGCGTGACCGCGGCGCCGGCGGTGGTGAAGGATCTCACGGTCATCGATCCAGAGAGGAAGGCATGAGAGGACGCCACGGTGGACCGGCGCGGCTGATCGCGCCCGAGGACAACGAGCGCATTCTCTCGAAGGAAGAGTGCGACGCGATCGTGCAGCGCGTCCTCGGCTTCGCCAAGGGGGGCGGGGAGACGCGCGTGCGGTTGATGAGCTGGTGGAACGGGGAGCTCCGGTGGGCGCGGAACCGCGTGAGCCTCGCCAGCGACCGGCGCGACATCCGGCTGGAGATCTGGCGCACGGTGGGGACGGGGCAGGGGAACGTGGGGACGAACCAGCTCGATGACGTGTCGCTCGAGGCAGCGGTGCGCGCCGCGGAGCGGAGCGCGGTCCTCGCGCCGATGAGCCGGCACGAGGTACCGGGGGTCCCCGGGGCGCCCGCCGCCGAGTGGCCGACGACGGCGATCTGGAGCGATGCGACGTACGCGGTGACTCCGGAGACGCGGGGGGAGGTGGCGCGCGCGCTCGTCGCCCCGGCGGAGGCGAAGGGGATGGTCTCCGCCGGCTACACCGAGATGCGCGCCGGCGCGCTGATGTCGGTGAGCTCCGAGCGCCTCGCGGGGCCGTACACGCCGTACGATACGCCGTACGTGACGTGGACGCAGGCGCAGTGCTCGATGACCGTGCGCGACCAGCAGGGGAATGGCTCCGGGTGGGCGGGGCTCTCCGGCTACGACTGGGGGAAGATCGACGCGCCGGCGCTCGCCGAGCGCGCGCTCGAGAAGTGTCTCGCCTCACGCAATCCGGTGTCGCTCGAGCCCGGGCGCTACACCGTGATCCTCGAGCCCCAGGCCGTCGCCGATCTCATGGAGATGCTGACCCTCACCATGTGGCGCGAGCGTGCCGAGGCCGGCCTGACGCCGTGGGCGCTCGCGCAGGACGACGTGCTCCATCTCTGGCGCACGAAGCTGGGGCTCAAGGTGATGGATGAGCGGATCTCCATCAGCCACGATCCCGCCGACCCCCAGCTCGGCATTCTCCCCGAGCCGTGGATGCAGCCGGTGACGTGGTTCGACAAGGGGGTGCTCACGAACCTCGCGTACGACCGCGAGTACGCGCTCAAAGAGCTGAACGCGAACGCGGCGCTGCGTGGGATGACCGGCTACCGGATGAGCGGGGGGACGACGTCCATCGAGGAGATGATCGCGACGACGCAGCGCGGGCTGCTCGTGACCCGCTTCTCCAACTCGCGCCTGCTGGATGAGAAGAGCGTGCTCTCGACGGGGCTCACGCGCGACGGGCTCTGGCTGATCGAGCACGGGAAGATCACCAAGGCGGTGAAGAACTTCCGCTTCACGGAGTCGCCGCTGTTCGTGCTGAACAGCATCGAGCAGCTCGGGGTGCCTGTGCCGGTGTTTCGGCCGGTGAAGAACCCCTACGAGCAGGGTGCTCCCCTGACGCCAGCGATCGTGCCGCCGCTCAAGGCGCGCGACTTCAGCTTCACCTCGACCATCGATGCGATCTGACATGCGCTCACGATACCTGGGGCCCGGCGTCGCCGTACTCGGCGGCGTGCTCGCGCTCGCGGCGCTCGTCGCGCCCGCGGCCGCGCAGACTCGCTTCGAATGGCCGGACACGGCGGTGCAGGTGGGCAAGTACACGACGGTGGACAATTGCCTGGCGGCGGTGTCGCGGGTGTGGCGCCGGACGAAGCAGCGCGAGTCGCTCGTCGTGTGGACCGACACGATGCCGCGCAATCCGCGCGCCGAGCTGGAGCCGCTTCCCGCGCCGGTGAAGGAGACGGCGGTGCGATGCGCGGCGCGGTTCGCCGAGCCCACCGCGTCGCTGAGCGACTTCGCGCCGCTGCTCGCGCTCTACCTCGACGCCGGCCGGGACTCCGATGCCACCAAGCTGCTCGCGCGGCGGCTGGCGGCCGTGCCGGCGAAGAGCACGCGCGAGCGGGCGGCCGTGGGCGACACGGCGGTGGACGTCTATCTGAGCGCGCGCCCCGTGCGCCTGGATGAGGCGGAGCGGATCCTGGTGGAGCGGGCGCGCTCGGGCTCGGACCGCGTGGCGCGGCTCGAGCTGTACTCCCGTCTCATGAACGCGGCACGTGACGCCGGCGACACCACGCGGGCGCGCCGCGCGGCGCAGTGGATCGTGGCCGTGGCCGACTCGCTCACGAAGGCGGAACGAGAGTCGGAGGCGTGGGACAAGCTGGCGGGAGGCAACGGCGGAAAGCTGCTGATCTTCGGCGCCATGCAGGAGCTGATGGGGCTGCCGATGATGCTGGACAGCCTGCGCCACGGCACCGCCGCCCTCGCCGCGCTGGAGCGCAACATGTGGGCGCAGGTCACGGGAGAGCGCCCCGAGGCGCTACCGCTCCCGGTGGGAGAGCGTGCCCCGACGATCACGGCGGACTACTGGTTCCCGCACGAGGCGGCGGCCACCCCGCGTCCGGCGCCCGGGCACATCTCGATGGTGCTGCTGATGGATCACGCGGGATGCCTCCACGTCGACCTGACCGGATATGTGGGCGACCAGTGCACGTCGCTGGTCTACGGGCTGCGCCGGGTGAGCGAGCGATACCCGCAGCTCCAGATCACCATCGTCGACCAGACGGCCGGCTCCTACCTGTACCTTCCGCCTCCGACGCCGGCCGACGAGGCCGAGCTCGCGCGGAAGTGGATCGACGCGCACCGGATCCCGGGCGCGGTGCTCGCGGTCACCAACACGCCGCACTGGAATCTGCCGAATCCCGACGGGCGGCGCATCGACAAGGACACGCCGAACATGACCGCGTACAGCTTCGGCAAGAGCTGGAAGCCGTCCGGCATATTCCTCGTCGATCAGGATGGGCTCATCGTCAGCGCGCTGGCTTTCGACGAAGTGCAGATCGGGAAGTTCATCGAGGTGTTGATGCAGCGCCAGACGGCGGGAGGGAACCGTGCGGCAAAGTGACCGAACCGGTGTGGCCGCGCTGGGGATCGCGCTCCTCGCGGGGATGACCGGAGTGGGGCGCGTCCCCGGAGCCGATGGCACGTCGCTCCAGCAAGGGAGCTCGTCAGGCGCCGCGGCAGCTCCGCTGCGCGATCCGGCGCTCACGGTGGGGACGCTCCCGAACGGGATGCGCTACTACCTGCGCGTGAACAAGGCGCCCGCGCACCGGGTGGAGCTGCGCCTGGCCGTGAACGCCGGCTCCGTGCTCGAGGATCAGGACCAGCAGGGGTTCGCGCACTTCCTCGAGCACATGGCGTTCAACGGCACCACGCACTTCCCGCACGGCGCGCTCGTCGACTTCATCGAGACGAGCGGGATGCGCTTCGGGGCGGACCTGAACGCGTACACCACGCAGGACGAGACGGTGTACATGCTCACCCTCCCCACCGACGATCGGGCGATCGTCGAGAAGGGGCTCGACGTGCTCCAGGACTGGGCGAGCGGGGGGATCACGATCGACTCGAGCGAGGTGGTGGCCGAGCGCGGCGTGATCATGGGGGAGTGGCGCATGCGGCTCCCGGACACGACGAGCCAGCACGTGCAGGCGCACTACGACACGCTGTTCCTCGGCCACTCGCGCTACCTCGTGCGGAAGCCGATCGGGGACACCACGCTCATCGAGCACGCCGAGGCGGGGCCGATCCGGCGGTTCTATCACGACTGGTACCGGCCGGATCTCATGGCGGTGGTGGTCGTGGGGGACTTCGACCGGGCGGCGATGGAGCGCGAGATCCGCGAGCGCTTCGGGAAGATCCCGGCGGCGATGACCAAGCGCGCGAAGCCCGTCGATTCGCTGCCATCGAGCGCCCAGCCGGTGGTGGATGTGTTCCGGGGACCGGTGCTCCCGAGAGTGGAGGTGCTCTGGCCCGCCCCCGCGCAGCCGAGTGACACGCGCGCCGCCGTGCGCCAGGGATTCGTGCAGGAGCTGCTCACGCAGGAGCTGGAGGAGCGGCTGCTGCGGATTCGCGAGCATCCCTCGCGCCCCTTCATCACGGCCGACGTGGAGCACGGACGCGTGGTGCGCCCAATAGACGTGGTGGGGGTGGAGCTGCTCGCGTGGCCGGACAGCCTGGAGCGCGGGCTGGCCACCGTGGTCGGTGAGATCGAGCGCGTGGCGCGGAACGGGATCCCCGAGGCCGTGCTCGCGCACCGGAAGGCGGTGCTCCTCTCGCATCTCGAGCACGCGGCGGCCGCCGAGGCGGCGCGCTCCTCGAGTGCCTATGCCGACGAGTACGTGCAGCACTATCTCACCGGCGAGGGGGAGCTGGTGAGCGCCCAGCAGGAGCTGGCGCTGGCGAAGGAGATCCTGCCGACGATCACGCCCGAGGTGCTGGCCCGGGCCGCGCGCTTCTGGCGGGTGCCGGCGGGGAACCGCGTGCTCGTGTCGGTGCCGGAGTTCGCGCACGTGCGACCGCCTACCCGCGAGAGCGTTCTCGCGCTCTTCGACTCCGTTGCGCACGCGCCGCTCGCGCCGGACAGCGAGCACGTGTCGGCCTCGGGCCCGCTCATGGCCACGCTCCCCACGCCGGGGAAGATCGTGCGCGAGACGCACGACGCGAAGGCGGGGATCACGGAGTGGACGCTCTCCAACGGCGCGCACGTGCTCGTTAAACCGACGCAGAACGATCCCGACCAGCTGCTCCTCCGCGCGTGGAGCCCCGGCGGTCTCTCCGTGCTCCCCGACTCGCTCTACTACACGCCGGGGCGGATGGTGGCGCGCGTGATGACCGACGTGGGCGGGGTGGGGGCGTTGGGGCACGACGGGCTCGCCGACCAGCTCTCCACGAGTGGGGTGCAGTCGTTGAAGGTGGACGTCGGCTTCGCCGACGAGTCGGTCGATCTCGCTGGCTCGCCGAAGGCGGCGGAGGCGCTCTTCCAGCTGCTTCATCTCCAGTTCACGGGGGCGATGCTCGACTCCGCGGCGCTGGCCGGGTGGCAGAGCCTCGCCAAGTACCAGGTCCAGAGCGTGTCGATCGACGACCAGCTCAACCAGATGCTGGCCGGCGGCAACCCACGCATGATGCCCGTGCAGACACAGCTCGCCGAGCTGGCGACGGTGCAGCAGTTGCGCGCCGTCCACGACGACCGATTCGGCAACGCGGGGGACTTCACCTTCATGCTGGTGGGCGCCGTCACGCCGCAGGAGGTGCGTCCATTCGTGGAGCGCTACCTGGCGAGCCTGCCGAGCACGAGCAAGCGGGAGACGCCCAAGAAGGACGATGTGAAGCCCTTCCTGCACCGGGTCAACTTCATCCGGCCGGCGCTCCCGCTTCCCAAGGCGGTGACGTACCTCGTGTTCGACGGCCCCTTCCCCACCGCGCCCGAGGCGTACCTGCGCGAGCGGGAGCGGCTCTCGGCGCTCGGCGGGGTGCTCCAGGACCGGCTGCGCGTGCGACTGCGCGAGCAGCTCGCGGGGACGTACAGCCCGTTCGTCCAGAACGAGACGGTGGCGATCCCCGACGAGCATTTCCGCGTGTTCGTCGCGTTCGACGCCGCGCCGGAGCGGATGCACGCGTTGAACCTGGAGCTCATGCGGATCGTCGACTCGCTGCGGACGCACCAGGTGACGGAGGCCGAGGCGGCGCGGGCGGCGACCGTGCAGCGGCGGCAGCTCGAGACGCGGCTCCAGAGCAACGAGTACTGGATGAACGCGATCGGGCAGTTCCACCGGCTGGGCATTCCGCTCGACGAGATCGCGACGCCGTACCCGGAGCGGGAGGTGACGCCGGCGGAGCTCCAGGCTGCGGCGAAGAAGTACCTGCCGGGCGACGTGTTCATGCACCTGACGCTGATGCCGGAGGACAGCACGAGCTACCCGCACGGGGAGCAGGGGGACAGCAGCACGACGCGGTGAGGGTGGGAAGTGGAGCGGCGCGGCACTGAAGGAGTCCGGTGTCGTACCGCTGAACAATAGAATAGGCCAGGACGACGGCCGCTCGACGAAGCACGTGCCTCGTCGAGCGGCCGTCGTCATCTGGCTCGAGGACGCGCCAGCCCCCGCCATGGGGGCTGGCGCGTCCTCGTCCATCCGCATCATGAGGCGGCGCTCACGCTGTCTCGAGCCGCTCTCCCGCGAGGGAACCGCGCGATCGCTTCCATGATTTCTACAGCCCGCCCACGCATGCATCGTAACGTCGGGGCTTCGCCGGCGCTGTTCGAGGATGCGGTGCACGTACCGCCGAGCGATCTCCCTCTCCCCCTCTCTCCCCCCCTCCTCCGCCCTCGCCGCCTGCGCGCCGTGGAGGGATCCGGTCCTCCCGTGACTTCGCCCGCTCGTAGTCTCTCCCTCTCATCTCGCGGCGAACGCCAGGTGCAGCGCAACGACATGGACGAGCTCTCAGCCGATCTGCTCGCGCGGTTCCGCGCGGGAGACGAGAGCGCGTTCGAGGCGATGTTCCGGGCATACGCCGCTCCGCTCTGCGACTTCGCGATGTACTTCACGCGATCGCGGGAGCAGGCCACCGAGGTGGTGCACGACGTGTTCCTGCTCGTCTGGGCCCGGCGCGACCGGCTCGACGTGCGCACGAATCTTCGTGCCTACCTGTACCGCGCCACGCGCAACCGCGCGCTCGAGGTGAGGCGCCGCGACACCTTCTTTCGGCGGTGGGTCGAGCGGACCACGGTCGAGCAGGCGGACGACGAGTCGGCGCGGCTGGCGCCGACGCCACACGAGCAATTCGAGCGGGACGAGCAAGCCGCCGCCCTGCGACGAGCGATCGACGCGCTGCCAGAGCGCCGGCGCATGG
This sequence comes from Gemmatimonadaceae bacterium, assembly GCA_035760785.1. Lineage (GTDB taxonomy): Bacteria > Gemmatimonadota > Gemmatimonadetes > Gemmatimonadales > Gemmatimonadaceae > JADGGM01. Next base: position 13,270 of record DASTSH010000162.1, on the reverse strand, counting down.
TGCTCCTCCTGCGCTGGCGCGACGGCATGCGCAACGAGCAGGTGGCCGAGCTGATGGGCATCTCGGTGAAGACCGTCGAGAACCAGATCACCCAGGCGCTGCGGACGCTCCGCGAGCAGCTGTTCCACGACCGTGGCTGACACTCGCGGCGGCGCGAATGGGGGCGAACGCGCGCTCCTCCATCAGACCTTCGTGAACAGTTCATCCTCTCTTGCCTACCGGCATCATGTCCGAATCCGTTGACGATCTTCTCCTCGACCGCTACGTGGCCGGTGAGTGCGACGCCGCGGAGCGTGCCCACGTCGACCGCATGTTGGCGGCCGACGCGGCGTTGGCGCGCCGGATCGAGCAGATACAGGCGCTCCGGAGCGGGGCGCAGCGGATGTCGCAGTCGTGGAACGTGGACCTGCTGTGGCGCGAGCTGCAGGAGCGGCGCGCCGTGGCCGCCGACACCCACAGCGCGCCGGACCCACTCGCTGCGGATCGCCGCGCGGAGCGCCGCGCGGCGTCGGCACGAGTGATGGGGGCGCTCCCCCGCGCGCGTCGCGGGCGGTGGGCGGCGGTGGCGCGTCTCGCGGCGGCGGTCGTGGTCGCCGCCGCGGCCGGCGCGGGCGCGCGCTGGTACGCGGGGCAGGCGGAGCACGACGCACCGCAATCGCGCTACCGGATGGAGGCGCAGCACGGCCGCATCGTGAGCGTGCGCCTCGCGGACGGGAGCCGCGTCACGCTCGCCGCGGGGAGCGCGCTCGAGGTGCCGCGCACCTTTCCCGAGGGGGGGCGCGACGTGGCCGTCACCGGCCAGGCGTACTTCGAGATCGCGCACGACAGCACCCACCCGTTCCGCGTGCACACGCGCGGCGCGCTCACGCGCGTGTTGGGGACCAAGTTCGACGTGCGGGCGTACCCCGAGGACTCCGCGGTGACGGTGGTGGTGACCGAGGGGCACGTGGCGTTCGGCGCCGATGCCGGCGCGGGCCTCCCGTCCGGTGCCTCGCGGCGCCGTGCAAGCGGCGCGGTGCCGAGCGTCACGCTCTCGCGCGGCGACCGGGCGCGACTGGTGCCCGGTGGCGTGGTGCGCGTGGAGCGCGGCGTGGGCGGGGAGCGCGATCTCGCGTGGATGCAGGGGCGGCTGGAGTTCGTGGACACGCCGCTGCGGGCCGTGGTCCGCGACGTCGAGCGGTGGTACGACGTGCACATCGTGCTCTCCGACAGCTCGCTGGCGAGCGCTCCGGTGACGGCATCGTTCGGCAACGAGCCAGTGGACGGTGTGCTCCGGACGCTTGCCGTGTCACTCGACGTGCCGCTCCGGCGACGCGGCGACACGGCGTGGCTCGGCGCGTCTCGATGACCGGCCACGCGCGAGCGGCGGAGCCGCACGCCCTCCACGACAGACATCCCACTCACTCTCTCCAGTTCGCGCGCCGCGGCGGGCCGTGCGCGATCGCTCTCCGACCTTCGCTTGGAGTCATCACATGACAGCTCGCAGGGCAGCCCTGCTGCTGGCCGGTTGCGTCCCTCTGGCGTGGGCGATCACCGCGCGGCGTGCCGCCGCGCAGGACAGCGCGGCTCCGGCGCCGGCGTCCGCCGCGCAGCCGGTGTCGGGAGCGAGCGGGGCGGCCGCGGCCGACGCGGCCGGCGCAGCCGGCGCGGGACGCACCGAGCGAGGCGCGCCGGCGCCGCTCACCCGGCGCGTGTCGCTCGCGCTCACCGACGTCACTCTCGGTGCGGCGCTCCAGGAGATCGCGTCGCAGTCGGGGATCAACCTGTCGTACAGCGGGCGCGTGGTGCCGGTATCGCGGCGCGTGTCCGCGCATTTCACCGACGTCACGGTGCGGGTCGCGCTCGATGCCGTGCTGGCGGGGACGGGGATCGAGGTGCGGGAGGAAGAGGGCCGGATCATCCTCGCGCGGCGGCACCACGTGAAGACCTCCGAGGAGGGCGAGGCGGACACCGTCGGCCACGCGGCCGTGGTGGTGCGCGTGGTGGACACGACCACGTCGCAGCCGATCCCGGGCACGGTGGTGGGCGTGAAGGGGACGAAGCTCACCGCGACCACTAGCCAGCAAGGGTACGCGCTGCTGCGGAGCGTGCCCTCGGGGCTGCAGGTGGTGACGGTGCGCTTCCTCGGCTACGTGCCGGCGGAGAAGCAGATCGTCGTGCCGGACAGCGGCTACACGCGCGTGAGCTTCACCCTCCGGATGGGGATGAGCCGATTGCAGGAGGTGGTGACGACGGCCACTGGGCAGCGGCGACGGTACGAGCTGGGGAACGACATCACCATCCTGAACGTCGACTCCATCACCGCGACGCAGCCGATCACGAGCGTGACGGACCTGCTCGAGGGGCGGGTGCCGGGGCTCACCGTGCAGCACACGAGCGGCGCGCCAGGAGACCCGAGCCGGTTGCGGCTGCGGGGGACGAGCAGCGTGCTCCGCGGGAACGATCCGATCGTGATCGTCGACGGGATCCGCGTCTACTCCGCGCAGTCCGACTCCACGAGCGGCAACGTCGCCTCCAGCCAGTTCGGTGGCTTCTTTCACAACGCGAGCGGCGGTGCGACGAGTCTCGCCGCACCGTCGCCGCTGGACCAGCTCGACCCGCACTCGATCGAGACGATCGAGGTGCTGAAGGGGCCCTCGGCGGCGACGCTCTACGGTCCCGATGCGGCGAACGGGGTGATCGTCATCACCACCAAGCGAGGGCAAGCGGGCCCCGCACGGTGGACCGCGAGCGCCTCGCGCGGGACGTCGTACATGCCGGGACAGTACCCCACGGGGATCTACAGCCTCGGACAGAACTCCCTCGGGGATCTCCAGCTCTGCACCCTCACCGACTTCCGCTGCCACGCGGACAGCGTGGTGCGCTTCCAGGCGCTCAACGATGACCGGTACTCGGTGCTCGGGCACGGCCAGACCACGAACGTGTCGCTGGGGGTGTCGGGCGGGAGCGCCGCGCTCACGTACGCGCTCACCGGGAGCTACGACGACCAGACGGGAATCCTCCGGCTCCCGGACGTGGAGGCGGCACGCTTCGCCACGCTGCACGGCGGCGCCGCGCCCCCCGACTGGATGCAGCGTCCGCAGCAGCTCACGCGCTGGAGCGGGACGAGCCGGCTCACGGCGAAGCTCGGCGCCAGGGCCGACGCCTCGCTCTCCACCACGCTCACGCGGGAGAAGCAGCAGCGTTCCACCCTCGAGCAGCAGATCAGCACGCTCATGGGCACCTACATCGACGTCGCCGACGGGACCTACTATCGGACGAGCGGCACCCTGCTGTCGAAGACCGATGAGCTGGTCCCGGACTTCTATCAGCGGGCGACGGACGACGCGACGAACTTCACGAACGCGGCCAACGTCACCTGGCGCCCCCTGAGCTGGCTCACGACGAGCGCCGACGGCGGGATCAACGTGATCAGCCGGGATGACGAGGTGCTCCTCCCGCGCGGCATGAAGCTCTCCCGCGACACCTCGGGGCTGCTGAACATCGGGCACGGGGGGAGTGTGGTGAGCACGGTGAACCTGCGCGCCACCGCCACCGCGCCGCTCCCGCTGGGCTTCCACCTCCAGCTCGCCACTGGCGCCAACTACTCCAAGACGTCGCAATCGGCGCTCACCACCGGGGTGAGTGGCCTCGCCCCGGGCACGAGCTCCCTCAACGGCGCGGACGAGATCGAGCTGGCGACGCAGAGCGCGAGCGATGTGACCAGCTTCGGGTGGTATCTCGAGCCGACGTTCACGCACCGGAAGTTCACGATCTCCACCGGGCTCAGACTGGATGGGAGCTCCACGTTCGGCGCGAACGTGCACCTGCCGGCGTTCCCCAAGCTCGGCGTCTCGTGGCTCATCTCCGAGGAGCCGTTCTTCCCGTTCAAGAACTTCTTCGATGTGTTCCGCGTGCGCGCGGCGTACGGGCGCGCCGGCGTCTGGCCCGGACCGGCCGACCAGCTCCGGCTCTACACGACCACGCGCCCGTGGCTGGATGGCGGCTTCCAGGATGCGCTCGATGTCCTGAAGATCGGCAACAGCGCATTGCGGCCGGAACGCTCGTCGGAGATGGAAGGCGGGTTCGACGCCGACATGTTCGGCGACCGGCTCTCGGTCGAGCTCACCGGTTATCGGAAGATGCGCTACGACGCGATCATGAACGTGCCGGTGGCGCCCTCGGTGTACGGCAATCTCGTGAACATGCTCCGCAACATCGGGGTGATCCGGAACACGGGACTCGAGCTGAACGTGACGACGCAGCTGGTGCGTACCGATCCGTTCACGTGGAGCACCACCTTCAACCTGAGCCGCAACCACAACCAGGTGACCGAGCTCGGAGCGGGGGTGACGCCGTTCGGCTCCAACGACTCCCGCGTCGTCGCGGGCTATCCGCTCTTCGGTCGTTGGGCACGGCCGATCCTCGGCTACGCCGATGTGGATTCCAACCACGTGATCACGCGCAACGAGGTGCAGCTCGGCGACACGCTGGTGTTCATGGGCTCGAGCGAGCCGAACTACGAAGCGAACCTCTTCAGCACCTTCTCCTTCCTGCGCGGCGCGCTCACCGCGAGCGTCGGCTTCGGGTACGAGGACGGGCTCACCCAGGTGAACCGGGCCATCGGCGGTCCGGGGCAGTCGATCTTCTCGCCGGGGCTGAGCGACCCGTCGTCCTCGTTCGCTCAGCAGGCGGCCGTCGCCGTGATGAGCGAGACGAGCTACGGGCTCCTCCAGACCGTGAGCACGCTCCGGCTCAACAGCGTGTCGGTGTCGTTCAACGCTCCGCCATCGCTCGCGCGCCGCTTCGGCACGCAAGCGCTCTCGATCGCGCTCCAGGGGATGAACGTGGGGCTCTGGACCAACTACGCGGGGAAGGATCCGAACGTGAACGCGTTCTCCACGGGCAACGCGGTGATGGACACGGGGGTGCTCCCCATGCCGCGGTCGTGGCAGCTCTCCGTCCACGCCACCTACTGAGCGGAGCGCTCGCATGCCGATGACCTCTCTCTCGTCCATCGCACTCCCGTCTCACCGCCGCACTCGTGCCGGCACACGAGGCGCGCGCTTCGGGCTCGCCGTGTTCCTCGCCGCCGCGACTCTCTCGGGGTGCTCGCCGGAGAAGCTGGCGGGGAACGACCAGCTTCCCCCCAACGTGCCCGATCCCGGGCAGACGGCGACGCCGGCGGGCGCCATCGCCGCCTATCACTCGGCGATCGTGCAGCTCCGGACCGCCTTCGGCGGCCACGACAACTCGTTCGTGCCCGTGACGGGGCTGCTCACCGATGAACTGCGCTCGGGCGACGTGTCGCAGCCCAACTTCACGACCGACCCCATGCTCGTCGACAGCCGGTTCATGCCGGAGGATCCGGGGATCGGCGACGACTCCACCACGCCGTTCCCCGTCTGGACGGTGTACGGGCTCCTGCAGAAGGCGCGAGGACAGGCTCGCCAGGCGCGCGGGGCGCTGCTCGCCTATGCACCCGACAGCTCACGCGCGCTCGTCGGCGCGTTGAATGCCATCGAGGGATACGCCGATGTGCTGCTGGCCGATCTCTTCTGCTCGGGGGTGCCGCTCAGCACCCTCGACTTCGGCGGCGACTTCACGTACCAGCCCGGCTCGAGCACCGAAGAGGTCTACCAGCACGCGATCGCGTTCTTCGACTCGGCGCTCGCCGTCTCGGCGGACAGCGAGCGCGTGATGAATCTCGCGCGCGTGGGGAAGGGGCGGGCCTTGCTCGCGCTCGGCCGGTACGCGGAGGCGGCGCAGGCGGTGGCCGACGTGCCGGACGACTTCCGGTACACGTTCGACTTCAGTGCCACGGCGGCCCCCAACGCCATCAATGGCGACGTGAACCGGATGTTCGCCTATCACGACTTCGGGTTGAGCACCGGCCCCGGGATGGCGACGACGATGGTGGATACGGAAGGGGTGAACGGGCTCTCCTACATCGGGAGCGGCGACCCGCGGACGGCGTGGGTGTCGGGCGCGATCTTTCACGGGCTCGCGCTCGTGCGCCCGGCGTCGTACCCCACCAACGGGAGCGGTTCGCTCGTCCTGGCGAGCGGCGTGGAGGCGCGGCTCATCCAAGCGGAGGCAGCGCTCCAGGCGGGGGGTGCGGAGTGGCTCGCGATGCTCAACGCGCTGCGCACCGATGGCACCTTCGACACGCGTCCCGATTCCGCCGACTCCACGAAGACCGACACGCTCTGGCACGCGGGGACTGGTGGTGTCGCGGGACTCGCGCCGCTGGCCGATCCTGGCTCCCCCGATGCGCGTGTGAGCCTGCTCTTCCAGGAGCGCGCGTACTGGCTCTTCCTCACCGGACACCGGCAAGGGGACCTGCGCCGCCTCATCCGCGACTACGGACGGGACCCGGAGCGCGTGTATCCCACCGGCACGTACCCGGGGGCGTTCGACACGTACGGCGGCGACGTGACGGCGCCGATCCCCGGTACCGAGCGCGTGAGCAACCCGCTGTTCACCGGCTGCCGCAGCCGAGGAGCGTGAGCCCATGTCTCTCAGCAATCCGATCGCCGCGCTGCGCCGGCACGTGAGCCGTCGCCCTCTGCTCGCCGGCGCCGCCGCGCTCGCGCTCCTGGCGGCCGGTTGTGCCTCGGACGCCGTGGTGGCGCCGCCGCCGCTGGTCAACGATGCGCACATGTACTGGGCGCTCACGCTCGACCATCACGGGATCACGATGTCCACGGTGGCGCCGTACGACACCATTCGCCTGACGGCGACGCCGCGCACCCTGGATGGCACGTCGATCGACAGCCTGCCGGCGCCGACGTTCACCTCGCTCGACCTGGAGCGCGCGCAGGTGAGCGCCGACGGGCTGGTGCGCGTGATCAAGAGCGGGAACAGGATCCCGGTGGTGGCCACGCTCGTGGTCGGGAATCTCCGGCACTCCGATACGGCGTTCATCAACGTGACCACGCTGGCGACGCCGCCGGTGCTCGACACGTTCTCCATTCACCCGATCCCGCCGGACAGCGCCAAGACCGCCGCCTCGAAGCTGATCGTGCCGCGGGCGACGACCGCCGACGGGACGCCGATCACAGGGCTCTCCGTCTACTACACGGTCTCCGATTTCACCACGGCCATGATCGACCGCGCACTGGGCCGGCTCTCTCGCGTGCGCGCGGGGCAGGTGACCGTGATCGCGTCGGCTACCGTGTACGGCGTGACGAAGGCGGACACGGTGACGTACAGGATCGGCAATCCACTGACCGGAATTCTCAACGTCGCCGCGGAGAAGGACGCGAGCGGCCGGTCCGTCAACGGCTTCAAGCCGGATCTCCTGCTGATCGGCCCGGGGGGCACGGTGGACATCGTCAACCTGACGGGCGTCGCGACGGACCTGACGTTCGATGATCCCACGAACATCGTGCCTGACAGCACCTTCTGCGTGCCGCCATACACGACTCTCAATCCGGCGATCTGCGCGGGCGGGAACGTCGAGGCGTTCGCCAGGGACTCGAGCGACCAGAGCGGCCTCACGGCGTTACGTGTGCGGCGCTTCCCGCTGCCGGGCACGTACCACTACCACAGCACGATCTTCGGCACCACCGGGACCATCGTCGTGAGCGACGATACCCTGCCTACAACCTGATCTCATGCCACTCACAAGACGGAGTCTTCTCAAGGCCGGTGCCATCGCGGCGGCGGCCGCGGCCGTGCCGCGCCCGCTCCTGGCGCAGCTCGGCCGGCACGCCGAGCCCCTGCCGCCGATCGAGGACCCGCGGCTCCAGGCGCTCGCCGCGCGCGCCCTCGAGACCGCACGCACCGCCGGCGCGGCGTACGCCGATGTGCGCCTCACGCACACGCACGAGCGCCGATTCTATCCGCTGTTCACCTACGACGACGAGAGCATGGAAGTGGGCGTGCGCGCGCTCGTGGACGGCTACTGGGGGTTCGCCAGTGGGCCGGTGTGGGCGCCCGACGAGATGGCGCGGCTGGGGCGCGAGGCGGTGCACCAGGCGAAGGTGAACGCGCTCGGAAAGCCACGCATGGTCGATCTCGCGCCGGTGCCGGCGGTGGCGAACGGGCACTGGGAGATGCCGGTGGCGATCGATCCGTTCGCGATCTCCCCGTTCGAGGCGCAGGACTTCCTCACCAGCCTCGACATCTACTCACGCCGGATTCCGAACGCGGGCACGACGAAAAACACCGCCGTGGCGACGATGCAGGAGAAGGCGTTCGCCTCCACCGTGGGGAGCTACTGCACGCAGCGCTGCTACCTCATGGAAGGCGTCCTCGCCATCGGACTGGAGCTGCAGAAACCGCAGCGGAAGGGCGAGGTCGGGATGGAGTGCGTGTCGGCGGCCGGGATGGGGTGGGAGCTGTACGCCGGAGAACGGATCGCGCGCGTGCGCGAGCACTCGCTGTACGAGGAGATGCGCCGCAGCGTCGAGGAGCTGAAGGCGGACATGCTGCTGCCCGTGAAGCCGGTGGACGTGGGGCGCTACGACACGGTGCTCGACGCGCTCTCGATCGCGAGCCTGGTGGACGGGACGCTCGGCCGCGCCACGGAGCTCGATCGCGCGCTCGGCTACGAGGCGAATGCCGGCGGGACGAGCTACCTCGACGATCCCTTCGACATGGTCGGCACCTACAAGGCAGGCGGCCCCGCCGTCACGCTCACGGCGGACCGCTCGGAGCCGGGTGCCGCGGCCACGGTGAAATGGGACGACGAGGGGGTGGAGCCCGACACCTTCCACCTCGTGAAGGACGGCGTGCTCGCCGACTTCCAGACCACGCGCGAGAGTGCGGGATGGATGAAGGACTACTACACGAAGACGGGCCAACCCATCCGCTCGCACGGCTGCGCGGGCGCGCCATCGGCCGTGTACGCACCGATTCAGCAGGCGCCCAACCTCACGCTCACTCCGGGGAAAGAAGCGCACGACTTCGACGCGCTCGTGAGCGGCATCACCAAGGGGATCGCGATCAAGGGAGCGGGGATCGACATGGACTTTCAGCACTCGAGCGGTCTCGGGGCGGGCCGCGCCTTCGAGATCAAGAACGGGAAGCGCGTGGCCCAGATCGCGTCCGCGGGCTTCCTCTTCCGCGCCACGGAGCTGTGGAAGGCGCTCCAGGCGGTGGGCGGTGACGCAAGCCTGCGTCGCTACGGGCTGCGGACGGCGAAGGGAGAACCGGCCGAGTACTGCTATCACAGCGTGACCGCGGCGCCAGCCATCGTGAAGGATCTCACCGTCATCGATCCGCTGAGGAAAGCCTGATGCGGCGCGGCAATGGACCGGCGCGGCTCGTGGACAGCGAGCGGATCCTCTCGAAGGAAGAGTGCGACGCGATCGTGCGGCGCGTCCTCGGCTTCGCCAGGGGGGGCGGGGAGACGCGCGTGCGCATCTACAGCTGGTGGAACGGGGAGCTCCGCTGGGCGCGGAACCGCGTGAGCCTGGCGAGCGACCGGCGCGACATCCGCGTGGAAGTGTGGCGTACCGGTGGCGTTGGGCGGGGAAACGTGAGCACGAACCAGCTCGATGACGCGTCGCTCGAGGCGGCGGTGCGCGCCGCCGAGCGCGCGGCGCTCCTCGCGCCCCAGATCCTGCGCACGCCCCCGGGGCTGCCGCCGCTCCCCCACACGGAGCGGCCGACAACGACGATCTGGAGCGACGCGACGTACACGGCGACGCCGGAGACGCGCGGGGAGGTGGCGCGCGCCCTCGTGGCCCCGGCGGAGGCGAAGGGGATGCTCTCGGCCGGGTACCTCGAGATGCGGGCCGGCTCGCTCCTCCAGGTCAGCTCCGACCGTCTGGTCGACCCGTACGGGCCGCTGGACACGCCCTACGTGACGTGGACGCAGGCACAGTGCTCGATGACCGTGCGCGACCAGCAGGGGAGCGGGTCGGGGTGGGCGGGGCTCTCCGGCTACGACTGGGGGAAGATCGACGCCAACGCGCTCGCCGCGCGGGCGCTGGAGAAGTGCGAGGCGTCGCAGCACCCCGTGGCGCTGGAGCCGGGGCGCTACACCGTGATCCTCGAGCCGCAGGCCGTGGCCGACCTCATGGAGCTCATCGTTCCCACGTTGTGGCGCGAGCGCGCCGAGAGCGGGCTTGGCCCGTGGGCGCTGGCGCCCGATGACGCGTTGCACCTCTGGCGCACGAAGCTCGGGCTCAAGGTGGTCGACGAGCGGATCACCATCAGCCACGACCCGGCCGATCCCGAGCTGGGCATTCTCCCCACGCCGTGGATGCAGCCGGTGACGTGGGTCGACAAGGGAGTGCTCACGAACCTCGCCTACGACCGCGACTACGCCCTCGGGAGACTGAACGTGAATGCGGCGCTGCGTGGGATGACCGGCTACCGGATGAGCGGGGGGACCACGTCCATCGAGGAGATGATCGCCACGACCCAGCGCGGGCTGCTCGTGACGCGCTTCTCCAACGTCCGCGGTCTGGATCAGAAGAGCGTGCTCGCCACGGGGCTCACGCGCGATGGACTCTGGCTCATCGAGCACGGAAAGATCACCAAGGCGGTGAAGAACTTCCGCTTCACGGAGTCGCCGCTGTTCGTGCTCAACGCCATCGAGCAGCTCGGCGTGCCGGTGCCTGTGTTCCGCCCCGTGAAGAACCCGTACGATCAGTCCGAGCCGCTCACTCCGGCGATCGTGCCGCCGCTCAAGGCGCGCGACTTCAGCTTCACCTCGACGATCGATGCAATCTGACATGAGACATCCAACCAGACGCGTGCGGAACGCGTGCCGGTCGATCGCCGTGATGCTGGCGGGGAGCGCGCTCGCGCTCGCGGCATCCGACGCGCCCGCGGCCGCGCAGACGCGCTTCGCGTGGCCGGACACGACGGTGCAGGTCTCGACGTACGCCACCGTCGACCTGTGCCTGGCGGCGGTCCAGCGGGTCGAGCGCGGCGTGCAGCGCCACGAGGCGCTCACGCTATGGCGCGACACGGTGCCGCGCGATCCGCGCGAACGCTCCAAGCCACTGCCCGCGCCGGTGGCGGAGGCCGCCACGCGGTGCGTGGCGCGCTTTCCCGAAGCCACGGCGAAGCTCGACGATTACGCCCCGCTGCTCGCGCTCTATCTCATGGCCGGCCGCGACGCGGATGCGAGCGCGCTGGTGGCCCGGCGCGTGGCTGCGGTACCGGCAAAGGACACGAAGGAGCGAAAGGCCGTCCAGGACACCGCGGTCGAGAGCTATCTTCGCGCGCGCCCCGCACGCCTGGATGCCGCCGAGCAGATCCTGGTCTCGCGCGCGCACGGAGGGAGCGCGGACCGGATGGATCGCATGCAGATCTACGCCAAGCTCATGACCGAGGCGAAGGGTGCCGGTGACACCGCTCGATCGCGACGCGCGGCGCGGTGGATCGTGGCCGTGGCCGACTCGCTCACGCCGGAGGAGCGCGAGTCGGACAAGTATCAGGAGATGGGAGGGGGAGGCGGAGGACGACTCGTGGTGTTCGCCGCCGTGCAGGAGCTGCTGGGCCTCCAGGTCATGCTCGACAGCCTGCGCCACGGCACGGCGGCGCTGGTCTCACTGGAGCGGAACATGTGGGCGGAGTGGCTGCGAGAGCGCCCCGAAGCGTTGCCTCTCCCGATCGGCGAGCACGCGCCGACGATCGCGGCCGACTACTGGCTTCCGAGCGCGGCGGGGAGCACGCCACGCCCGACGCCCGGCCACGTCAGCTATCTCGTCTTCGTGGACGGCGTGGACTGCGTCCAGATGGATCCGCTGGGAGACATCCGCGATGGCTGCGGACCGACGCTCGCCACCCTGCGCCGGATGAGCGAGCGGTTCCCGACGCTCGATGTCACCCTCGTCAGCGGCACGCACGGCCACTTCGTGTACGCGCCGCCGATGACACCGGCCGAGGAAGCCGAGATGCTCCGGAAGTGGCTGGAGCCGTACCACATTCCGCGGCTGACGGTCGCCGTCACCTCGACGCCGTACTGGAACCTGCCGCGCCCCGACGGGCGGCGGATCGACAAGCCCACGGCGAACTACACGAGCTACACCTTCGGCAAGAGCGTGAAACCGTTGAGCAACGCGTACCTCATCGATCAGGATGGGATCGTCATCACCGCGTTGGGCATGGGCGAGTCCGATCTCGCGCAGTTCATCGACGTGCTGGTGCATCGGCAGGTGCAAGGGGGCGAGCATGCGGCGAAGTGAAGACGGGCGGCTCTCGCCACTCGGTGCCCTGCGCTCGGCCGCGGCGCGCGCCGAGGGGCAGGCGCGGCGCGGGCGAACGACCGGACGCATCGCGCGCCTGGCGGCGGGCGGGGTCGGGGTCGCGCTCCTCCTCGGGGCCGGTGGAACCGCGGCGGCCGGGCCCGGGCACTCGTCAGGCATGCGCCCGGCGGCGCCGCTGCGCGACCCCGCGCTCACGATGGGGACGCTCCCCAACGGGATGCGCTATTACCTGCGCCCGAACGCCAGCCCCCGGCACCGCGTCGAGCTCCGGCTCGTGGTGAACGCGGGATCGACGCTCGAGGACAAGGACCAGCAGGGCTTCGCGCACTTCCTCGAGCACATGGCGTTCAATGGCACCACGCATTTCCCCAAGCAGTCGCTCGTGGACTTCATCGAGACGAGCGGGATGCGCTTCGGCGCCGATCTCAACGCGTACACCACCACCGACGAGACGGTGTACATGCTCACGCTTCCGAGCGACGACCACGCGATCCTGGAGAAGGGGCTCGACGTCCTCCAGGACTGGGCGAGCGGCGGGATCACCATCGACTCCAGCGAGGTGGTGGCCGAGCGTGGCGTGATCATGGGCGAGTGGCGGCTGCGCTCGCTGCTCGACACGGCCTCCAAGAAGATCAGGGCCCACTACGACACGGTGCTCTACGGCGGCTCGCGGTATCTGGTGCGGCAGCCGATCGGCGACACGACGCTCATCGAGCACGCCGAGCCGGGGCCGATCCGGCGGTTCTACCACGACTGGTACCGGCCCGATCTCATGGCCGTGGTCGTCGTCGGCGACTTCGACGCGGCCGCGATGCGGCAGGAGATCGTGCGGCGCTTCGGGGCGATCCCCGCGCCGACGCACGAGCGGCCGCGCCCCGCGCCCGCGATGCCGAAGAGCGCCCAGACATCGGTCGACGTCTACCACGGGCAGGTGGGGCCGTCGGCGGAGGTGGTGTGGCCGGCGCCGGCCGAGCCGGCGGACGCGACGGCGGCCGAGCGGGAGCAGCTCGTCCAGTCGCTGCTCTCCGACGAGCTCGAGCAGCGGCTGCTCGCGATCCGGGAGCATCCCTCGCGCCCCTTCATCACGGCCAGCATCGAGGCCGGCCGCGTGGTACGGC
>DASTSH010000161.1:0-4899 GCA_035760785.1 Gemmatimonadaceae bacterium | reverse complement strand
GATCTGCTGGTCGAGAGCGCGCTGGGGGAGGGGAGCACGTTCACGTTGATATTGCCGAGGGGGGCCTAGCCTCTCGGGAGGGGATAGGACCTAGTCGCTAGACCACCAGAAACGCGTGTGGCGTGTAGACGGCGGTGGTAGGCGAGAGGCGATAGGTAGAGCGCGCGTAGGGCGGGATGTAGGCGGGCTCTCTCTACAGCCGAGCCTACACGCGCCGTACCTCCCTCCTCTTTCCGTCAGTTCCCTACACGCCACACGCGTTCCATGGTGGTCCAGCGACTAGGTCCTAGGTTCTAGGCCCCCCTCCCCCCCAAGCTCCATCGGCCTCACCGCCAACTCCCCCACTCTCCTCCCGTCCATCTGCCGCACCGTGAGCACCGCCCCTCCCGCCGTGATGCTGTCGCCGGGGTGGGGAAGGCGGCCGAGAGTACCGAAGACGTAGCCGCCGATCGTCGTGTACTCCGTGTCCGGGACCGCGAGCCCGTAGTGCTCGTTCAGCTCCCCGATGTTCATCTCCCCGGGCACGATGATCTCCCCCGACCGCGCCGGCGGGAGCACCGGCTCGCTCTCGTCGTACTCGTCCAGGATCTCGCCCACGATCTCCTCGAGCAGGTCCTCCATGGTCACGATCCCCGCCGTGCCGCCGTACTCGTCGAGCACCACCGCCAGGTGCTCCTTGAGCCGCTTGAAATCCGCGAGCACATCTTCCACCTCGCGCGTCCCGGGAATCACGTGCACCGGCCGCGCGAGCGTGCGCAGGTCGAAGTGGGCCGGCGGATGGTGGGCGATGGGGAGCAGATCTTTCGCCAGCACCACCCCCAGGATATTGTCAATCGTTCCGTCGTACACCGGATAGCGCGAGAGCCCGCTCTCCTCCACCAACGCGAGCGTCTCGTCGAGCGTCGCGTCCACCGGGAGGGCGACGATCTCCGTGCGGGGAGTCATCACCTCGCGCGCGTTCTTCTCCGAGAACTCGAACACCCCTTCGAGCAGGTCCGCATCCTGCCGCTCCAGCGCGCCCACCTCCTGGCTCTGTTCCACCAGCATCCGCAGCTCGTCAGGGCCGTGAACGGCGCTCGACTCTCCGGCTGGTGCATGCTCGCGGATGCGGCGGTGCACCATGTGGAAGGAGCCCGCGAGCGCCGCGGTGAAGGGGCGGGTGATCCAGGCGAAGGCGAGCAGCCCGGGCGCGAGCAGCCGAGCGAGGCGCTCCGGCTGCGCGAGCGCCGCCGCGCGCGGCGTCAGCTCGCCGAACACGATGTGGAGGTACACCGTGAGCACCGCCGCCGCGATGAGCGCGATCACCGCGCCGGTGGTGCCGGAGGGACGGGTGATGGTGAGCAGCCAGCCGGCGAGGATCCAACCGAGCGCGAGCGTGGCCAGCGTGATCCCGAGCTCGCTCGCCGCCAGCACGCGCGCGGTGGCGCTCGTGGCGCGCAGCGCGAGACCGGCGAGCCGGTCCCCCTCGCGCGCCATCGCCTCCAGGCGCGCGCGGCGCGCGCGCACGATCGCGAACTCCGCCGCGACGAAGTACGCGTTCACCAGCACGAGCACGAGAATCGCCAGGATGCGCCAGAGCACGATCTGATCTTAACCGCGGCCGATCTGGCCGTCAGGGGGCCCGCCATGGGTCGCCCGGCGGCGAGTCGCGCCGCCACGTGAACGACATGGTCCATTCGCATACCCATCACGCTCACGGCCACGGCCACGATCACGGCCACGCGCACGCCCCGGGCCACGCCCACGCGCACGCCGATCCCGCCGATCAGGGACGCCGGCTCCGCATTGCCCTCGCCATCACGACCGTGATCCTCGTGGCCGAGGTGGTTGGGGGGCTCCTCGCGAACTCCCTCGCCCTCCTCGCCGACGCCGGGCACATGCTCGCCGACGTCGCCGCGCTCGCGCTGTCGCTGTTCGTCGCGTGGTTCAGCCGCCGCCCGGAGACGGCGAAGCGCACGTACGGCTATCTCCGCCTGGAGATCCTGGCGGCGTTCGTGAACGGCGCCATGCTGCTCGGCATCTCGGTGTTCATCATCTGGGAAGCCGTGATGCGCCTGCGCACCCCCGAGCAGGTGGGGGGCGGGCTGATGCTCCTGGTGGCGGTGGTGGGACTCGTCGCGAATCTCGTCTCGGCGCGCGTCCTTCACCCGGCGAGCGAGGGAAGCCTCAACATGCGCGGCGCGTACCTGCACGTGCTCGGTGATCTCCTCGGCTCCATCGGCACCGTCGCGGCCGCGCTCCTCATCCACTTCAGCGGGTGGGTCGCCGCCGACCCCATCGCCTCCATCGTCGTCACCCTGCTCATCGTGCATTCCGCGTGGGGGCTGGTGCGCGATTCGGTGGACGTGCTGCTCGAGTCCACGCCGTCGCACATCTCCCTCGGTGCCGTCCGCGCCCAGCTCGAGGCCATCCCGGGGGTGGAGTCCGTGCACGACCTGCACGTGTGGAGCGTGGCGTCGGGCGTGATCGCGATGAGCGTCCACGCGATCGTTCGCGAGCCGGAGCGCCACCAGCACGTGCTCGAGCACACCGTCGATGCGATGAAGCTGTTCGGCATCCAGCACGTGACCGTGCAGCTCGAGCGACGGGAGATGTACGAGCGCGAGGTCCACCTGCACGCGTAGCCCTGACCGAAGGGGCGCCCGGAGGCGGTCATTCT
Source organism: Gemmatimonadaceae bacterium (assembly GCA_035760785.1). Taxonomy (GTDB): domain Bacteria; phylum Gemmatimonadota; class Gemmatimonadetes; order Gemmatimonadales; family Gemmatimonadaceae; genus JADGGM01. Next base: position 2,240 of record DASTSH010000161.1, on the reverse strand, counting down.
GACCCCCGTCCCGCGGCCGCCGGCGGGAGCCTGCCCCGCGCGTGACTCGCCTCCACGTGATGCGTCTCTCATGGACTCCCTCAATGTGACCCCGACGCGCGAGCACACGTGTGAGAATCGTGGACGAATACCGCATCGAGAAGGAGCGGCTCGAGGTGACGCTGACCATGATGAGCGGCGAGGGGGTGCACGGCTTCGTGTTCGTGCAGCCGCCGCTCCTCGGTCACTCGTCGCATCAGGAGCCCTCCGCGCTGTTCAACGAGCCCGAGCCGTTCTTCCCACTGGAGCTGCCGTCAGGCGAGGTGCTGCTCGTGGCGAAGTCGCGGGTGGTGGAGGTGTCCGGGCTCCCGCTGGACGAGGAGGCGGAGGCGATCCGGGCGTCCGCGCCGATGGCGTTGCTCGAGATCACGCTCGCCGGCGGGGTGACGCACTTCGGGTCGATGCGCCTCGAGGTGCGCGCCGATCGCCCGCGGCTGCTCGACTTCCTGAACGACAGCACCGACCGCTTCCTGACGCTGTACACCGATCAGGGGGTGCGCCTGGTGAACCGTGTGCTGATCGAGTGCGTGCGCCCGCTCGACTGACATGGCTCAACTGGACCGCTTCCTGGCCGCGCTGCTGGACAATCGTGGCACCGCGCTTCTCCTCACCGCCGATGATGTGGCGCGTCTCGAGATCGGCGACGCCCCTCGGCCGGTCACCAAGCAGCCGCTGACGACGGCGCAGCTCCTGTCGCTGGTGCGCGAGATCGCCCCGGCGGCGGCGCAGCGCCAGATCGACGCCGGCGCCGACGTCACCTTCTCCTACCGGTTGGGCGACGCCGCGTTCGCCGCGCGCGTGCACTTCGGCGCGGGCGGCGCGAGCGCCGAGGTCCGCGTGGCGGGAGATGCCACGCCGGCCGCCGGCGAGCCGCCCGCCGCGGCGCCCGCGCCCGCCACGCCGGCGCAGCCGCGCGCCGAGGTGCGCGTGGGCGGCGGCCGCGACGAGAACGAGAGCGCGCGCCGCGCCGAGATCGAGTTCCTGCTCGAGGAGATGGTGAAGCGGAGCGCGTCGGATCTGCACCTCCGCGTGGGGGAGCCGCCGATCCTCCGCACGCACGGCGAGATGGTGCGCATGGACACGCAGGGCCCGCTCGACAACGCCGGGCTCGAGGCGATGCTCCGCTCGATCATGCCGGACCGCAACCGCGCCGAGTACGCGGAGCTCAACGACACCGACTTCGCGCACGAGATCACCGGGGTGGCGCGCTTCCGCTGCAACGCGCTGAAGGATCGCAAGGGCGCGGCCGCGGTGTTCCGCGTGATCCCGGCGAAGGTGGTATCGGTGGAGGAGCTCGGGCTCAGCGAGGAGGTGCAGCGGCTCTGCCACCTGCCGCGCGGGCTCGTGCTCGTGACCGGCCCCACCGGCTCGGGGAAGTCCACCACCCTGTGCTCGCTGATCGACCTCGTGAACCGCACGCGCAGCGACCACGTGATCACGATCGAGGACCCGATCGAGTTCGTGCACGAGAACAAGCGGTGCGTGATCACGCAGCGGCAGGTGGGGGTGCACACCAGCTCCTTCAAGCACGCGCTGCGCGCGGCGCTGCGCGAGGACCCGGACATCATCCTGGTGGGCGAGCTGCGCGATCTCGAGACCGTGAGCATCGCCATCGAGACGGCGGAGACCGGCCACCTCGTGTTCGGCACGCTGCACACCACGAGCGCGGTGAGCACCATCGACCGGCTGATCGACCAGTTCCCGGCGGACCGCCAGGAGCAGATCCGGGTGATGCTCTCCGAGTCGCTGAAGGGGGTGATCTCGCAGGTGCTGTGCAAGAAGATCGGGGGCGGGCGCGCGGCGGCGCGCGAGGTGCTGCTGAGCATCCCCGCCATCTCGAACCTGATCCGCGAGGGGAAGACGTTCCAGATCCCGTCGATCCTGCAGACGTCGAAGCGGCTGGGGATGGTGATGCTGAACGACGCGCTGATCGAGCTGGTGGACGGCGGGGTGGTGGAGCCGAAGGAGGCGTACCTGAAGGCGAGCGACAAGGCGGCGTTCAGCGCGCTGCTCAAGGCGCACCAGCACGACGTGAGCTTTCTCGAGGCGGAGACCGCATCGGGCGCGGCGCCGGGGTCCCCGGCGCGGCCGGACGCGAAGGGGGGGAGGGCGGCGGTTCGCGCGTGAGGCGGGACGCGGGACGTGAGCGGGACTCGGGACCAGGGCATCGGGAATCGGGAGCGGCAGCGAGGGGGGGGGGG
>DASTSH010000160.1:0-58944 GCA_035760785.1 Gemmatimonadaceae bacterium | reverse complement strand
CCCGCTCATCGCGCTGCGTCCGGACCCTCCGCCGCTGCCAGGCCTGCTGGCCCTCGTCGTGGTGCTGTGTATTCTCATGGCCCCGGTCTACGCCGCCACGGCGCGCTCCGGCGCGCTGGCGCGGTTCTGGGACAAGGCCGGCGAGTGATGACGCGTCCGCCGTCCAAGCGGGAGAACGCGTCCGAGCTCCGCGAGCGCGCCCTCCTGATGATCGCCGCCCTCGAGCGCGAAGAGCCCGGTCCCATGTGAGGGAACGCGACCAGGCCCTGATAGCAAAGGTACGGGCCCGTGGCACGATCCGGTCCGAACGTGAATACCGAGCAGTCCAAGCGTACCAGGACGCCATCGCCGGAGAGCCGGAGGGCGAGGACGAGTTTCTCGCGCTCGGGGCGCTCCTGGACCGGTTCAGCGCCGAGCCTTAACCATCTCGCGAAGCGCTGCAGTAGACGGAAGGGCCACGGAATGCGCGCTCACGCCGCGCTCCTAACTCTGACGCGTCGCTGCGCCGGACGGGCGCGGATGGGCCTCCAGGTGAGAGGCTGGCGAGAGTCATTCGGATCTTGCATCTATTCGCCTGGCGAGCTGGCGCTTGCCGGTGAGCTCCGCGTCAGGTAGGACGGACAGCGAAGAATAGAGGAGGACTCATGAGCGTCCGCCGCGTGGCGGGCTGGTTCGCGCTGGCCTGGGCCGCCGCTGTGGCGGCGTATTTCCTCCTGGGGCCTGCTTACCGATGGGCCACCTCGGCCATCCACGTGAGCGCCGAGCAGGCTCCCACACGGGTGGAGGCGACCGGCACCGCGACCCTGCTGGCGGTGAATGGCCCGCGCGCCCTCATCGCGCTACTGCTGCCCGTTCTCCTGACCGCGCTCCCCTTGCTCGCCAGGCGGCCCGCAACGCGTCGCCGGCTCGCCGGGGCGGCTGCCGTCCTGCTCGGCGTGTTCGTCTTACTGGGGGCCGCGAGCGTGGGGCTGTTCTACCTGCCCGCGGCGCTGGCGCTCGTGCTCGCCGCCGTCGCCTCGGACGGGGCGAGCACGCGAGCGGCGGTCTGACCACGGCTTGCGCCTGACGACGCGGCGCCAGCGGCTCCATTATCGCCTCCGCGCGAAGACGCCCGTCGCCGCGGCGGCGACCTGACGACACCCTCGATCGGAAAGGCATGCCCACACGCCGAGTGATCACTGTCCTGCTTGGGCTTGCGCTCGCTGGCATGCCCCTTGGCGCGCTCGCGGGCGCGATCGCCCTCGACGCGCTCGTCTTCGCGATCAGCATCCGGGAGGGGCAGTTCGACATGTCGCAGTGGCGCTTCGGTGCAATCCTGGGCGCGTTCATCGGCGGCGCCTGTGGCGCGGTCCTCGCCCCGCTGGCGACGCTCACCCCCTGGCGGCACGTACCCATTGGACGACTCTTTGCCCATCTGACGCTGGGCGCCGTGGTCGGCGGGAGCGCCGCCGCGCTCCTGTTCCCCGCTCCCGCTTTCGCGCTCGTGGGCGGAATCCTCGGCTTTCTGGTGGCGGGGGATCGGTTGGCGTTCCCCAAGTCAGGCGCCGCGCGTACCAGCGAGCCCCGCCCGCCCGCCGATTGACGAGGCGACGGCGCTGACGCTGAACGCGATCGCGCCCGACGGACGATCCTGGACATGGACGAGCGGCGCTTGTCGGTGAGGTTCGCGTTCGGCGGCTCCGTCCGTCATCGATCGGGAGGTGGCATGGCAGTGGAAGTGCGGCCGGCGAGTGCAGGGGACGTACCGACGCTGGTGGCGCTCATGCGGGAGTTCTACGCCGAGGCGGGCTTCTCGCTGCCGGAGGAGGCAGCCGCCGGGGCCTTCGGGGCGTTACTGGCGGATCCTCGGCTCGGCGATGTCTGGCTCGCGCTGGACGGCGGCGCAGCCGCCGGGTACCTCGTCCTGACGCTGTCCTTCAGCATGGAGTACGGCGGCCTGCGCGGATTCATCGATGACCTCTACGTGCGCCCAGCCTCTCGGAGGCGCGGGGCGGGCGCGGGGCTGCTCGCCGCGGCGCGGGCCGAGGCCGCGCGGAAGGGGGTGCGCGCGTTGCACGTGGAGGTCGGGCCGGAGAGCCAGGATGCCCGGCGGCTGTACGCGCGCGCCGGTTACGTCGAGAGCGGGCACCTGCTCCTCACCCGACCGCTCGCGACTCCCGTGCACGCGACCTGACGTGTCGCAGCAACCGGTACTCGAGTTGTCGAGCGGGCTTGCGGCGCGGCGCCTGCGCCGCTCGCCTTCAGGTGTGACCCTGATCGTCCGGGCGCTCACGTCGGCGCCCTTGCAGCCGAACTCGGACGCAGCCCGACAATCACCCTGTAATTGATGAGCGAACTGGCGACAGCTCCGGAGCAGGGCGAAGAGGCGGAGCGAGAGCATCGGTCGGAGTGGCTCGAGGTCTGTATCGTCGCGGCGCTCACGGTCGGCCTCATGCTCGCTCGCTGGTGGTGGCGAGGGGCAATGGCCATCAGGACGTATGCGTTCACCGACCGCCATCTCTACTCCCTTCTGTTCTACGAAGTCCTGTTGGCCGCCGTCCTCGTCCCGATTCTGCGACGGCGTGGCTGGGATCCGGTCACGATCGCCGGTCGTCCTACGCCTGTCGACATGTTGCGGGGCCTCGGAGTGCTTCTGGGCGCCTACGCGAGCTGCGCCTTCGTGTGGATCTGCTTCGCGGCGATCAATCCGCACACCGCATCCGCGATGGCGGCGGACCGTCCGTTCCCCGGACCTGCCGCCGGTCCGCTGGCGATCGTCTTGCTCTCGCTGATCAACCCGGTCTTCGAGGAGCTGCTCTGGCTCGGCTACTTCGTGCAACGCCTGCAGCCGCGCGTCGGGTGGCGCGCCGCGGCGTTGGTGAGCGTGGCGCTCCGATTCGCGGTGCATACGTACCAGGGATCGCTCGCGGTGATCGGGATCTTGCCGATCGCCGTCGTCTTCACGTGGTACTACATCCGGACGCGGCGGCTCTGGCCGGTCGTTGCCGCCCACGCGTGTATGGACGCCATTGGGCTCGTGGCTCGGCTGCGGCACTGGTAGCAGGCGGGCAAGTCAACGAGTCGTTGCACCGGGCGCGCGCGCGGCAAAGTACGAGTGCCTGGCGAACAACTGGCGAGCGCAAGCCGAAACGACCATCATTGCGCTCGGGCAGTCAGTGCTCGCCGGTGCACCCGGCGTCAGATGAGCACGAGCCTCCACTTTTCGACAGCCTTCGGTGTGTTCGACCGGCGACATCCTTCGCGATCTCCAGGCTGCGCACCCAGCGGTGAATGCCATCGTCGCGGCGCACCTGGCCGACAACGACGAGGTGCTGCCGCGTCTCCTCATGGCGGAGGAGGTACGATGAAACGCACATGGACGGTCATCGGCGTTCGCGACGTTCCCTCCAGCTTCAGATGGTACCAGTCGCTCTTCAGCCAGCCCGAAAGGCTTCCGGCGCATGACTACTTCGGTCAGATCCTGGATGCCGACGGAACCGTCCTGCTCTGCCTCCACCAGTGGGGCGCGCATGAGCATCCCTCCTTGAGGAGCCCGGACGAGGCATCGCCTGGCAACGGCCTCCTCCTGTTCTTCCGTGTCGACGACTACGACATGGCCCTGAAGCGGGCACGCACGCTCGTCGACCGGTTCGAAGAGGAGCCGCATGTGAACCCGAACACTCGAACGGCGGAGTTCTCCCTCCGGGATCCGGATGGATACTACGTGACGATCAGTGCGCTCTCCGAGCCCCAGTGAAGGTGATGCCGTGCGGCACGACACACCCGGAACACCACTCGTGACGTCGCTCGACGACGCGGGGACGATGGACGCCCCGCGCGCCGCGAGCCGCACCGCGCGCGGGGTCGCCGCGCTGCGGGCGGCGCACCTCCTCATCGATGGCGAGCCGCCCGTGTTGAACGACACGGTGGTCGCGCGGCTGCTCGATGAGGAGATCGTGGCACAGATCCGCGCGCGCGCCGACGAGTTGCAGACGCCGGCCATGCGCGGACTGCGCTCGCACGTGGTCCTGCGGAGCCGGTTCGCCGAGGATGCGCTCGGGACGGCCGTCGAGAACGGCGCCGAGCAGTACGTGCTGCTCGGTGCGGGACTCGACACCTTCGCCTACCGGCAACCGGCGTGGGCACGCAGTCTCGCGATCGTCGAAGTCGACCACCCGGCGAGCCAGGGGGCGAAGTGCGCGGCGCTCGCCGCGACGGGAATCGAGATCCCGGCGAACCTGCGCTTCGCCGGCATCGACTTCGAGCGCGAGACGCTCGCCGCGGGGCTCGCGCGCGCCGGCGTCGACACCGCGAAGCGCACGTTCTTCTCCTGGCTCGGCGTCACGATGTACCTCACGCGAGATGCGATCGAGGCCACGCTGCGTGCCGTGCTGACGTTCCCGAAGGGGAGCGAGATCGTGTTCACGTTCGCGCAGCCGAACCCCGACGCCGAGTCGCCGGGGGCGAAGCTCGCCGAAGGCGCCGCATCGCTCGGCGAGCCGTGGATCAGCTACTTCACGCCGGATGGCGTCGGCACGATGCTGCGGTCGCTCGGCTTCTCCGACGCGCGGTTTCTCTCGCGTGAGGAGGCCGTGCGGCGGTACTACGCGGGACGTGCCGACGGGTTGCCGGCACCGCGCCGCGTGTCCATCGTCATCGCGACCGTGTGATCGCGGCGCGGCGGCGGTAGCCGGGGCCCTCGTTCACGGATCTCGCTGGACCACCAGTTTCCGACCTTCAGATCACCAATGTCTCGTGCGCGCACGGGCTACATCGCGGCAGCGCTGGCGACGATCGCGGTCGGGCTGCTCGTGCACGTACGCGGCGGTGCGCTCGGGCCGGCCGCGCTGGACGTCCTTGGCGATGCGCTCTGGGCGTCGATGATCGCCTGGTGGGTGGGCGCGCTGGCTCCCGGCGCCCGGCTGGCGAAGCGGTGCTGGGCGGCGTATGCGATCTGCGTGGCGGTCGAGGTGAGTCAGCTGTACCATACGCCGTGGCTCGACGCGCTTCGCGCGACGGGGATCGGGCAACTCGTGCTGGGGAGCGGGTTCGACCCGCGTGACCTCGCGGCCTATGCGCTGGGCGTCGCGGGCGCCGCGCTCCTCGAGGCGGCGGTCGTCTCGCGGGGGCGGCGCTCTCGCGCGGCTACCTGATGAGTCGATGTAGCGGATCGGTGAGCTGATGATGGAGCGGACGCTTCGGCCACCGACTCCGCACGCGGGCATGCGATCAACGATGCGAGCCGAGGAACATGATCTTCGCGATCAAAGCCGAAGTCGACGACCCGTGCGCGGAGACCTTCGCGTTCAGCGCCCAGAAGACGATGTACGGTGGCAAGCACATCGCCGAAGGTGACACGATCTTCATCTTCGCGAGCGAGAACGAAGGCGGCCCTGGTCTCATCGCGAGCGGCATCGTCACCTCGGCCGAAGCGATCGCGAAGCAGAGTGGGATCGCCCGGCAGACGCCGCGCGTGAGCATCACCATCAAGCGCACCGCCATCGCAAAGCGGCGCCTCGGGCGGCGGGAGCTCAAGGCGTTTTCCGACTGGAACGACGGGCGACCCGAGACCGAGCTGAACTTCAAGTTCTACCGGCAGGCGACGAACAAGATCGCCGGCATCTCGGATGACGCGGCGGCGTTTCTGCGCGATTTCTTCTGACGCGGCCGCGGCCCCGCGGCTTTGCGACTGCGCCCTGTCGTTCGTCCGCAACCGACCGGAGTCCCATGACCCTGAAGGACCGCTGGGCATTGGCGGCCGCGATCGGCCTCCCTCTCATCGCGATGACGGCCTACCTCCTGTGGGTCTGGCCACGGCCGGCTGGCAATTCACTGGTCGCGCAGACGGGCCCGTACGTGCTGAGCCTCTTGACGGGCGTCCCGTTCGTGTTGCATCTCACGCGCCGATCCGGCCGCGCGGTGCTCCTGCTGGCGTTTCTCGCCGTCGGCTTCGTCCTGCTGTGGCTCTACGCGCTCGCGGTGCTGTGCGGGGTGCGGGGAGTGTGCCTGTGATTCCGCCGCGGCTCCACCCACGCCCGCATCTCGGGGCCAACGCTCGTACGGAAACCACGACCGCATGACGTTCACGCATGGCGACACGCACTCTCGATCCTCGAGCGACGCCGTCATCGACTGGCTCCTCGACGCCGACCCCTCGATCCGCTGGCAGGTCATGCGCGACCTCACCGGCGCGCCCCCGGACCTCGTCGCGGCCGAGCGGTCGCGCGTCGCGACGGAGGGGTGGGGGCGGCTGCTGCTCGACCAGCAGCGCCCCGACGGCCAGTGGGGCGATGGCGTCGCCACGCCGTTCTGGTGGTCGAACATGTACACGCTGGTGTTCCTGCGCGACCTGGGACTCGACCCGGCGAGCGAGCGTGCAGGCGCCGCGATCGATCGCGTTCGCGAGCACGTCACCTGGGGGCCCGGATTCGGAGACTCGCCCTTCTTCGAGGGTGAGGTCGAGCCGTGCATCAACGGCCGAGTCGTCGCGCTCGGCGCGTACTTCGGCGCGCGCAGCGACCGGCTGGTCGATCGCCTGTTGAGCGAGCAGCTTGCGGATGGCGGCTGGAACTGCGAGGCGGAGCGCGGCTCCGTGCGGTCGTCGTTCCACACGACCCTCTGCGTGCTCGAAGGGCTGCTCGCCTTCGAGCAGGCGTTCGGCGCCGCGCCGGCGGTCACGGACGCGCGCGGGCGCGCGGAGGAGTATCTCCTCGAGCGTCGCCTGCTCCGCAGATTGTCGACCGGCGAGATCATCGACCCGGCGTGGACGCGGTTCGCGTTCCCGACGCTCTGGCACTACGACGTGCTCCGCGCGCTCGACTACCTGCGCGCGGCGGGCGTGAGGCCGGACGCGCGAGTGGACGAGGCCATCGCGATCGTGCGCGAGCGGCGCCAGGGCGACGGGCGCTGGCCGCTCGACGTGCGACACCGCAGGACGCTGCACGAGGAGCTGGCTGGACCAGTCGGCGCGCCGAATCGTTGGATCACGCTGCGCGCGATGCGGGTGGTGGACTGGTACGCGCGTGGGGAATGAACGATGCCGCCGTCGTGTTCACCGAGCGATCACGCCAGTTGAAGGGATGGTGCCCGTGAGGAGGTCGAAATTGCCGTCGGTTCCGGATTTCGAACATTGGCCACGCGTGGTCCAGCTTCCGATTGCGACCGCCGCTGTCGGTGCGCTCTTCTCGCTGTCCGACGTGTGGCGCTATGTGGACCAGCTGCAGGGCACACTTCCGTGGCACGACTTCGTGATCCATGTCATCGCGGGTACGGCGGCCCTCGCGTGGCTGGGGCTCTGCTACGGCTTGCTCGAGGTGCAATGCGTCCAGAGGCTCGGGCGCCACGGGCGAGCCGTAGCGGCCGCCGCGAGCGTGGGTACCCTGGAGATTCTCCTCGCGCTCGCTCTGGCCGTCAGAGATCACTCGAGCCGGCCACTGCGGCTGCTGCTGACCTGGCCCGCTGGACTGGTGTCGCTCGGGCTCGCCCTCGTCGGCGGCATCCTTCTCAGTCATCTCTGGCCGTTCCGCGCGCCTGACCACGCATCCAGTCGCTAGCGAAAGCCGGCCGCTGGGGGCGGCGTCCAGCGGCGCTCACCCCTCGATCCGGTAGATCTCCCGCTTCCCGTAGTCCACGAGATCGTGATACCCCTGCATGATCTCCTCCATCTGCTTCATGTCCTCCGCCGAGCCCTGGGGCGACGACATCATCTGCTCGAACGCCTGAAGGTCCGGCACCTCCATCTCCGCGACCACGGTCCAGTACCGCTCGGCGGAGAAGTCGGTCATGACGCGCATGCGTGGCATGCCGAGCCTCTCGCCCACCCGCGACATCGCCGTGAACTTCTCGACCATCGGGCGCACCTTGCCCGGCTTGCAGTACATGATCTCGCGGATCAGATACATGGGTCCCTCCAGATGGTGACCTGGCGCGTGACTCCCCGGAAGTGAATGTTGGCGGCGGCGAGCGGTCGTCAAGGATCGGCGAAGGGATCGATGCGAGCCACTGAGGAGCCGCTCCCCCGATGGCCTCTCTCGCGCTTGAATGACGGCGGCTACACAGCCGACCTCAGGCGGATAGCTGGGCCACGCACGTTCGTGTATCGTTCCGGCGTGATCTCCTCTCTCCTTTCCCGCGTCAGCGCGACCGTCCTCCTGCTCGGCGCGATCGCGCTGCTGTTCGGCGCCGACGCCGTGCTGCCGGCTCTGGCCCCGGGCTTCCCGCCGGCCGCCGCCTGGCTCGGCCAACTGCTCGCCGCGGCATGGCTCGGGGTGGCGGCGCTGAACTGGCTGCAGCGGACGGCGCTCCTCGGCGGCATCTACGGCCGGCCGATCGTCTTCGCGAATCTCGCGCTGTATTTCGTCAGCGCGCTCAGCCTGCTGCGGGCGCTCGTCGCCGGCGCGGCATCGCCGGCGCTGTGGCTCGCGTTCGTGCCGCTGGCGGTGCTCGCGGCGGTGTACGGCGCGCTCCTCGTACGTGGTCCGTTCGATTCACTGCAACGTGCCGCCGGCCGGTGACGCGGTACGGCTGACGATCCCATTCACCCTGTCTCCGCCATGCACATCGCCGATCCACAGCAGATTCCTCAGGGCATCTTCGCGTACACGCTCCATCCCAATCGCCTCGCCATGCTCACCGAGGGCGCCACGCCGGAGGAGCGGGCGCTCGCCGGCGCGCACTGGGCGTACTCGCAGCAACTGCTGATCGATGGCCTCCTCGTGTTCGGAGGGCGGACGCTCGTGCCGACGGCCGACAGCTTCGCGTTGGTGGTGGTGCGGGCGCCGTCGCTCGCGGCGGCACGGGCGATCGCCGAGTCGGATCCCGCCGTGAAGGGCGGCGTGTTCCGTGCGGCGGTCTATCCGTACCAGCCCATGCTGATGGGTGCCTGGCCCACGGAAGCGGCGACGGTGCAGGTGCCTCCCGCCTCATAGGCTCGACGCGCCGAGCCGCTGCGCGAGCGGTGTCGATCCGGCCACGGCTCTTCCGTCATTCGGATGTCCGGCGTCATCATCACCCTACGGAGGACATCCGACCATGCGATACGCTCTCCTCATCCACTACCCACAGCCCGCCGTCTCCACGATCTCCGAGGCCGCCATCGAGGAAGGGAAGGCCGCCTTCAGGGCCTACGCCAGGGAGCTCGACGGCGCCGGCGTGCTCCTCTCGGCCGAGATTCTCCAGACCGTCGCCAGCGCCACGAGCGTGTCGGTGAAGCAGGGGAAGCTCCAGGTGCAGGACGGTCCCTTCGCCGACACCAAAGAAGCGTTCGCCGGCATCTTCATGCTCGACGTCCCCGATCTCGACGCGGCGATCGCCTGGGCAGAGAAGTGCCCGGCGGCGCGGTGGGGGACCGTGGAGATCCGCCCCTCGGCGCTCCGCGTCGTCGACGGCGCGTGGACGAACGTGACGTGAGGCGGTCGCGTTCGCTCGGCCGATGACGCACGACGTCGCGGCGCGCGCCGAGTCGCTGGCGCGCGCCGCCTACGGCCGCCTGCTCGCCATCCTCGCCGCGAGAGACGGCGACATCGAGTGCGCCGAGGACTGTCTCGCCGACGCCTTCGCGCAGGCGCTGCGCACGTGGCCGGAGACCGGCGTGCCGAGCAACCCCGAGGGCTGGCTCCTCACCGTGGCCCGCAACCGCCGGCGCGACCTCCGCCGTTCGGCGGCGCACCGGCTGGAGGACCCGCTCGACGACGTCGCGCGCGGCGGCGCGCTGGCGACCGTGGAGGAGCTCGATCCCGATGCCATCCCCGACCGGCGGCTCGCGCTGCTCTTCGTCTGCGCGCACCCGGCGATCGATCCGGCCGTGCGCACGCCGCTCATGCTCCAAGCGGTGCTCGGCTTCGACGCCGACAGGATCGCGCGCGCGTTCGCGATCCCGGCGTCGGCGATGGCGCAGCGGCTCGTGCGCGCCAAGCGCCGCATCCGCGACGCGCGCATCCCGTTCGTGGTGCCCGAGCGCGGCCAGATGCCGGAGCGCCTCGCCCCGGTGCTCGAGGCGATCTACGGCGCGTACGCGATCGACTTCCCCCTCGTCGCCGGCCCAGAGCCGCGCGAGTCGCTCGCCGACGAGTCGCTGTACCTCGCCACCACGCTCGCCGAGCTGCTCCCCGGCGAGCCCGAAGCGCTGGGGCTCGCCGCGCTCATCTCGCTCTCCCTCGCGCGCGCCCCCGCGCGCGGAGCGGCCGGCGCGTTCGTGCCGCTCGACGAGCAGGACTCCTCGCTCTGGGACGCGAAGCTCATCGCGCTCGGTGAGGGGTGGCTCCATCGCGCGCGCGCGATCGGGCGGCCGGGGCGCTTCCAGATCGAGGGGGCGATCCAGTCCGTCCACTGCGCGCGCGCCACCTCCGGCGTGACCGACTGGCGCGCGCTGCGGACGCTCTACGCCGCGCTCCTCTCGATCGCGCCGACGCTCGGCGCGCGTGTCGCCCACGCGGCGGCGGTGGGGCGCGTCGAGGGCGCGCGGGCGGGGCTCGAGGCACTCGACGCGATCACCGAGGAGGCCGCGCAGCGCTTCCAGCCCGCGTGGGCGACGCGCGCGCACCTGCTGGGCGAGGCGGGGCGCACGGAGGAGGCGGTGCGGGCGTACGAGAGGGCGATCTCGCTCACGACGGACGCTGGCGCACGCCGGTACCTGGAGCGGCAGCGCGCGCGACTGACGGCATCAGGGTCCACCATGGACGGGAGTGAATCATGTTCGGGATGATATACATGGGCCGGCCGATTCTCTTCGCAACCGGCACGTCGAAGCTCCTACTGGGCCCCCTTTCGGCTGTGCCACTGGGTTCCACGTCAGAGCCGGTCAGGGGGCATCTAACGTGGCGCTCGTTGCGGAGCCGGCGCACACACCGTGAGATTGGTGGTGGACGAACCCGGTGTCGTCATGGCGTTCCATGTACGCGCGACCGAGGGAGAGCGCCCGTCTCATGAAGCCCACGATCATCTCGAGCAAGGCCAGCAACTGGGTGGATCGCGGCGAGCCGGCGGGCCCGACGCTCCGACGCGTGCTCGCCTACTTCTTCGAGCGTCATGACCCGGCCGATCGAGCATGGCTGGATGAGCAAGCGGCGATCATCCTCGGCATGGTCGCCGCCGACGCGACGGAGGTGGACATCGCCGGGTACCTGCGGAGCATCGTCAGGGATGGGGGGACGCCGGCACGAGAGCCGCTCGGTGCCCGCACGACCGCAGTGGCGCTCTGGCACATCGGCAAGGCGGCACTCGTGCGCGACTTCGCCGAGCGCGTGCTCCGGGGCGAAGTGCCGGTGAACGCGCCGACGCCAGACTCGCTCAGTCACTGGGTGGCCAGTCGGCTGCTGACGCCGGAGGAGCTGGTGCAGTTCGAGGCCGAGACGGGGCATGCCGAGGACGACGAGTAGATGGTCATGGTAAGCCAGTCCACGGTTGGGTGGCTGGACAGGGCAGTGCGGCGCGGACCATCGTACCCAGGTTAGGTTCGGGCGCCCGCCGCTCCCGTAGATCACCCGCGGCTGAAGCCGAGCGTCGGACGGACGACCGGAGTCCCAACATCGCCCTGATCCATGCCATCGCCCTCGACCCTCCTCGTGCCCGCGCCGGGCTACACGCCGCTCGTCGGTGCGATCGTGGCCATGCTCGGCTACGCGAGGGAGACCACCCTCGCCGCCGTGGATGGCCTCACGGCGGCCGACCTCGAGCACCGTCACGACGCGCGGGCGAACTCGATCGGCGCACTGCTGGCCCACGTGGCCGCCACGGAGTGGTACTTCCAGAGCACCACGCTCGAGCGGCGCGCGCCCGAGGGGGCGGAGTGGGCCGAGTGGGGCGCGGCGCTCCGGCTCGGAGCTGGAGCCGAGACGTTCGCACGGGGCCACGACGTCGCCTGGCACCGCGAGCGCCTCGGCGCGCTGCGCGAGCGCACGCTGATGCGTCTCCGCGACGTGGACGACGCGTGGCTCGCGGGCGAGTTCGAGCTGCCTTGGCTCCGGCAGCCGGCCACGCACCACTGGGCGTGGTTCCACGTGGCGGAGGACGAGCTCAATCACCGCGGCCAGATCCGCTGGCTGCGCTCACGCCTGCCCGGGCAGGCGTCGGCGGGTGCGTAGCAGGCCGCACTCGCCGACGATCGGCGCCACGATGAGCCGAACACCCATCGTTCTCAGTTGGAGCGGCGGCAAGGATTCCAGCCTCGCGCTGGCGGCGCTCCGCGACGACCCTCGGTACGATGTGGTCGCACTCCTGACGAGCGTCACGCGCGGCTACGAGCGCGTGAGCATCCACGGCGTTCGGCGAGCGCTCCTCGAGGCGCAGGCCGCAGCGGCGGCGCTCCCGCTCCTGGAGGTGCAGCTCGACCCGGCATGCTCGAACGCGGCCTACGAGGCGGCGTTCCTCGACGCGCTCGCGCGGGCGCGGGAGCGGTTCCCGGACGTGCGGCACCTCGCCTTCGGTGATCTGTTCCTCGCGGACGTGCGGGAGTATCGCGAGCGCCTCCTCGCGAACACCGACGTCGTGCCGCTCTTCCCGCTCTGGGGGGAGGACACGCGGGCGCTCGCCGCGCGGTTCGTCGCCCAGGGGTTCGGCGCCCGGCTCGTCTGCGTGGACACGATGCAGCTCGACGCGCGGTTCGCGGGGCGCTCGTTCGACGACACGCTCCTCGCCGAGCTCCCCGCCGGGGTGGATCCGTGCGGCGAGCGCGGCGAATTCCACACCTTCGTCTGGCGGGGGCCGGTCTTCACGCGCGAGGTTCCCGTGGCCGTGGGCGACGTCGTGCTCCGCGAAGAGCGCTTCGCCTACTGCGATCTCCTGCCCGCGGGGAGCGCTGGGCCAGCCCGTGGAGAGGGCTGGCCATGACGGTACGCCTTCTGGTGCTCTGGATCGGATGGACCGCGGTGCTGGTGCTGGCCGGATGGCTCGGGCTGCGCTAGGCTGTGAAGTTTCGCGCCGCATCTCGACCGCAACCGGCATGTCGAACCTCGCTGGCACGATCCTCGTCCTGACTGGCCCGCCAGGCTCCGGAAAGACGACCACCGCGCGGAGTCTGGTCGAATCTTCCACCGACCCCGCGGTGCACCTGCACGCCGATGACTTCTGGCATTTCATCCGGAAGGGCGCGATTCCGCCGTACCTTCCGGAGGCGCACGCGCAGAACGCGGTGGTGATGTCGGTGCTCGCGCAGGCGGCCGAGGGCTACGCCGCCGGCGAGTACTTCGTCGTCGTCGACGGGATCATCGGACCGTGGTTCCTCCACGCGTTCGGGCAGCTCCACCGGCCGGTGCACTACGTGGTGCTTCGTCCACCGCTCGACCTGGCGATCGAGCGCTGCAGACTGCGCGGCGGCGACACGCTCACCGACCCCGAGGCGATCAGCAGCCTGCACGAACAGTTCGCCGCACTGGGCGAGCTGGAGTCGCACGTGATCGACACGACGGGGCACGACCGCGGCGACACGGTCGCCGCGGTGCGCTCGGCGCTGGCCGGCGGGAGGTTCCGTCTCGATGTGGTCGAGTGACTTCGAGATCGCGCCCGGCGAATCGTTCGGCGAGTGGCTGCACGCCGAGATCGCCGACGAGGCCTTTCTCGAGCAGCACGGCTTCATGCCCGACCGCGTCAGAGCGGCCGCCGCGCGGCTCCAGCGCGGCCGTCCCGACGACGAGCGCTTCGTGGTGGAGGTGCCCTGGCTCGGCGGCTTCACCGCGTTCACGGCGCCGGGGCGCTACGTCTATTTCTCGCGCCGGCTGCTCGAGCGCTGCCCGCACGAGGACTCGGCGGCGTTCGTGATCGCCCACGAGATCGCGCATCACGATCTCGGACACCTGGATTACTTCAAGGGCCCCTTCGCGCGCCGCGCCGCGAGATCCAGTCCGGGGCTCGTCGCGGTCATGTTCTTCCGGGCCATGCAGAAGCGCATCTACAGCCCGGAGCGCGAGCTCGACGCGGATCGGCACGCGATCGACCTGTGCATCGCCGCCGGGTACGATCCCGGCAAGTGCCTCTATCTCTTTCACATCTTGGAGTTGATCGCGCTCGACTACGGCGACCTCGGTGCGGTGTACGGCTTGGACACCGACTCGGACGAGGAGCTGTCGCCGGAGGCGAGCACGATCACCAAGGCGCGCATCTGGCTCTACCAGCGGCGGCGCGGCTATCTCCCGATTCAGGATCGCCAGGCCGAGCTGCAACGGTACATCTCGAGGACGCACGGGATCGAAGTCCGGCCGCGAGGTGTGTAGCGATGCGGTGATCGAGGCGTACGGAATCCCGGAATCGCTGCTGGCGAAGGTCGGCGCGCGGCGGCCGCCCGCGAACGACGGCTGACAAGGTGGATGCCCTCACCGGCAGCGTAGCTGCGCCCCTGGCCCCCCGTGCGCCGGAGGGCGACGTCGTGTAGGCTTCGAATCGTACACGCCAGCCTCAGCTCATCCCCATGTTCAGTCCCACCGACCGCGAGACCCTGCGCGACGCGCTCGTCGCGACCGCGCGAGATGATCCCCGGCTCACCGGAGCCGCGCTGACCGGATCCGCCGCCCTCGGCGCCGAGGACGAGTGGTCGGACGTCGACCTGGCGTTCGGCGTCGCGGCAAGCGCCGACCGCGATCGGGTCATCGCCGACTGGTCGGCGCGGATGTACCGGGACCACGGCGCCGTGCACCACACCGACGTGGCGCGCGGCAGTGCCCTCTTCCGGGTGTTCCTGCTGGAGAACACGCTGCAGGTCGATCTGGCGTTCTGGCCGGAGGGGGAGTTCGGCGCGATCGCGCCGACGTTTCGCCTCCTGTTCGGAACGGCGCACGAGCGGCCGCGCCCCCCGGCGCCGTCGTTCGAGGGGCTCGTGGGCATGGGCTGGCTCTACGCGCTCCATGCGCGGTCGAGCATCGCGCGGGGGCGCCCGTGGCAGGCGGAGTACATGATCAGCGGGGTGCGCGACCAGGCGCTGGCGCTCGCATGCCTACGGCACGACCTGCCGGCGGTGCAGGGGCGAGGCGTGGATCGTCTACCTTCCGATGTCGCCTCGCCGATGGCGGGGGCGCTGGTCCGCTCACTCGAGCCGGCGGAGCTCCGGCGCGCGTTCGGCGTCGCCTGCGAGCGGTTGCTCGGCGAGGTGGATGCGGTCGCGCCGGAGTTGGGACGGCGACTGGCGGCGCCCGTTCGCGAGCTGACTGCTGGACGACACACCGTGGCAAGCTGACCTCTCGATGCCAATTCGTCGATTCCTTTCCCTGCTCCTCCTGCCGCCGCTCGCCGCGATCGGCGTCTGGTTGGGCGTCGCGTGGGCGCACGGCATCGTGGACGCCATGTTCGCACGCGACCCGGCGTGGAAGAACGTGCCCCTCGTGACCCTCGGCGCCCTCGGGGCGACGTTTCTCCCCCTGATCGCGTGGACGATGTACCTGCTGGTCGTGCTGCCCGGCACGTGGTCTCTACGGGGCCGTCACCACGGAGTCGCTCGCGCGATCGTCGCTCGAGTGCTCGGCATCTCGACCGCCATGTCGGCGTTCGTCGGCTGGCTCCTGTACGAGCCGAGCGTGGACCGCCTGATCGATGTCGCATGGGTGAGCACCCTCGTCGTGGGGCTGCCCGTCGCGATCATGACCATGGTGGCGGCATGGCTGCTGGCGACCGAGCCGCGTGTCGGAGAATGAAGCGCTGCTGGCTGGCAAGCACTGATGCGTCCATCGACTGACTCGGGAGCATGACAGACAAGGTGGAGTGGTTCCGTCGCACCACGTGGACGCCGGACGACGCCGCGGACTTCGCCGCCCGACTCGCGCGCAGCCGCGGCGCCGCACGGCGCGCGCAGTACCTCCGGATCCAGGCGCTCCATCTCCACGAGGTCGGTTCCCCGGCGCTCACCGCGGCCGCGCTGCAACTGCTCGACCAGCTCCTCGCGCTCTACCCGGAGCGGTCGCAGATCACCGCCGCGCTGAACCAGCGCGCCGCGTGTCTCGTCGACCTCGGGCGACCAGCGGAAGCGCTGGAGAGCTACCGCCAGGCGCTCGCCACCCGGCGCGCGCATCCGCACCAGGGCGACGACGGATACCTGGACTTCGGCGAGCTGGTGCTGGCGCTGCGACGCGACGATCTGTACGACACCGCCCTGGCGGCGATCGACGAGTTCGGGGATGGCGCGCCATTTCCCGTCCAGCGGTATCGTCAGGCGGCCATCCGGGCGCTGATCGCCGATGCGCGGCGGGATGCCGCGACGGCGCGCGAGTGGGCTCGAGCGGCGCTCGACGCGACCGCGGAGACCGAGTCGCCGTTTCCCCACCACCGGAAGCTCGGCCTCGTGGCACGGGTGGACCCGGACGTCCACGAGCGGCTCCGGGAGCTGGCGATGTGAGGCGCCGGGGGTGATCGACTTGCGGGCAACCGGGGTCTCGCCGTATCGGCGGCAACACGACAACTTGCGGGA
This sequence comes from Gemmatimonadaceae bacterium, assembly GCA_035760785.1. Taxonomy (GTDB): domain Bacteria; phylum Gemmatimonadota; class Gemmatimonadetes; order Gemmatimonadales; family Gemmatimonadaceae; genus JADGGM01. The sequence continues at coordinate 42,581 of DASTSH010000160.1, read as the reverse complement.
TCCGCTCGCGGGCCCCCCACCATCGGGTGACTTCGAACGTCGAGGAGAATCTGAACGAGCAACTCCCACTCCGGTTCGAGTTCACGACTCGCGCGGCGCCAGTGCAGGTCGAAGGCACCGTCGCCGGCCGGCCGTTCTACTTTCGTGCGCGCGGGGACGAGTGGACGTTCGCGGTCAGTGAGCGTCCGGGCATCAGCCCCGTGGAGATCTCCTCTCCCGAGGACGCCGTGGGCACGGGGTGGTTCCATTCCGGACGGATCGGCGAGCTCCGTGAGCATCGAGCGAGCCATCTCACCTCCGAGGAGGCCGAGGAGCTCGTGCGGAGTTGCGCGGCGGCCTACTGCGCGGCGCGAGCCATCTGACGGCGCCTCGAACACTCGCTCGAGAACACGATCATGCCGCCGGAGATGGACGTCCCCGTACCTCGCACGCTGCGAACCGCGCGCCTCCTGTTCCGGCCGTGGGCGGAGGAGGATGCGCCCGCACTGCTGCCGGTGCTCCAGGCGAACGTCGAGCACTTGGGGCCGTGGATTCCGCCGCACGTCAGCACGCCGGTGCCGCTTCCCGCGCTCGCGGAGCGCCTCGCGGGCTTCGCCGCCGACTTCGCAACCAACCGCGCGTGGCGTTACGTGCTGCTGACGCCGGATGGGGCTCGCCTGCTCGGCGAGGTCGATCTCTTTCCGCGCGCGGCGCACGGCCGCGTGCCGTTCGCCGAGAACGCCGACCGTGTCGAGATCGGCTACTGGCTCGATGCCACCGTGACGGGGCAGGGATTGGCGCTGGAGGCGGCGAGCGCGATGATCGCCGTCGCCCAGTCGCTCCCCGGTGTCGCGCACGTGGAGATCCGGTGTGATGAAGCGAACGTCGCGAGTGCGCGGGTGCCACAGCGCCTCGGCTTCGAGCTCGCGGCGGTCGATGCGGGGCTCCAGGTGTGGCGCAAACCGCTGTCGAGGATCGCGGAGGCGGGGGGCTGACGTGCGCCAGAGCCGCGCGTCCGTCGCCTCGCTCTCCGTGCTCCTGGCGAGTCTCGCGCTCGCCGCATGCCGGGACGTCGAGCGCCGCGGGCCCTCCGATTACCTGGTGACGGCCCGCTATCCCCACGATCCGGCAGCCTTCACGGAGGGACTGCTGTGGGCGGACAGCACCCTGTTCGAGAGCATCGGGCTGTACGGCCATTCGGAGCTGCGCCGCGTCGATCTCCGCTCGGGGCGCGTGCTGGCATCGAGGGCGCTGTCGTCGAACCGGTTCGGTGAAGGGCTCGCGTTGCTGAAGGGCCGCCTGTACCAGCTCACCTGGAAGGCCGGTGTGGCGTACACGTACGATGCGGCCACGCTCGCTCCGGGCGACTCGTTCCACTACGCTGGAGAGGGGTGGGGGCTCGCGACCGACGGAACGAGCCTGATCATGAGCGATGGCTCCGATTCGCTACGCGTGCTGTCGCCGGCGACCTTTCAGGTGCAGCGCGTGATTCACGTCCGTTATCAGGACGCTCCCCTCTACCAGTTGAATGAACTGGAGTACGCGGACGGTGAGCTGCTCGCCAACGTCTACCAGTCCAACTGGGTGGTGCGGATCGATCCGGCCACGGGAATCGTGCGTGAGGCGATCGACCTCACTGAGCTGTATCCGGACCGCCCTGTCACGGCGGACGTCATGAACGGCATCGCGCTCGCGCCGGACGGCCGCCAGTTGTTGCTGACCGGGAAGCGGTGGCCCATCCTGTTTCAGGTCCAGCGCCGGGCACGACGTCAGGGCACACGGCCGACATCGTGAGCGTTCACCGATCGCCGTGACGTCAACCACCGAGGGGTGTCGATCGAATGTACAAGATTCGCCAGGAGGAGCTGCCGTTTCGCGGGAGCTCGCACAATTTCGTCGGCGCCGACAACGGCGATGTCGGAGTCTCGGTCTTTCTCTTCAACGGTCAGCCGGGAAGCGGCCCCGGGCCGCACCGTCATCCGTACGACGAGGTACAGTTCATTCGCGAAGGACGCGGACGCTATGTGGTGAACGGCGAGGAGTTCGAGGCGAGCGCCGGCGACATCCTGGTGATCAAGGCGGGGGAGGTACACAGCTTCAAGTGCATCGGTGACGGCCCGCTCGTGCAACTCGACGTCCATCTCAGTCCGAGGTTCATCCAGGAAAATCTCCAGGATTGAGGCGGCACGGGCGAGTGCGAACCCGCTCTTCGCGCGCTCGCACGGCGAATGACGACAGCGTCAGGCGGACGATCCGACCCCCACCGAGATGGCCGATGAAGAAGCTCTTCCAGATCGTGCTGTGGATCGCCGGCGCGCTGGCCGGTGGCTTCGTGATTCTCGTGGTGCTCGGAATCTGGTCGCTGAGCCACCACACGGACTACTCGTTTCCCGATCGCGACCTCCCCAGCCACCTGGCTGGTCGCTGGGACTGGTCGACGCGCGCGCATCGCTGTGACGACAGCGCGCACGTGATCACGTTCTCGCCGGACCGTGAGCGGATGACGATCGCGATGCCGCCGAACCCGCCGGACACGGGGTGGACCGCGACGTACGTCGTGCTCAGTCTCACGCCGTCGCGCCTGCGCGGGGCGATCCTGGGCGAGACGCGGCTCACCGCCAAGGGCGAGCCGGTGGTCTGGGATCTCGTCATGTTCGGGCCGAACGAGTACCATTGGCACCGCACCGACTGGGCCTCGTGGCAATACACGGGCGCGGTCGTCAGATGCGGGCCGGCAGGAGGTGCGGCGCTCCCCGCGTCCGAGCGCGGTGCGCGCCATTCGCGCGTTCTGGCAGAGACATCGTACCGCGCGGTCGTTCACGACATGAGGAGATTGCGATGAAGCTCTATACCTATCTCAACTACGGCGGCAACTGCCGCCAGGCGTTCGAGTTCTACGCCGAGCACCTCGGCGGGAAGATCACCATGCTCGCGACGCACGCCGAGCAGCCCAACGCGCAGAACGTTCCGCCAGAGTGGCGCGACGCCGTGCTCCATGCGCGCATCGAGATCGGCGGCACCACCGTCCTCGGCGCTGACGTCCCGCCCGACCGCTTCCAGCCGATGCGCAGCGCCTACCTCTCGCTCCTCCTGGACAGCAACGAGGAGGCGGAGCGCGTGTACGCTCTGCTCTCGGAGGGCGGACAGATCTTCATGCCGCTGGAGGAGACGTTCTTCGCCCACCGGTTCGCGATGCTGCGCGACCGGTTCGGCACGTCGTGGATGCTGCTCCGCGAGCGCGGCATGGCGTAGCCCCGCCGAGGCCGCCCGCCGCGCGCTGCCGGTACCCCAAGTCTTCCATGGATCGGATGACCGAGTCCGCCGCGCGAACGTCGGTGACGCCGACCCGCCGCCGATCGCCCGATCACGGGATCGCGTCGTGATGCACGAGACGTAGCTGGACCTGGTAGCGCGGGTGCTCCACCTCCTCGTCCCACGATGCATCGAGCTCGGGGAGTTCGTCATCCGGCTGCCGCCCCTCGAGCAGTGCCTGCACGTCGGATTCATCGTCGAGGTCGAACTCGTCGGGCACCTCCTCCGGCTCCGGCGCGCTCCTCGCGAGCTCCAGCAGGTAGTGCGTGTCGACGATGTCGATGTGCTCGGTCGCGATCGGCGCGCCGTCCGGGCCGCGCAGCTCCAGCTCGAGGGCGTCGCGCTGGTCCAGGGCGGAGAGCACATCGGCCTCGGTGGTCGCGTCGGGGCCGAGCGCCCACCTGGCGCGCAGCGCAGGGGCCACGCCGGTGATCACGGGCATGAGCCGATTCCCGATCTCCGTCGGGTGGAACCACCCGCAGCGAAAGCCGTCCAGGCGGAACACGAAGCCGAGATCGGTCTCCCCCAGCAGCCGGTTGCGGCTCCACAGCGTGTATGGCATGTGTCGAGCTCCGAATGGGATGCCCGAAGCTCCGCCGGCAGCGTCAGCGGAGCGTCACATCGCGATCCGAGTCGCCGACGGGCCTCTGTCCGTCGGGAGCTCTGGCGATAGTTTTCTGTCATGTGGAGATTTCTCCCTTCCATTCGAGGGCGCCATGGACGTGGTGACGGTCTCTCCTGAATTCCAAATCGTGATCCCGCGCGAGATCCGCGAACGGCTCGGGCTCGAGCCCGGACAGAAATTCGAGGTGTCGGCCTACGAGAACCGGATCGAGCTCATCCCGGTGCGACCAATGAGGAGCCTGCGTGGCTTCCTGCACGGGATCGACACGACCGTCCGATGACCTCGACCCGCATCACCCGCCACGTGAACGCGCCCCGCGCGGCGGTCTATCGCGCATTCTGCGACGCGCGCGCGGTCGCGACGTGGATGGTGCCCGTCGGCATGACCAGCCACGTGCACCAGTTCGAGCCCCGCGAGGGCGGCGCGTTCCGCATCTCGCTCACGTACGACGCGCCCACCGGCACGGGCAAGACGACCGCGCACACGGACACCTATCACGGCCGCTTCGTGACGCTCGTGCCGGATGAGCGGGTGGTGGAGGTGCTCGAGTTCGAGACGGCGGATCCCGCGATGCAGGGGGAGATGACCATGACGATCACGCTCGCCGACGCGGATGGCGGCACGGACATTCTCGCCGTGCACGACCACCTTCCTCCGGGCCTCTCCCCCGCCGACAACGAGACGGGCTGGCGCATGGCGCTCGACAAGCTCGCCGCGCTCCTCGAGGGGAGCCGGAGCGCGCGAGGGTGACCCAGGGCGCGGCGGAGCGACAGATGGACCCGCGCGATCGCGACGTGCTCCGCCCCGACGAGACCGATCTGGTGGGCCAGTGGCTCGACACGGGCAACCGGATCGAGGGCGATGCGGTGACCGCGAGGATCGACCGTCTGACCACGGAGCACCTGGTGCGACTCGGCGCGAGCGCCGATGGATCGCGAACGCTCTACCGCGATCCGCTCGACGGCCGGCTCTGGGAGCGCAGCCATCCCTATCGCACCCCGCGCAACGACGGACCACCGCGAATCACGGTGATCCCGGCCGAGCGCGCCCGGGCGGAATACGACGTGGAGCTGGACTGATGGAATTCGATCTGACGACAGGAATCGTGGTGCTCGAGCGTACGCCGGCCGTCATGCGCGCGATGCTTGCCGCCCTCCCCGACGCGTGGACGACGGCGAACGAGGGTCCCGAGACCTGGACCCCGTACGACATCATGGGCCACCTGATCCACGGGGAGCGGACGGACTGGATCCCGCGGGCGCGGATCATCCTCGACCAGGGCGCGAGCCGCCGCTTCACCCCCTTCGACCGCTTCGCGCAGTTCCGCGAGAGCGAGGGGAAGTCGCTCGGCGATCTGCTCGACGAATTCGCCCGCCTGCGCGCCGACAACCTGGCGACGCTCGCCGGGTGGCGGCTCACCGATGCCCAGCTCGCGCTCGAGGGGGAGCACCCGGAGCTCGGGCGGGTCACGCTGCGCCAACTGCTCGCGACGTGGGTCGCGCACGACCTCGGACACATCGCGCAGACGGCGCGGGTGATGGCGAAGCAGTACCGGGGCGCGGTGGGACCGTGGCGCGCGTATCTTCCGGTGATGGACCGGTGAGCCGCGGTCGCCCGGCGGCTCGTCCACCACGACACACGGAGACTCTGGTGCAGACTGACGTCATCCTGAAGCGCTTCGAGCGCCCCGACGAGGTGCGCGAGCTGGTGAAGGGACGCTTCGAGCTGGTGCACCTGGGCGGCATGACCATCGGCCGAGCCACCTACGAGCCCGGTTGGCGGTGGTCGCAGCACGTGGGACCCGCGCTCGCTCGGACGCGCTGCTCGGTGGAGCACGTCGGCATGGTACTCTCCGGTACGGCGACGGCGGCGTTCGACGACGGTCGCGTCTTCGAGCTGCGCCCGGGGGAGCTGTTCTACATCCCGCCCGAGCCGCACGACAGTTGGGTGGTGGGCGACGAGCCGTACGTGTCGCTGCACTTTCTCGGGGCCGACCACTACGCGCGGTGAACCGCGGCGCGAGCCGGCGCCACGCGAGCGGGCATGATCCCGTCGCGGCCGCGCCTGACGAGTACCTCGGAGCGGAGCGCGGAACGCGCTGGCCATCGGCGAGACCGGGCTGCATCTTCATGGCCATGATGAAGGACCTCGACATCGCCTCCGAGCCGCTCACCAGCCCCGTGGCCGCCGAGCTGATCACCGCGTTGAACGCCGAGCTCTCCGCCCGCTACCCGGAGCCGGGGGCCACGCACTTCCGCCTCGACCCGAGCGAGGTCGCTCCCGGCGCCGGCGCGTTCCTCGTCGCGCGTCTGGACGGGCGGCCGGTGGGGTGCGGCGCGGTGCGCCGGCTCGGCGAGGCCTCGCTGGTGCGCGAGCTCGGGCCGGACGTCGGAGAGCTCAAGCGCATGTACGTCGCGCCCGAGGCCAGGGGGCACGGGATCGGGTGGGCGCTGCTGACGCGCCTCGAGGACGAGGCGCGGGCGCTCGGGCTCCGGCGGCTCGTGCTCGAAACGGGCACCCGTCAGGCGGAGGCGCTCGCGCTCTACCGGCGCGCGGGGTTCACCGACATCCCGGCGTACGGCGAGTACTCGGCGTCGTCGGCGACGAGCGTGTGCCTGGAAAAGGAGCTGTAGTGCGCGGCATCGCGTCGGGGTCGAGCGCCTGCGACCCGCGGTCCCACGCCGTCGTCACACGCGCATGAGCCGATTCGACCTCGTTCTCGCGGGAATGCCGCTCCTCGTTCTCGCTTTCGCGAGTGTGGCGCTCGTACTCGCTCGCCGTGGTGCCTGGCTCCCGCTCATCTGGGTGTGGGTGGTAGCGGTGCTTGGCGGCACGATCTCGCTCGCGTGGTGGGCGGCATCCCTGTTCCCGCCGGACTACGTCTCCTGGGAGCGCTGGATCCTGAGCTTCCTGCTCGTGCCCGGCCTGCCGGCGACGGCAGGCGCCGTCGTGGCGTATCTGCTGGCTGTCCGGAAGCGCACGAGCACGGTGTGGCACGCCGCGGCGGTCCTCGCCGCCACGGTGCTGGCGTACCTGGCGGGCGCGTTCGCCTCGACGTACGTGATCGACATCGTGAACGCCGTGCAGTGACGCGGACGCCATGCAGACGAGTTACTTCACTCCGGATTCGCTGTCCCCAGATGCATCGTGGCGCCTGCTGCGCTGGTGCGCGGAGCACGGCGGCTCCGAGCTGAGCCTTCGCGTGTTCTGCGAGGCGGGCGAGCCCGCGCCCATCGCGGACCGATTCGAGGATGTGTTCGCCCCGTCGCTCCTCGGTGAGGCGCGGCGCCGCGTGCTCTCGCGTGCGCCGGGGGAAACGACGCGGACGGTCCGGCTCTGGCGGCTGGTCGACGACACGGAAACGCTGCTCCGGGCGTTCATGCCGCAGGGGCTGTTCACGCATGCGGTGGATCCTCGCGGATGGCTGGAGGACCCGACCGTCTACCGGCAGGGCGAGCTGATGCTCGGGGTCGTGACGCACGAGCAGGAAGGGGTGCTGCGAGCCACCGCGGACGAGCTCCGAGAGCTCGCGGCGCTCGGCTTCGCGTTCCAGCCGGCCGGCACATCGATCACCTTCTGAAGGGCAAGCGCCGTCGGAGGAGACGCATCACGTGACCACAGTGGGGCTCGTCGGCGGACTCGGTCCGGAGTCCACGATCGACTACTACCGCCGCATCCTCGAGGCGTGGGAGCGGGTGGAGCCGTCCACCGCGCCGTCGATCGTCATCGACAGCCTGGACGTGCGGCTGGGGCTGCGCCTCGTGGAACGCGACCGCCCGGCGCTGGTGGAGTACCTCCTGGCATCGCTCGATCGGCTCGCGGGCGCTGGAGCGGACTTCGCCGCGCTCACCGCCAACACGCCTCACATCGTGTTCGACGAGCTGAAGGAGCGCTCCCCCGTGCCGCTGGTGAGCATCGTCGAGGTGTGCGCGCACGAGGCGCATCGGCGCGGACTGCGGCGGCTGGCGCTGCTCGGCACGCGGTTCACGATGGAGGCGCCCTTCTACCCCGAGGTGCTCGCGCGACGCGGCATCGCCGTCGTGACCCCCAGCGCGGCCGATCGCGCGTGGCTTCACGAGCGATACGTGGGAGAGCTGCTCCGGGGGCAGTTCCGGGAGGAGACGCGGAACGAGATCACGGCGCTCGTGGAGCGGCTGCGCGGGGAGGAGCACATCGACGGCGTCGTTCTCGGCGGCACCGAGCTGCCGCTGCTCATCGCCACGCCGGAGATCGGCGGCCTGCCGGCGCTCGACACCACGGCGCTCCACGTGGCGGCCATCGTCGAGCGGCTCCGGCACGCCGCCTGACGTCGGGAACTCCTCACGCGCCGTTCACGCATCGCTAATCGAGGCGTCACCGCCCGATCACGTCGCGGATGCACTCTGGTGGTGACCCTCACCCTGGAGCTGCTCCATGCGTGCGAGCGCGAGTGCCGCGGTACGAGCGGAGCCCAACGTGACGCCGATGATCGACGTCATCCTGGTGCTGCTCATCATCCTGATGGTCGTCACGCCCACACTTCTCACCGGCTTCTCAGCCGAGCTGCCGGCGGCGGACCACTCGAAGGCGCACCCGGAAGCTCCGGCCGACCACGTGCTGGGGATCGATGCGCAGGGGCGCTACTACCTGGACAAGCGGCCCGTGTCCACCGCGCTCCTGCCGGAGCGGCTGCGACGGCTCTTCGCGCGGACGGACGATCGGGTGCTCTTCCTCCGGGCGGACAGGAACCTCGAGTACGCGCGCGTGCAGGAGGCCCTTGCCACGGCGGCGGCGAGTGGCGTACGTGTGGTGGGGATGATCGCCGAGCGGCCGCGAGACGCGCGGTCGCCGGCACGGTGACGAAGGAGGACGCGTGACAAAGAAGAAGCGATCCGCGCACCCATCCACGCCCGGGACCACTGAGCGGAAGCGGGGAACCATGCCGGCCGCCAAGCGTTCGCCAGGTCGGGCGACGCGCACCGGCAAGCCCTGGGCGACTTCGGCGAAGTCGGGGCGGCGCGGGCGGTAGCTCGCGTCGCCGCGCACCAGGCCCAACCTATACCAGCCCCGAACACGAGACTCGATGAGCAGTAATGCATCCGTGCCCGCCGGCGGCACCGAGCAGGACCAGCCGGAACCGTTCCGCGCCACTTCCGTCGGCCCGTCGCTGACCGTCAAGGACATCCGGAGCAGCGTCGCCTGGTATCGCGACGTGGTGGGGTTCACCGTACATCAGGAGTACGAGCGCGAGGGAAAGCTGATCGCCGTGGCGCTGAGCGCCGGCGATGTGCGCATCCTGATCACCCAGGACAATGGCGCCAGGGGATCGGATCGCGTGAAGGGGGAGGGATTCTCCCTGCGGTTCACGACGAAGCAGAACGTCGATGCGATCGCGAAGCGGATCGTGGAGCGCGGTGGCGTGCTCGAGTCGGAGCCCGCGGACGTGTGGGGACAGCGCGCGTTCCGGCTGAAGGACCCGGACGGGTTCCGGATGGTGATCTCGTCGGAGCGATAGACTCGCGCCGCGCGAATCGGATTTCGTCGTGTGTGCGGAAACGCCGGATACATGGTGACGAGCGGAACTGAGGGAGAATGGCAAGAGCGTACGTGATCTCCGAGGTGGAGATCGGCGATGAGACCCTCGCGGCGCGGTACGCGCCAGCGCTCCATCTCCGCGCGACGGCGCTCGACCGCCGCCTCACCTTCGTCGAAGAGCTCGTGGACGTCTGAGTCGAACCCGGGGAACCGAGGGATTTCATGCCAGAGAAAGATTCGCTGTCCAGAACGAGCGCATGGTCGACGTGCTCGATCGTCTCCAGCCGCGCCGCATGACCGCGATTCCGTCCGATCTGTTCGAGCTCTCGGATGACCACCTCGACGTGGTCCAGCCGCTCATCGTGCCGGCGGAGTACGGGGAGCACGACTTCCCCGCGCCGCTCGCGCGACTGGCCGACCCTCGCCTGCTGCTCACATGGGTGGCGCTGGCGCGCCCCGACTGGATGACCTACGTGAAGCCGGCGATCGCCGCCGATTGGCGGGCGCGGGGGATCGACCTCCACGCGCGTGCCCTGGCGAACATGCGCGCGGCGGACGACGGCCTCACCTGGACGCACGAGAAGACGGACGACTCGGGGCGTCTGGTGTGGGTGGCGATGATGCACGAGGACGGGCTCGGCTCCTCCCGGCTGCTGTGCCACGACGAGCTGGCGGCCGCGTTTCCAGAGGGCTACATCGTCTCGCTTCCCGACCGGAGCTTCGGCCTCGCACTCTCTGCCGCCGCGAGCCCCGATGAGCGTCGCGCGTTCGAGGCGATGGTGCGCGAGTGCTTCGACGGCGCGACGACTCCGATGCTCTCCGACTTGCTGCCGCCAGAGGCGCTGCTCCACCATGCCGACTGACCGCACGACCGCGCCGGTCTCCCTCACCTCCGCCGAACACTACGTGTGGGGCGATGGCTGCGACGGGTGGCACCTCGTGCGCGCCGAGGGGCTGAGCGTGATCAGGGAGCGGATGCCGCCCGGCACCGCCGAGGTGCGGCACCGACACGCGCGGGCGCGGCAGTTCTTCCTCGTGCTCGCGGGGCGGCTCCACCTGGAGGTGGAGGGCACCGTGCACGCGCTCGATGCGGGCGTCGGGCTCGAGATCGCGCCGGGGGAGGTGCACCAGGTGATGAATCGCGACGGGGTGGACGCCGAGTTCCTGGTCATCTCGCAGCCGCCGAGCCATGGCGACCGGGAGATCGTGGCGGGGACGAGGTGAGGGCACGCCGCCATGGGATTCCTCGATTGGCTCTTCTCTCGCTCACCCGGCGGCGGTCCGGGCGCGGCGCTCATCGGCCGATGGCGGCTCGCCGAGGCCGACGGCGAGCTCGATCTCGGAGAGCGCATGCGCATGGAGCTCCGTCGTGATGGACTGCTGTTGTACGTCACCGCCGAGGGGGATCGCGACCGGATCGCCCGGCTGACGTACAGGGTCGAGGGCGAGACGCTCATCATCGATCGGCCTCCCTCACCGGTGCTGGGACGGACGAAGTTCACGCTTCTCGGAGCCGACACGCTGGTGCTCGACTGCGGCGGCTCCCGCGCCTGGTTCGAGCGAGTGAGGAGACCTGCATGACAGTGCCCGAACACGCCGTGTACTACATGGAGGTCGTCACGAACGATGTCTCCGGCGCCCGCACGCTCTACCATCAGGTGTACGGTTGGGATTTCCAGGCGATGGGCCCCGAGCTGGGGAACTCGTTCGTCGCGGAGCTCCCGGACGGCTCGCGCTGCGGCATCCGCGCCCCGATGCACGAGCAGGAGCGGCCGATCGTCCGCACATACATCCGGGTGAACGACATCGAGCGTGCCGCGCGGCGGGTGGAGGCGCTCGGGGGCATGCTGGCACTTCCGCCGATGGAGATCCCTGGCCATGGGACGATCGCCATCTACATAATGGCCGGCGGGATCGAGCAGGGGCTCTGGCAGCTGCCGTAGGGGACGGACCAGGACGACGACCGGCTGGACGACCCTCTCTCACGGGAGATCCCGGAGCGCCATGCGCCTCGAAGCAGCCGCCTATCGAACCGCAGCCTGGCTGAGCTCCGGCGCGGGACTCGCCGCTGGAGCAGCAGGCGCGGCGAAGCTAATCTTCGGCATCGCCATCGCACTCCCGTTCCTGCCGCGAGTCTCGCTCGTCGCTTCGAGGCATCACCCGAGCAGTGCGCGCGCGAGCGTCTCCAGGCGGAGGCCGCAGAAGACAGGGCACGTGCGTGGCGCCGTGAGATCCGCCGCCCGCTCGCGTGGTGCCTCGGATGGATCGTGCTCGGACTCGGCTGCATGGTATGGAGCGCCCACACGACGAGCGCTCGAGCGGGAACACTCGCTCTTTCGCTCGGCCTCGTGCTCGGCTACGGCGGCAGCGTGCTCACGCTGATCCTCTGGTTCCATTTCGCCGTGCAGCGGGGCGACCTGTAGCCGTACGTGACGACAATGCCCGACCACCTTCGCCTGAACGCATCGTGGCCACAGATCTGAATACCACGGCGGCGCGTTTCCCCTCCCATGGAGGCGTCACCGCAGCGCGTTCGACTCGCAGGCTTTTTCTACTCGGCAGCCTCGCGCTCGTCGCGTGCAGCGGTTCCGCGACCGGACCTGTGTCGTTCACCGGCACCTACGACCTGGGGCGTATCGATGGTGGTGCAGTGCCCCAGCGCCTGTATCCGCAATGCCCGGGTGTTCCGTTCGCGGCCATCACGGGCGGCGTGCTCGTGGCGATGCCCAACGACTCGGCGCGGATCGTCATCGTCACGCAACTCTTCGACGACGCCTGGCACCCGACCTCCGCGCCGGACACCATGACGGTGGATGCGCCCGTCACCCTTCGCTCCGACTCGGTCTACTTCGACGCTCCGCTGAATTGGGCGGGTGAGCTCGGGAACGGCGGCGGCCCCGGGGCGGGAAGCGTGACGGTCGCGAGCCACTTTCCGGAGGCACCGTCGTGCGGGTACGCCGAGGCCACGCACATCCTGCAGTTCGTGCGGGCTGGCGTGTTCGGCAGCGTGCGCGGGCAGATCCCGCAGCCGGCCACTTTCGATTGAACACAGCGCGACCACTGAACCAAGCGTGACCACCGCGGAAGACGCCTACCACGAGCTGTGCTACTACACGCTCGCGCACGGTGCGCCGACGTTCGTGCACCAGCACGTCGTGGACGCGTTCGCGGCACAATACGCGACCGCGGAGACGAAGCCGATCAAGCTGACGTTCGCGCTGATGGGATTGTACCTGCACCTCGAGCGGGGGTTCACCGGCCGGCAGGTCCAGCTCGCGCACATGGCGCTCGCGAAGCGGACGCGCTCGTGGCCGACCTTCGCGCTCCCTGTGAATCGGGGAGCGATCACCGCGGCTGACGTGCTCGCGGCGCCTCCCGGCCCGGAACGGGACCGGGCGATCGACACGTGGTGCGCGGCGGTGTGGGGGGCCTATGTCGGCAGCAGGGGGCAAGTGGAGGAACTGCTGGCGCGGTACGACATCATCTGATCGGAGCAGAGCCGCACGGCCGTACATCTCGCGGAGCGAGCGTCTCGACCATTGAGGAGATCGCGGTGACGCAGCCACACCCGGCAGGACCGCCGACGCGGCGCGCTCGCCTCGTCGCGACCGCAATCCGACTCGTCACGTTCGCCTCGATCGCCCTCCTCGTGTGGAACGTGGATATCCTCCAGCGACACGCCCTCGCGCGCTGGGCGGGCGCCGCACTCGGAGTCCTCGCGCTCGCAAGCGTCATTCGCGCCTTCGCGCGCGACCGACGCGCGGGCCGGGAAGGCCCAGGGTCACCGTGGTGGATTGCGGCGTATGGCGTCAGCGCGCTGGCACTCGTGCTGAACGGGCCGGATGTCCTCGACCGTCTGCCCAAGTGAGTGACGTGGGCACTCGGCCTCGCGTACCCGCTCCTCCTCTGGCGCGGATACCGGCTCGAGCTCTCGGCGAAGCTCCGCCAGGAGGGGCGCACCCGGGCGGCCTTCCGCGAGTCGCTGCCATAGGCGAGCGTCCCGGTAATGGATCAATGAACGAGTGTCCCTGCTCTGAGTTCGCTGCGGTACCGCGCACCTGGCCGGAGGTCATCGCGCGACTCGAAGAGGCCGAGCGAATCGCGCCCATGCTCGAGCCGCTCGCAACCGATGACGAGAGCTGGATGAGCGTATTTCGCTGCCGTGCGTGCGGTAGCACGTGGGTCGGTGAACGCCCCTTCAGCGAGCGCCACGGGGGCGGACCGGATCTGCTCTATCGCATCGCTGGCGTGGATCCGCTGGCTTGGTTACGGCATGCCGCGCCGCTCGCGGACGAGCTCCGGCGCGCGGCCGAGGACCGGGAGTTCTTCGACACGCTGGGACCGGAAGTGGGGCCGGAGCGGTGTCGTGAGTCGGGCTGCCGGCGCCTTCGTATGGACCCGGGGCTCTACTGCCGGTGCCACCACTTCGAAATGGTGATGCGGCGGTCCTGCCCCTTCTGGAATCTCGACACGGACTGAACGTAAGGCGGCAACCCTGAGCCGCGCCGATCCACCTTCTGTCTGTGAATGGGACGTCACTCCACAGCCGCCTGGCGGACCGCCGGACGCCCGCTCTATACTGACCGCATGCCGCTCCCCCGGGAGATCCTCGCGGAGCTCGCGAGCAAGCGCGCCGCTGAGCGCGCGGCCGCGGAGCGAGACCGCCGGCGCGACCTCGCGCGGACGGCGCTCGAGTGCTTCGGCTGGGCGGCCGCCGGGATCCTCGCCATTCTCTGGAGCGTCCACACCACGGACCCCACGGCCGGCCGCGTCGCGTTCTACGGCGGCATGGGGCTCGGCAATGGCGGCATCCTCCTCAGCCTGCTCGCGGCCTACCGGCGAGGCGAGCGGCGCGGCGACCGATAGGAGACCTGGCGCACTCGCGCACGGCGGCGCGATCTCGCCTGCCGTCGTCAGGCGCCTGCCGACGGCAGCCCGCCCGCCCCTGGCGGCGCCGCCTGCCGCGCCACAGATTCCCAGCTCGAACATCACTCCCGATGTGCAACCATCCGACACCACGGAGGGAGCTGTGGCCAGAGCCGTCACGATCGCGGCCATCGCACTGGTACTCTCGGCGTGCCACGAATCGTCGGTGGAACCGCCGCCGATCGGGTCGCACCACTCCTATTTCGCGACGGCGATCGCCAGCGCGCCCGACTCGGCCACGGGGGACACGCTCACCTGTGAGGTCTTTCTGAATCTGCCCCCCGACGTGGCGCTCGGCGGCGGTTGGGCGGGCGAGGTCCGTCTGCAACTCACGCGGCTCCGCGCGGCCGGTGGGACCAACACGTTCGCGGACACCACGGTCGACGCGCAGCAGGTGCAGGCGACGTGGCTCGACACCGACTCGCTCCGCGTCGTGCTTGCAAGCCCGATCGTGGATACCTTGATCACCACGCGCGACCCCGGTATCCGGAAATCCTACACGGGCCCATGGGTCTGCCGCCCGGAGTTGCCGCTCGGCAGAGTGTTTCGGCAGCCGATCGCTGGACGGGTGGTCATCGAGGAGATGCTGCCGATAGATTGACGCCCGTTCGCTATGTCGTGAAGGAACAACGGGTGACGGAGCATCTGGTGACAGTGGATCCATTCTCGCGCTGGCGCGACACCGCGCTCTGGCGCGTGCTCGATGCGGGACTCCAACGCGCCGAGGCCGACGGCGTCCTCCAACTCGCCGCCGACGACGGGCGCGACGCGGCGATCGGCCTCCTCTGCATGCAGCTCGACATCGAGGGGCAGGTGGTCGGTACGCGCCTCGCCGGCGTGCGCGCGGCGCTGCACGCCGCCGGATGGACGGAGGCGGACCACGCCGACAGCCTGGCGCTCGAGCTCTGCGCCCGCCTCGATCGCGGCGAGCCGATCGAGCACCTCGCCGACTACATCGCGCGCTTCGAGGGCGAGCTGCTCGGACGCGAGCCCTCCGCGCCCTCCCACCGCCTCGCGCTCTCCTCCGCGGTGCGCCGCGCGTACGAGCACGGGGGCGAGCCCCACGGGCCGCATGGCTGATACGTGCCACTCTTTCCCGCGCGACCCCGACACCAATCGGCGCACCCCACCGTAGTGGTGCCTTGCTGGCCACATCGGTGCCCGCGACCGCCGCGCGATCGCCGCGGCGGAGCGCCCGAAGAACCCGAAGATGTATGCTCGAGCCGAACCCGGAAACGATCATCGCGGCGCTGTGGGCCGCCTGGCTGGTCTACTGGTGGATCGCCGCGCGAAATGTGAAGGAGACGCGCTGGCGCGAGTCGCTCCCGTCGCAGCTCCTCCACCGCGTTCCCTTCCTCCTCACCGCCATTCTCATGGCCACGCCGGGGCGCCTGCCGCCGGTCCTGCGCCAACGCTTCCTGCCGCCGAGCGCGGTGCTCGCCATGCTCGGCGTCGCCCTCACCGCCGCGGGACTGGGGTTCGCGACCTGGGCGCGACGGCACCTCGGCAGGAACTGGAGCGCGGCGGTGACGGTGAAGAACGAGCACACGCTCATCACCACGGGCCCCTACCGATGGGTGCGACACCCGATCTACTCGGGGCTCCTCCTCGCGCTGGTCGGCTCGGCGGTGGCCATCGGCGAGTGGCGCGCCGTGCTCGCGGTCGCGCTGGCGCTCGCAGGGATCGTACGCAAGGTGGTGCTGGAGGACTCCCGGCTTCGCGAGACGTTCCCGCAATTCGACCAGTATCGCCGGGATACGGCCGCGCTCGTCCCGTTCGTGTTCTGAGCGCGCACCCGCGCGTTCGCTGGACGACGCGTCCACCCTCGTCCATCTTCGAGATCGGTGAGCGGGCGCCGGCCACCGGACATGGCCGCGCCCCGCTCGTGGCTCGTACACGGATGATGCAGCGGTGAACCAGACAGCCGAAGAGCTCCGCGCGACGGTGAACGAGGCGTACGCGCGACTGCGTGCCATCCCCGATGCGGTGAACGGCCGGCGCCCCGGCGAGGGCAAGTGGTCGCCCCGCGAGATCGTCGGCCACCTCATCGACTCGGCCGCCCACAATCACCAGCGCTTCGTGCGCGCCCAGTTCCAGAAGGACCTGGTCTTCCTCCCCTACGAACAGGATGACTGGGTGGCGCGCCAGGGTTACCAGGACGCGGAGTGGACGGCGCTGCTCGAGCTGTGGCGCGGCTACAACCTGCACGTGGCCCGGGTGATCGACCGCATCTCCGCCGACGACTGGTCGCGCCAGCGCGCGCGGCACAACCTCGATCAGATCGCGTGGCGCACGGTGCCGGCGGAGGAGCCGGCGACGCTCGAGTACTTCGTGCGCGACTACGTGGGGCACCTGCGCCACCATCTCGCGCAGATCGACGCGCTGGTGGGCGCCCCCTGAATCGCGGCCGGCCACGCGGCCGGCGGGAGGGCAGGTGAGCGATCGCGCGCGAGAGATTCCCGCGGCGCTGACGCCGGAGCAGTGGCAGGATGTGGACTACCGGCAGTCCGCATCGGCCATCGACGCGTGGGCGAAAGGGAAGGCGGAACGACGCCAGAGCGACGACGCCACGGAGTACGTGGCACAGATGGGGATCACGTACGACGACTGCGTCACGCTCATGAGCCGCGCCCACGACCGCGTGGCGGTGCCGCCCCCCGCGCGGCACGCGCTCGCGGCGCTGGCGATGCACCGGCAGCCGTTCGGCGTCACCGAACAGGACGTGAGCGCGCTGCGGCAAGCGGCGGACGAGGTCGCCGAGCACACGCCCGACGCCGCGGCGCGGCTGCGCGACCTGGCGGCTCGCCTCGCGTCGCTGCTCCCTCCGGCCGGCGCCTAGCTGGACAGCACATCGCCCGGCGGTCATCATCCGGGCTGCGACCCGTGATGCCCCACGCCGGGCGTCGCCGTCCCGTCCCGCGAAGAACCCGCGAAGAAGAGAGAGCAGCTCCGAGCCGTGACCACCCACATCGCGCTCCTCCGCGCCATCAACGTCGGCGGCAACTCGAAGGTGGCGATGGCCGACCTGCGCGCCCTCTTCACGGAGCTGGGCTTCGCCGATCCCCGAACGCTGCTCCAGACCGGCAACGTCGTCTTCGGCGGCGGCCGGCGCTCGAGCGCGACGCTGGAGCGGCTGCTCGAGCAGGAGATGGAGCAGCGTCTCGCGCTCCGGACGGACTTCTTCATCCGCACGGCCGCGGAGTGGGAGCGCGTGATCGCGGGCAACCCCTTTCCCGACGCGGCGAAGCGCGATCCCGGCCATCTCCTGGTGATGTTCCTGAAGGACGCGCCGGGCGCCGAGCGCGCGGAGGCGCTGCGGAAGGCGATCACGGGGCGGGAGATCGCCGGCGTCGATGGGCGGCACGCCTATCTCGTGTACCCCGACGGGGTCGGGCGCTCGCGCCTCACCACCGCGCTCATCGAGCGCACGCTCGGCACGCGGGGCACGGGACGCAACTGGAACACCGTGTGCAAGCTCGCGGCCCTCGTCGGCGCGTGATGCCGGACCGACACTCGAACCAGAATCGATGACATGACGCATACAGCGACGGAGACGCTCGCCCGCTGCTCGGAGTGCGGGCGGGAGACGGAGCGCGCCGCCCTCCGCGAGGTGGATGGGCAGCCGGTGTGCACCCGCTGCCTCTTCGGCGACGCCGCGCCCCTGCAGGTGTGGCCGATCGGCATCGTGCGCAACCAGCTCGCGCGCGAGGGGCGCGGCGTGGCGATCGGCCGCGACCTGCGCTCGGAGATCCACCTCGTGCCGGGGATGACGCGCTTTCTCCGCGGCGTGGCGGAGGAGACGTCGCTCACCGTGATCTGGTGGGCGCACGCCGCGGGGGGGCTCGAGACGGCGTTCGAGCGGGGGCTCGACCGGAAGGTGGTGGGACCGTTCGCCGCGCGCACGCCGGCGCGCCCGAACCCGCTCGCCATCTCCGAGGTGACGCTGGTGGAGGTGCGCGGCCCGGTACTGGTGGTGAGCGGGCTGGATGCGATCGACGGCACGCCGGTGATCGACCTGAAGGTGGGGCGCGAGAGCATCGCGCGGGCACTCGGCGACGCGCCGAAGCTCGAGCGCAGGTGAGCGGAAGATGATCCGCCGATACCGCGCCGCCCTGCTCGCCGCCGCGCTGGCCACGCTCGCCGCCCCGCCGATGCTCCACGCGCAGGACGCCGCCGCATCCGACCAGTCGATCGTGGTGCGGCTCCGCTACCACGGCGAGCCCGATCTCACCTACCGCACGGTGGATGGCTGGGAGGGGAAGCTCGATCTCTACGTGCCGCGAGCGCCCGGCACGCACCCGCTGTTCATCTACTTCCACGGCGGCGGGTGGGAGCACGGAAGGCGGGAGATGATCATCGCGAACCTGATCCCGTACCTCGAGATGGGATACGCCGTGGCGAACGTGGACTACCGCCTGACGAAGGACGCGCCCGCGCCGGCCGCGGTGGAGGACGCGCGGTGCGCGGTGCGGTGGCTCGCCGGGCAGGCGAAGCGCTACCGGCTCGACACATCGCGCGTCGTGCTCGCCGGCGAGTCCGCCGGCGCGCACCTGGCGCTCATGGCGGGGATGCTCCGAGCGTCCGATGGCCTCGACGGCCCGTGCGCGAGCGCCCCCGAGCCGCACATCGCGGCGATCGTCGACTGGTACGGGATCACCGACGTCCGCGAGCTCATCGATGGTCCGAACCGGCGGCACTGGGCGGCCGACTGGATCGGCCAGCGCCCCGACAGGGCCGAGCTCGCCACCAAGCTCTCGCCGCTCCGCTACGTGCGCCCGGGGCTGCCGCCGATCATCATGGTGCACGGCGACTCCGACCGGGCGGTGCCGTACCAGCAGTCGGTGCGGCTCCGCGACGCACTCGCGCGCGCCGGCGTTCCGACAGAGCTGATCACGATCCCCGGCGGCGGACATGCGGACAAGGACTTCTCCGACGCCGAGACGATCCACGCGCAGCGCCGGATCGAGGAGTTCCTGCGCGCGCACCACGCCTGGAGCCCACCCACTGGCTGAGGAGACGCGCCATGCCGTGCATCATGGTCGTGCTCGCGCTCGTGACGCCGCGCATCGTCGTGGCGCTGCTCTGGTTCTTCACGCGCTGGTTCGAGGGGATGTTCTCCTCGATCCTCTGGCCGATCCTCGGCTTCATCTTCCTCCCCACCACGCTGCTCTGGTACTCGGCGGTGCAGCACTGGTTCGGCGGGCAGTGGACGCTCTGGCCGATCGTGGGGTTGGTGATCGCGCTGATCATCGACGTTTCCCCGGCGAGCGGGCGCCGGCGCTGATCCCGGCGCGGCGCGCGCGCTCCGCCGGCCATGCCTGACGAACACGCGGGCGATGGCCAGTTCTTTCCGGTCGCGCGACCGCACTGTCACGTTCTGAACGTCGCTGGAACATCGGGATGCGATGCGCCGCGCGCCGCATCGCGCGCGGTTGCGCCCCCTCGAGGCCGCTCGTCGGATGGTCGGGGCGGCGAGTCCACGCTCGTCGTCAGGCACGAACCCAACGAGGCGGTGCATGCACGGATCGAGGCGGGCGCGCGGCTTCACCATCATCGAGCTGCTGATGGTGCTCATCCTGATCGGGGTGCTGGTGGCGTTCGCCGCGCCCCGGATCGATCTCATCGGCCATCGCGCGAACGGCGCGATGCAGGGGGTCGGCACCACGCTGCTCGCCGCGCAGCGCCTCGCCCTCACCCGGCAGCACGACGTGGTGGTGGTGTTCGATGACGTGGCCGGCGTGGTGCGCGTGCACGACGACGGCAACGACAACGGTGTGGTGGACGCCGGGGAGCACGTGTCGGTGACCCCGCTGGGGGATCTGGTGGTGTTCGGGCTCGGCGGCGCCCCGCCGCTCGACGGCGGCGCGGGGGCGGTGACGTTCACCCGGACCGAGGGCGGCCGCCCCGCCGTCACCTTCCACCGCAGCGGGAGCGCGAGCGAGAGCGGGGTGGCGTATCTCACCTCGCGCCGCGCCATGGCGAACAGCGGCTTCGCCGAGGACACGCGCGCCATCCAGGTGGAGCGCGCGACCGGACGCGCCTCGTGGTACCGCTACCGGCCGTCCGGCTGGCAACGGGGGTTCTGACATGAACCGCAGCGGCTTCACGCTCGTCGAAGTGATCGTCGCGGTGGTGATCCTGCTCGGCGTGGTGCTCGGGATCACCCAGCTCACCGCGCGCACCATCCACACGCTCACCACCAGCGACCGCCAGCTCGCGGCCGTGCAGCTCGTGGAGGACCGCCTCGAGCAGGTGCGCCTCGATCCGGACTACGCGCAGCTCGAGAGCAGCTACGGCGGCACCGAGTACACCTTCCCCTCCCTCCCCGGCTTCGCGCGCACCACGCAGATCGTGCACGTGGGCGGCGACGGGAAGGGGCCGGACTACAAGAGGATCACCGTCTCCGTGACCGGGCCGGGGCTGCCCGCGCCGGTGGCGCGGACGGAAACCGTGGGGGCGCCATGATGCGATCTCCCGCGCGCGGACGGCGAGGCGTCACGCTGGTGGAGATGCTCGTGGCGCTCGCGGTGTTCGGCATCGTCATGACCGCCGCGATGGGCTTCATCCGCACGCAGTCGGCGGCGCTCCGGCTCGGCACCGACCGCATGGGGGCCATTCAGAACGCCCAGTTCGCGATGTCCACCCTCACCAGCCAGCTCCGCACCGCGGGGGGCGGCGTGCTCGACCAGCAGCCGTTCATCGTGTACGCGGGGCCGAACGTGGTGGCGTTCAACGCGGACTACGCCACGAACGTCGCGAACGATCCCTTCGCCGTCTACTACGACGCCGACGCTCCCACGGGCACCGTCACCGCGCTCCGGGGCAGCCAGCAGATCACCGTGCCGCTCACCGCGTTCGCGTACCCGGATTCGACGTACGAGGACGAAGCGGGGAATCCGAGCCCGGCGGAGACGATCATCTTCTACGTGACGCCGGACAGCTCGACGCCGCGCACCGACGACTACGCGCTCTTCCGCCAGGTGAACGCCGACGCGCCGGAGCTGGTGGCGCGCGACATCCTCGCCACCCCCGGAACGCCGTTCTTCCAGTACTACCGCCTCGTGTCTCCCCCCGACGAGGCCGCGAGGGTGGACTCCATCCCGGCGAGCAGGATGCCGCTCGCGCACACGGTGGTCGCGCACCTCTCCCCGGCGGACACCGGCGCCGAGGCGGTGGTCGACAGCATCCGCGCCGTGCGCGTCACGCTCACCGTGACCGATGGCGATGCGCGGAACGGCGAGCTCCATCGCACCATCTCGCGCCTGATCCGGCTGCCGAACGCCGGGCTGGCGTCGCGCCACACGTGCGGCGACCCGCCGCAGCTCGGGGCCTCGCTCGGCGCCACCGCGCAGACGCTCTCCACCGGTGACGTGGTGGTGAACCTGTCGTGGGCGCCCGCCGTGGACGATGCGGGAGGGGAGAAGGACGTGGTCCGCTACGTGATCTGGCGGAAGTTCGCGAGCGGCGCGGACTGGGGCGACCCCTACCTCAGCATCCCTTCCGGCAACACGTCGTACACCTACACCGACGCCGCCGTCCAGCGCGACTCCACGTACGTCTACCAGCTCGCGGCACAGGACTGCTCGCCGGCGCTCTCGGGTCGCACGACATCGCCAGCGGTGACCGTCGTTCCATGATCGGAGAAGATCCATGACCACCTCCGGCAGGCTCAAGCCCAGACGCGGCATCGCGCTCATCACCGTCCTGCTCATCGCGCTCGTCGTCTCCGTGCTCATGGTGACGGCGGCGCTGCTCGGATCGAACGCCTCGCTCGTGAGCCGCTACCACCAGCGCGCGAGCCAGCTCGCCTGGGCGGCCGACGCGGGGCTCGAGGAGGCGCGCGCGAGCGTGAACGCGAACAAGGCGCTGTACCCCGACACCGGCTTCGCCACGCTCGAGCTGGACGCGCCGGTGCGCGACGCGAGCGGCGCGGTGGTCCCGAACGTCACGCGCTCCCTGTACGTGGGGCCCTCGGGGGTGACGAGCGGGCAGTACGGCGTGTTCGGGAGCGTGGTGGCGGTGGTGAAGGATGCCTTCGGCGACACCATCGTGCGCCGGCAGGACATGGCGCAGGAGAGCTTCGCCAAGTACGCCTACTTCACCGACGTCGAGCCCTCGAACATCTCCTTCGGCGGGGGGGACCAGCTCTTCGGGCCGGTCTTCTCGAACGACTACATCAAGATCTACAACACCGGCGCCACCTTCTTCGGCACCGTCACCACGGCGAAGACCGTCCAGGGGCGCCAGTACGGCACCTTCAAGCAGGGCTACACCGAGCGCGCCGCGCCGATCGCGTTCCCGCAGACGGCGGACCTGGAGAAGCTCCACACGCAGGCCACGGCCGGCGGGACGGCGATCACCGGCACGCTCGGCGGCGGGGATGGCCAGGCGACCACGCGCATCGAGTTCGTCGCGCTCGACCTGAACGGCGACGGCGACTCCACGGACGCCGACGAAGGGTTCATCCGCGTCTACCAGTCGAACGATCCGGCGTGGGTGGTGGGGGACGTGCCGGGGGACTACGGCTCCAAGGGGCTGCGCAACTCCGAGAACTGCGGGCACTACCACCCGGACGGGACGTTCGTCCCCGCCAGCGGTCACCCCACCACCGGCTCCGAGAGTTGGGTGGCGTCGGTGAGCAGCAGCACGCGCCGCTGCTACCTCGGCGGGGCCGACTCGCTGTGGGGGGCGTTCCAGGCGACCGACGCGCACGGGCAGTGGCTCCCCTGGGCCGGCGCCGTGAGCCCGCTGCTCGCCGCCGCCGGACGGACCGATGCGCAGTACCTGTGGCCGATCAACCGCGCGCTCAACCCCTCGTTCAAGGGCGTGATCTACGTGCAGGGGAAGGTGGCGATCAGCGGGGTGCTCCGCGGCAGGGTGACGCTCGCGGCCACGGGGAACATCATCATCGCCGACGACATCGTGTACGCGACCAACCCCGGCGCGGGGACGTGCGCCGATCTCCTCGGGCTCTTCTCCGGCAACGACGTGATCGTCGCGGACAACACGCTGAATTCCCCGATCAAGCCGTCGAGCGGGAGCAACCGCTTCACGTACGACGACACGAAGGACGAGTTCATCGACGGCGTGGTGCTGGCGCTCGACGTGTTCACCGTCGAGAACTACGACGGCGGCTCCACGAAGGACGAGAAGTGCGAGAACAAGCTGTGGGGGCGCGGCTGCCTGTATCTCACCGGCGGAATCATCCAGCGCACGCGCGGCGCGGTCGGCACCATCGGGAGCCCCGGGGGGACGGGGTACCTCAAGCGGTACTCCTACGACGTGTGCGCGTACACCAATCCGCCCCCGTACTTCCCCACCACGGGGCACTTCGCCTCCGGGCGCTACTTCGAGGTGAACCCGGCGGGCTTCGACATCGCCACGTACTTCGCGTCGCTCAAGCCGAAGTCGTGAGCCGCCCCCCGCGGCCGGAGCGAGCCCGGCCGCCGGAGCACGCTTTACGGAACGCCGACACCGCGACATCTATGGTATGAAGGGCACGGCGCCCGCCGGCGAGGATGGTCCTCCCGGCGGGCGACCGCGCCGCCAAGCCGCGTGGGAGCGGAGGGCGGCATGCGGCGCTTCTGGACTCGCGCCATCATCGCGTTCCTCTCCGTCCCCGTCCTCGCCGCCGCCACGTGCGACTGGCGGGTGATGACGGGACCGCGAGGGCTGTGCGCCTCGTTCGCGATCGGCGGCGACCGCGACACGATGTTCGTCGGCGAGTCGCTGGCGCTCTCGGTGCAGGGGTGCGACGTGCGGAGCATCGCGCTGCGGTGGACGTCCTCCGACACGCGCGTGGCGACGGTGGACCGGCACGGCGTGGTCCACGCGCTCTCCGCCGGGACGGTGGCCATCACCGCGTTCGATCCGGAGCGCGACATTCAGGGGAGCGTGACGCTCGTGGTCCTCGATTCGCGTGTCGCGCTCCGATGGCGGCAGCAGGTGGAGGGTACGGCATGCGAACGAATCCAGTCGGTCCGGCGCGCGAGGTCTATCCCCCGGGGGGGAACGATCCCACGGTCCCCAATCGCGTCGTGAGCGTGGTGCTCCAGCCGGGGGAGCGCGTGCGCTGGTGGTGGAGCATCACGCCCGATGGGCGCCGCTACGTGAGCGGCTTCACCGTGCTCGATGCATGGCGCCGGCCGCGCGGTCCCCGCCGCCGCAAGCGTCCCCCCGGATTCTGATCCGCGCCACCTCCGTGCCGCCCCGCCGCTTTACAGCCGCGGGGCGGCGCGCGCATCGTACGTGCACAAGAGCCCGGGGCCGCACGGGCCGCCCGGGTCTCCCCGCACCACGAGAGGAATGCGTTCACTCCGAGTCCTGTTCGAGAACAATCGCGCCTGGGCCAGCCGCGTGGTGGCCGAGGAGCCGGATTTCTTCGCCCGGCTCTCCGCCCAGCAGGCGCCCCAGTACCTGTGGATCGGCTGCGCCGACAGCCGGGTTCCCGCCAACCAGATCGTCGGGCTCCTCCCCGGCGAGATGTTCGTGCACCGCAACATCGCCAACGTGGTGGTGCACACCGACCTGAACTGCCTGTCGGTGCTGCAGTACGCGGTGGACGTGCTCCGCGTGCGCCACGTGATCGTGTGCGGCCACTACGGATGCGGCGGCGTGCGCGCGGCGATCACGAACGCGAAGCTGGGGCTCATCGACAACTGGCTGCGGCACGTGCAGGACGTGCAGCACCGCCACGCGTCGGTGCTCTCCGAGTGCGCCGACGAGGATGCGCGGGCGAACCGGCTGTGCGAGCTGAACGTGATCGAGCAGGTGCGGCACGTGAGCGAGACCACGGTGGTGCAGGACGCGTGGCTGCGCGGCCAGGATCTCATGATCCACGGCTGGATCTACGGGCTGCAGGACGGCTGTCTCCGCGATCTCGACGTGTCGGTGGCCGCGAGCGAGGAGGTGGAGCCGTTCCTGGACGCCGCGGTCCTCGCCCTCGAATGATCGCGCGCGCCGGGTGAGCGCGGGCCGCCGACGGAGCGCCCCGGGAGTGGCGAGCGCCGCGGTCGCGGCGTTCGTCGTGCTGCTCTGGGTGGGAGGGATGCTCCTCGCCTTCCACCCGATGATCCTCTCCGGGCTGCGCCTCATCCAGCGCGACTGGGGGGACACGCGGCTCAACATGTACATCCTCGAGCACGGCTGGCGGTGGCTGGTCGGGGTGCCGGGGCACGAGCGGTTGTGGAGCCCCCCGGTCTTCCATCCCGCGCCCAACACCTTCGCGTACTCGGATGTCATGCTCGCCATCGCGCCGCCGTACTGGCTGCTGCGCGCGATGGGGCTCCCCGCCGACACGGCGTTCCAGTGGTGGGAGCTGCTGATGGCCACGCTCAACTACGTCGTCGCGCTCCTCTTCCTGCGGCGCGTGGTGCGCGTGGGCACGCCGGCCGCCGCCCTCGGCGCGGCGGTGTTCGCGTTCGCCGGGATGCGCATCGCGCAGATCCAGCACCCGCACCTCGTCCCCGAGTTCTACCTCGTCACCGCGGCGTGGGGCGCCGCGCGGCTGTTCGACGGCGATGGCTCCGGGGAGGCGCCGCGCGGACGCGCCGCCTGGTGGTGGATCGCGCTCCTCTTCGCGAGCGTGGTCGCCCAGCTCTGGTCGGCGTTCTACTACGGCTGGTATCTCGTCTGCTCGCTCGGGATCGTCGCCGCGTGGGCGCTCGTGTGGCGCGACACGCGCACGGCGCTCGCGCGCGTGGTGTGGCGGCACGCGCGCGCACTGGCGGTGGCGTGCGCGGCGTCCGCGCTCGCGCTCTGGCCGCTCGCGTCGCACTACCTGACGGCGGCGCGGCAGGTGGGGATGCGCGACTTCTGGCGCGTGGAGCCATTCCTGGCGCGCCCGGCATCGTGGCTGTTCCTCGGCGTGGAGAGCCGGGCGTACGGCTGGCTGTGGCGCTACCACGCGTTCTCGAGCATCCCGATGGGCTACGAGCAGCGGCTGGGGCTGGGCTTCATCACCACCATGATCGTGGGCGCGGGACTCTGGCGCGCGCGGCACCGCCCGCTCGCGCGGCTGCTCGTGCTGCTCTCGTTCACCATCGTGCTGCTCGTCACCCTCTGGCCCGGGGGGATCACCCCGTGGCGGCTCGTCTGGGCGTTCGTGCCGGGGGGTGCGGCGCTCCGCGTGATCGCGCGCTTCAGCCTCGTGCTCCTGGTGCCGGCGGCGGTGGGAGTGGCGCTGTTCGTGGACGCGCTGGGGGTGCGCGGGTGGGCGGGGGCGGTGGTGCTGGCCGCGACCGCCGTGGTGATCGGCGCCGAGCAGTGGCAGGACCTGTTGTCGTACGACAAGTACGCCGGCCGGGAGCGCGTGGCGATCGTGGCCAACGCGATCCCGCCCGGGTGCGGGGCCTTCCTGTTCGCGCCCCCCGACGGGCGGCAGGACCCATGGTGGTACCACATGGACGCGATGTGGGCATCGCTGGAGACGGGGGTCCCCACGATCAACGGCTACTCCGGCAACGAGCCGCCGGGGTGGCCCTTCTACGACAACGTCGTGCGTCGGCCGGCGCACGAGCGCCAGCTCCTGGCGGCGCTCGACGCGTGGGCGCGCCGCTGGGGGCTCGACCGCTCACGGCTGTGCATGGTGTCGCCGGCGCTCCCGGAGTGACGGCACATCCTTGACCGCGAGCGCGGCCGAGGGCTAGATGGAGCGGCGGGTTCCACGCGCATCACCGGCGCGAGCAACGCCATGCGCGTCGCCGATGACCGCCTGGTGGGCACGAACCAGTGGAAGGCGGCGTACGGCAACGATCCAACGTGGGCCCACGTGGGCCCGGGAGCGCGCGTCTCGATGCGATACGGTGCGGGGTGGTGGGTGATGTGTGTGGCGCTGATGGCGGCGGGGTGCGGGGGCGGGAACGACGACGCGAACGCGGCGCGCGGGCGCGGGCTGCACGAGGCCTCGCTTCCGGTGGAGGAGCGCGCCACGATCTACGAGAGCGCGGTGCGGGCGGCGTTCGACAAGGAGCCATCGCTCTCGCTCCTCCTCTACCCGGAGCTGCTCCCCCGCGGCTCGGGGTACGGCAGCGGGCCGGCGGTGGCGCCGCAGGTGGTGCGCTCGCTCCGGAACGCCGAGGTGGTGCAGGGGACGTGCGGTCCGTTCGCCGAGCAGGAGGCGAAGCGCGCGCCGCGCTGCCAGGCCCGGATCGCGGGGTACGTGGTGCGGTTCTCCCCCGTGCTCTCGCTCGGGCGGGATTCGGTGGAGGTGTATCTCTCGGCGCAGCGCTACGACCTTCCCGGCGCCGCGCCGCACCAGCGATTCGCGTTCGAGCGCGCGTACCAGTTGGTGAAGCGGAACGGGAAGTGGCAGGTGGTGCGGGAAGGACGCGTGGCGTAGTGGGACCCACACCGGAGTCCATCATGCCGACCGGCTCGCTCTCCGATCGCGATCGCACGCTCGGCGCGCTGCTCGCCGCGCGTGCGCGCGCCGCCTCCGACGGCCGTCTCGTGCTCGATGCGGCCGGGGGCGTGGTGGCCGTCGTCGTCGCCGCCCTCTGGCGCCCTCCGGCGTGGGGCTTGCTGCTCGCCGCGGCGGGGTGCTTCCTCTCCTACGGCGCGTGGGGGATCGCCGACCGCACCCTCGAGGGGCGCGATGGCGCGTCGCGCGAGGCGCTGCTGCTGCGCATCGTGAAAGGCGCCGCGGTGGCGCTCGGCGCGCTCTCCGGGGGCGCGCTGCTCGTCGGTGGGCTGCTGGTCGGCCTGGGACCGCTCATCAGTTGATCACGACGCGCGGGCGTCCGCGCGCATCCGTCTCTCTCTCCTCATCGTCATGCCCATGCCCATCACGCGTGGACGCCGCTCGCGCGGCTCCGCCACCCTCGCCCGCCGCGCGCTCGCGTGCGCCATCGCCGCCACGGCGTCCACCGTGCTCGCCGCGACGCCGTCGGCGGCGCAGACGGCCGCCGTCCCGCGTTCCGGGCGCGAGCTCGTGCAGCGCATGCACGACCACTACGCCGGGAAGTGGTTCCACACGCTGACCTTCATGCAGTGGACCACGCGCCGGAATCCCGATGGCACGCCGCTGCACGAGACCTGGTTCGAGGCCACGCAGGGGGATCGCCTGCGCATCGACATCGGCGCGCCGGGGGAGGGGAACGGGATCCTCTTCACCCGCGACTCCGTCTACCGCGTGCGCGGGGGGAAGGTGGCGCGCGCCACCGCCGATGCGAACCCGCTCCTCCCCTTCGTCACCACGCTGTACCTGCAGCCCGTGCCGCGGACGCTCGCCGATCTCGCGCACGACCGGTACGACATGAGCGCCGTGCGCGCGGACACGTTCGAGGGGCGTCCCGTGTACGTGGTGGGGGCGCACGGGGCGAGCGACCGCACGTCGCCGCAGTTCTGGGTGGATGCGGAGCAGCTCGTGCTCCGGCGCATGCTCCTCCCGCCGCCGGGGAAGACGCCCGCGGACAGCACGCAGATGGAGGACATCCGGATGGAGAATTACGTCCCCGCCGCGGGTGGGCTGCTGGCGACGGAGGTGCAGGTCATCCTGAACGGCGCGGTGATCCAGCGGGAGGTCTACACCAACTGGAGGGTGGACGCTCCACTCCCGGCGGAGCTGTTCGACGCCGGGAAGTGGATGGAGGCGCCGCACTGGGTGGCGGCCCGGGTGACCCCGGGCGCGCCGGGCGCCGGGGCGCCGCGCTGATGCGCGAGGCGCCCGGGAGCCGAAGCGATGTGGCTGTGCTCAGCTCTTGTAACGGAAGGTGATGCGGCCGCGCGTGAGGTCGTAGGGAGAGACCTCGACCTTCACGCGGTCGCCGGTCAGCACGCGGATGCGGAACCGCCGCATCTTTCCGGCGAGCGTGGCGAGCACGGTGTGCCCGTTCTCCAGCTCGACCCGGAAGGTGGTGCTGGGCAGCACGTCGGCTACCACGCCTTCCAGCTCCATCGCTTCTTCCTTCGACATTCGCCGTCCTCGCGCGAGAGTGTCGTTACTCCGCACGCCGCTTGCCGTGGGCGCGGCGCTGCGCAGCCTGCGACTTGAGGTGCTTGGCTTCGCTCGGCTTCAGGTAGTGCCGGCGGCGCCGCAGATCCTTGAGAATTCCCGCGCGCAGTACCTTCCGCTTGAAGGTCTTGAGCGCCCAGTCGATCCGATCGCCTTCGTCGAGCTTCACTTCGATCATTCTGTCTCCACTGAAGAGTCGCCGTGTTGCCGGCGACGAGATGAGGGGTCTGCCCGACGTACTCGCATCGAGCCGACCCCTCGCACACCGGGTGCGTCGTTCGCCACCCGGCCGAGTCATCCACTGATGTCCGGCCACGTTTCGGGCGGCCGGGGGTCATGTCCGGCCTTGCACATGGTGCACCGGGCGTCGCCCGGCCCGCCGACAACGAAAACGGGGGCACCGCTCAGCGAGGCCCCCGGTACATGAGACGTGTGCGCGTCGTCGGCGCTTCTTGTCGCTTGCTAAATGTAGCAGGATGATGAAGAAAGTCAAAGATTGCGTGCCGGCCCCAGGCGTTGCCCCAACCCTCGGGGCCTGACGGGGGACCGCGCGCCGCATATCTTCCCCGGCTCCGAGCGCGGCCGCACGACGGCGGCCCGTCCACCTGCCCCTGCCGGACCGAGCCCGTGAGACGCGACTTCCTCAAGATGATCCAGCGGAAAGTGGCCGTGTCGGCGCTCCCCGGCACCGCGCTGGGTGGGCGCGGCGCGGCCGGTGCCATCGCGGTCGCGCGCGACGTCCTGGCCGAGCTTTCCCTGCGCGAGTTCGCGCTCTGCCGCGCCTCCACGTTCGGGCGCTGCCTCGACGGCGCGACGGACACACTCCTCCGCCGCCTCCCGCGCAACGCGCAGGGGTGGGGGATCGCCCGGCGCGCCGTGGACCTCTTCCTGCGCGAGGCGCTGTACGACGCGTACCTCCGCGAGCAGTACCGGCTGCACCGTACCGAGCGGTGGCTCGAGCTCCCCATGGACGCCGCCGCCGCCACGTACCTGCGCGACGCCGATCCCGCCGCCTCGCTCCCCGCGTGGCGCGGCATCCGGCAGCTCACGCCGACGCAGAACGCCGCGTGGCAGGGGATCGCCAGCGCGGTGGCGCAGCAGATGGGGCTCGCGCGCGTGCACCTCGATCTCTACATCCAGCAGGCCGCGCCCAAGCGCGAGCGCCGCGGCGCGTGACCGCGCCCGGCGCCGGCGAGCTCCGGATCCGCGCCGCGCACGCCGCGGACGCGCCGGCGGTGGCGCCGCTGATCACGGAGCTCGGCTATCCCACGGAGCCCTCGGCCATCCCGTCGCGGCTCGCGGCGCTCGATCCGGAGCGCGATGCGATCCTCGTGGCGACCCGCGGCGACGCGGTGCTCGGGGTGATGGGACTCCACCGATTCCACGTGGTGCATCGCGCGCGGCCGGTGGCGTACATCACCCTGATGGTGATCGCCGCCGGCGCGCGGGGGACGGGGATCGGGCGGCGGCTGGTGGAGGCGGCGGAGGGCTGGGCGCGCGAGCGCGGGTGCGAGCGGCTGACGGTCACCAGCGGTGCGGAGCGCGCCGGCGCGCACGCGTTCTACGAGCGGTGCGGGATCCCGTACACCGGCCGGCGATTCTCCAAGACGCTCGCGTGAGGGGGGCGCCGCTACGGCGCCCCGTCGCTCCCGGCGACGTCGCTCTTCGCGACGCCGCTCGCCGTGTCGTCGTGCCGCTCGACGTAGATCGTGTAGTGCGCGGCGAGCGCCGCCAGCCCGCCGACCGCTGCCCAGAACGGGAGCAGCGCCGCCCCCACCACCCCCGCCGTGAGCGGGAAATCGAGCACGGTGCGCCCCTCGGCGTTCTTGATGATGACGCGACGCACGTTCCCCTCGCGCACGAGCCGCTTCACCGTCGCGAGCAGCCCCTCGCCCCCGACACGCACCTCCTCGGTGCGACCCTGTTCCGTGGTCATCGCTCCTCCCATCTGGTGGGTTCGTCCTCGTTACCCTACGGCGGATTGGGCCCGCGGGTTGCAGCCCCCGGCAGTGCCGCGGGGACGGACCACGAGCATGGGTGACCCGGCCGCGCCGCGCAACGGTGCGCCAGCCCTGGCGCACTCACCAGATCACCCTCCACCCCCCGCACGC
The DNA here is from genome assembly GCA_035760785.1 of Gemmatimonadaceae bacterium. Taxonomy (GTDB): domain Bacteria; phylum Gemmatimonadota; class Gemmatimonadetes; order Gemmatimonadales; family Gemmatimonadaceae; genus JADGGM01. The sequence continues at coordinate 11,161 of DASTSH010000160.1, read as the reverse complement.
GCATGACCGGACGACCGTACATCCTCGCCGAGACCAGCTGGAAGATCGTGCGCGACAGTAGATACGAGGTGGCGCTGCTCCCGTGGGGCGCCACCGAGGCGCACAACCTTCACCTGCCGTACGGCACGGACACCATCGAGGCGGACGCGGTCGCGGCCGAGGCGGCGCGCCTCGCGTGGGAGGGGGGAGCGCGGGTGATCGCGCTCCCCGCCGTCCCCTTCGGCGTGAACACGGGGCAGCTCGACATCCCGCTCTGCCTGAACATGAACCCGAGCACGCAGGCCGCCCTGCTCCGCGACATCGTGCGCGCCATCGAGCCGCACGGCGTGCGCAAGCTCGTGATCGTGAACGGACACGGCGGGAACGATTTCAAGCAGATCATCCGCGAGCTGCAGCCCACCACGCGCATGATGCTCTGCACGCTCAACTGGTACGCGGCAGTGAAGCCCGACGCATACTTCGCCACGCCGGGAGATCACGCCGGCGAGCTGGAGACGAGCGTGATGCTGGCGATCGCGCCGGAGCTGGTGCTCCCGCTCTCCCAGGCGGGTCCGGGGCGCGCGCGCCGCTTCCGGCCGAGCGGGCTGCGGGAAGGGTGGGCCTGGGCCCAGCGCGAGTGGACGCGTGTGACGGACGATACGGGGGTGGGTGATCCGAGAGAGGCGACGAAGGAGAAAGGGGAGAGGTTCGTGGAGGTGGTGACGAGGAAGATCGCGGAGTTCGTCGTCGAGCTGGCCAAAGTGGATCCGGGCGAGATGTACGACTGAGGGGTTGGGGTGTGTAGGACATGGTGGTCTAGCCACCATGTCCCACATACCTCCTCCAGTCTTGCTCCCCCAAGCCCGCTCCGACATTCTCAACTCCATGTCTCCACGCAAACCATCACTCGGCCCCGTTCCTTCCTTCGCGTTGCTCGTGCTCTGGAGCGTGATCGCGGGGGTGTTCATCGGGCGCTTTCTGCCCGCCATCCCGCTGCCGGGCGGGGTGATGCTGGTGGTGGTGGCGTTGCTCATCACGGCGGGGATGGTGAGGGCGGGGATGGCGCTCGGGGCGCACCTGCGCGGGCAGGCGGTGAGCACGGAGAGGGGAGCGCGCGCGACTGCGGGCGGCGCGGCGGGCACCGCGGCGCCGGCATCGCCGCCGAGGCACGCGGCGGCGCCCGCGACCGCGCCCGCGGGGCGCATGGCGGAGGTGGAGCCGGTGACCGTGCACGCCGATGCGCGCGGGATCGTGCTCGAGCCGGCCACGCCGGGGATGCTCCCCGGGCAGCGCAACGTCCATCTCGTCACCAGCGCGCCGGGCGCCATCCGCGGCAACCACTACCACGAGCGCGGCACCGAGGTGGCGGTGGTGGTGGGCCCAGCGCTCGTGCGCCTGCGCGAGAGCGGCGTGGTGCGCGACGTGGACGTCCCCGCCGGCGCCGCGTGGCGCTTCACCATCCCGCCCCGCGTTTCGCACGCCTTCCAGAACACCGGCGACCGGCCGATGGTGCTGGTGGCGTTCAACACCGTGGAACACGATCCGGCCGCGCCGGACGTCTTCCGGGATGTGCTGATCGGGCCGACGGCCTGAGCGGGAAGCGGCGCGGCTCCGCCGCGCCGCTTCCCGCTCCCTCCTTGCCCATCCCGCGCCCCTGCCGCAACGTCACGTCCGAGCCCCGCGTACTCTCACGCGACGCTCGCGCCCACCGACGCCGCGCTCGCCGCCGGCGCCGATCCTCCAGCCGCCACCCCGTACCCATGCGCGTCATCACGCTCCGCCGCGTGCACGCCGCCGCGGCGCTCGCCCTCGCTCTCCTCCCGCTCCTCTCGCTCTCCTCCCGCGCCCTCCGGGCGCAGGAGGACGACGAGCCCTCCGCGTCGCGCGGCGACACGGTGAACGGCATCGACGTGAGCCAGCTCCGCTTCCGCTTCGTCGGGCCGCAGGGGAACCGCGTGAGCGCGGTGATCGGCGAGCCGGGGAACCCGAACGTCTACTACGCCGGCGCCGCCTCGGGCGGGATCTGGAAGTCGACCGACGGCGGCACGAACTGGTTCCCCATCGCCGACTCCCTCCACGTCTCCTCCATCGGCTCGCTCGCCATCGCCCCCTCCGACCACAGCATCATCTGGGCGGGGACGGGCGAGCCGTTCATCCGGAGCAACATCTCCATCGGCGACGGCGTCTACCGCTCGCTCGACGGCGGCCGCACGTGGAAGCACATGGGGCTCGAGAAGACGGGGCGCATCGCGCGCGTGATCGTCGACCCGCACGATCCGAACACGGTGTTCGCCTGCGCGCTCGGGCACGCCTACGGCCCGCAGCCGGAGCGCGGCGTGTACCGCACCACCGACGGCGGCGAGCACTGGGAGCGCGTGCTGTTCGTGAACGACTCCACCGGCTGCTCCGACCTCTCCATGGACGCCTCGAGCGCGCACGTGCTGCTCGCCGGAACGTGGCAGTTCGAGATCCACACGTGGGGGAAGTACAGCGGCGGGAAGGGGAGCGGCGTCTGGCTCTCACGCGACGGTGGGACCACGTGGAAGCGCATCGTGGGACACGGGCTCCCCACCACGCCGGTGGGGAAGGTGGCCGTCGCGATCGCGCCGAACGATCCCGATCGCATGTACGTGCTCATGGAGACGGGTGGGAAAGGCTCGCTCTGGCGCTCCGATGACGGCGGGGCGCTGTGGAAGACGGTGAGCTACAGCCACATGCTCGCCGAGCGCCCGCACTACTACACGCGCATGCTCGTGTCGCCGTCGAACGAGAACGAGGTGTACTTCCCATCGAACACGATGATGGTCACGCGCGACGGCGGGGAGACCACCGAGCCGCTGCGCTGGGGGGGCGACAACCACGACATGTGGGCCGATCCCACGAACCCCGACCGGATGATGATCGGCTTCGACGGCGGGTTGATGATCACCACCAACCACGGCCGCGGCTGGCGCGACGTGATCCTCCCGATCGCGCAGATGTATCACGTGGCGGTGGACGACCGCGTGCCGTACTGGGTGTACGGGAACGAGCAGGACTACTACTCCGTCCGCGGGCCGAGCAACTCGCTCCAGGGGCGGTCGATCCCGTCCACGCTCTGGCAAACGACGGCGGGGTGCGAGACGGGCTTCTCCGTCCCCGATCCGGTGGACACGAACGTGGTGTGGGGGTCGTGCTACGCGGGTGGGGTGGCGCGCTTCGACCTGCGCACGGGGCACGAGCACTCGGTGGATCCCTGGCCGGACAAGTCGCTCGACGCGCCGGCGGACAGCATCAAGTACCGCTGGAACTGGACGATGCCGCTCGCCCTCTCCCCGCACGATCACAACACGGTGTACGTGGGGAGCCAGTACGTGCACCGCACGCGCGACGGCGGGGCGCACTGGGAGGTGATCAGCCCGGACCTCACCACCAACGACACCACCAAGCTCGGCCCCTCGGGCGGGCTCACGCCGGACAACCTGGGGGTGGAGTACTTCAGCACGCTGTTCGCGATCGCCGAGTCGCCGGCCGCGAAGGGCGTGATCTGGGCGGGGAGCAACGATGGCCTCGTGCACGTCACGCGCGACGACGGCGCGCACTGGACGAACGTGACGCCCCCCGCGAAGCTGCTCCCGAAGTGGGGGACGATCTCGAACGTCGAGCCGTCGCGCTGGGACGCGGGGACGGCGTACATCTCGGTGGACTTCCACCAGGTGAACGACCGCGATCCGTACATCTATCGCACCAGCGACTACGGGCACACGTGGCACCGCATCACCGACGGGATCCCGCGCTCGCCGTTCAGCTACGTGCACGTGGTGCGAGAGGACCCGAAGCGGCGCGGGATGCTCTACGCCGGCACGGAGAACGGGCTGTACGTGTCGTACGATGACGGCGGGCACTGGCAGGCGCTCCAGACCAACCTGCCGCACGCGCCGGTGTCGTGGCTCGCGATCCAGGAGCGGTTCGACGATCTCGTGGTCGCCACCTCCGGACGCGGCGTGTGGATCCTCGACGACCTCGCGCCGGTGCGCGAGCTCGACCGCCTGGCGAAGGAGGAGGCGCACCTGTTCGCGCCGCGGCCGGCGTACCGGTTCATCCAGGTGAACCGGATGAAGACCGATCCCAACGACCAGTCGGCCGGGCGCAACCCGCCGTACGGCGCGATCATCACGTACTACGTGCGGCACGGCCGGGACACCACCACCGCCGCGCCGCGCGACACCGCGGCGCGCGGTGGCTCCGCGCCGCGCGCGGGGGGCGCGGGCAGCGGAGGGAGCGCGGACTCGAGCCGCGCATCGCGCGACTCGGTGGAGATCGTCATCCGCGACGCGCAGGGGCGCACGGTGCGCAAGCTGAAGGGGCCGGAGCGCAGCGGGATCGATCGCGTGGCGTGGGACCTCCGGTGGGAGAAGACGAAGGAGGTGGAGCTGCGCACCACGCCGCCGGGACAGACGCACATCTGGGAGGAGAAGCGCTTCGTGGGGAAGCGCACGCGCCCGGTGGTGCACTACGGAATCGAGGAGCCGAAGCTCGGCCCGCTCGCGGCGCCGGGGACGTACACCGTGGACATCGCCGTGCGCGGCACGCACTACACGCGCCAGCTCACCGTGCTCCGTGATCCGCGCTCCGCGGGGAGCGACGACGACGTGCAGGCGGCGGCGCGCTTCGCGCTCGAGGTGCACGACGAGATCGACACCACCGTCGCGGCGATCAACCACATCGAGCGCGTGCGCAAGCAGCTCGAGGACCTCCGCGACATGTACGGGAAGGACTCGACGATGAAGCCGCTCCTCGCGCAGGCGAAGTCGGTGGACGGCAAGCTGAGCGCGGTGGAGGATCAGCTCCTCCAGCGCGTGCTGCAGGAGGATGATCCCAAGACCTACCGCGCGCCGATGCAGCTCTACGTGAAGCTGCTCTTCCTGGAGGGGATGGTGGGGAGCGGCGCGGGGGACGTGGCGGGGAATCCGGACTTCCCACCCACGGCGGCGGAGGTGGAGGTGAACGACGCGCTGAAACGGCGGCTCGCCGACGCGCTCGCGGCGCTGCGCACGGTGATGGAGCGCGACCTCCCCGCGCTCAATCGCGCGGTGGCCGAGCGCGCGGTGCCCGTGGTGGGGCGGTGAGTCGCGGGCGATGAGGTCGGGGGCGACCGCCGCCCCCGAACGTTCGACGGGGGGCGTGACCGCTAGGTCACGCCCCCCGTCGCATCGATCAGGTCTTTCGGATCAGCTCCTTCGAGCGGCCTGCCGCTGCCGCCGGCGGGCGTTCGCTTCCTTGAGCTGCCGCGCCTCACTCGGCTTCGTGTAGTGCCGCCGCTTGCGGAGGTCGTTCAGGATCCCCGCCTTCTGCACCTTGCGCTTGAACTGCTTGAGCGCCCAATCCAGACGGTCGTCGTCGCCGAGCCGGACTTCGATCATGGGTCAGCGTCCGAGCTTCTTCACGTTCTCGGCTGCCGGCCCCTTGGTGCCCTGCACGATGTCGAACTCCACTCGCTCACCCTCGGCGAGCGACTTGAAGCCGCTCCCCTGAATGGCGGAATGGTGGACGAAGCAGTCCTTCTGGCCGTTCTCCGGCGTGATGAAGCCGAAGCCCTTCGCGTCATTGAACCACTTCACGGTCCCGGTCGTACGCATGCTCGAACCCTCTGTTTCGTGTCGTCGGAGTGCGGGTATGCCGTACGGACCGACCACGGATTGGCTCGTGATCACTCGCCCTCACGATGGGCTCCGCTCCCGCCGGGGCAACGTGCCTCGGAACGCGACGCGAAATCGGGAGAAAAAAAACGGGACCTGCGATACCAGGCCCCCGTACCTACTCGGAACAAGCCACGTCGTTATCGACGCGTGCGTCGCATCACGAACATAAGCGCGATCCGTCAACCGCACAAGAACCCCCGGGTGTGGGGGAAGTCGTTGTCAAGCGGTCTCTTCCAGTGGGCCCCTAGTCAGGGATGTCACGCTTGCGTCGGGAGGCGATCCCCCCGCATTGTGCCGCGTGATGGGCGTCGGGGGAAAAAATTACGACAATTTGAGCGATCCTCCCCTTGCAGGAGCGGGCCGTCATTGCTAGTGAATACCCCAGTGGATACTGCCTAGCGCCCGGAACGTTGCCGTTGTCCCCGCGCCGTCGTGGCGCCACTCACGCCATAGCGTCGCGGTTCTGGCGGGCGGGCCGCTCGGTTGGCATATTCTAATCCTCATTGACCCCACGCCGACAATGCCCGTCACCCGTACTCGCTCCCGCACCGTGAAGCGGCGCTCTCCGAATCCCCTCTCCGAACCGGGGATCACTCGCGTCGACCAGCCGAGCACACGCACGCATGGTTACGTCGTGCGCGTCAACTACCAGCAGACCGAGCGCGGCTGGCGCCCGAAGTTCACGGCGTTCTTCGGCGATGCCCGCTACGGCGGACAACGCAAGGCGCTCACCGCGGCGCGCTCGTGGCTCAAGCAACTGCGCCGCACCGGACGCCCGCCGAAGCGACGATAGACGCTCGCCAACCTGGACAGTAGCGGGCCACCTCGGCATCGTGCGGGGTGGCGCGCCGCATCGCGCGCGCCGGTACTCCAACGGAGCGAGCATGCACCGGCACCTCCCCACACCGAGCCCCCGCACACTCCTCGTGCCGCGACGCCAGCGGCGGAGCCGCTGAGGTGCGGGGACTCATCGGCTTCATCGGTACCACCGTGGGCGGCGCGCTCGGGTGGTGGGTCGGCGCGAAGGTGGGAATCATGACCGCGGTCATCCTGAGCGGCATAGGCTCGGGGGTCGGGCTGTACGCCGCGCGCCGCTGGATGAGCGAGTATCTTCCCTGAGCGCGGCGGCGATCGACACGCACGGGCCCGGATGCGTCCGCTCCCGTGCGCCGGGAGCCGCCGATCGCCGACTCGTCCTCCAGCCGCTTCCGTCGTGCAGGCGTCGCTCATCCAATCGTCCGACGAGCACCACTGGGTGCTCCTCGATCACCGCGTCACGCAGCTCGTGGTGGAGACCACCACCGTGCGCCTCCAGAGCTGGTCGCTCGACGGATCGCTCGAGATCCGCCTCGGCGCGCCGTTCACCCTCCGCGTGGGCGAGGGGAGCGTGCGCACGCTCGACCCCTCCGATGCGCCGGCGCTCGCGCCGCTGCTCTCGCTGCTCGGACGCCCGCTGCGCGCGGTGACGGTGGCGCGCGGCGGCGACCTCACCCTCGACTTCGGCGCCGCCACCACGATCGTCGCTCCCGCGCACCCGCGCCTGGACTCGTGGGAGGTGCAGGGCGCCGGCGCGCTCGAGGGGGTCGCGTACAGTTGCGGCCCCGGCGACGCCGGACCGCTCCCTGGCGCCGCCGAGGGAGCGGCGCCGTGAGAGACGCGGCGCTCGCCCATGCGCTCGCGGTGTTCGGCGGAGCGATCGGGCTCGTGCTCATCGTGGGCGCGGTCGCGCTCGGGATCCGCGATGCCGCGGGCGTCCGCGCCGGATGCCATCAGTGCGTGGTGGTGATCGCCGGCGCCGTCGTGGCGATCGCGGTGGGCGTGTGGCTGGTGCGCGGCGCGGTGCGCGCGATGCGCGCGGACGAGTAGCCGCGGCCAGTCGGGCCGACCGCGGCGCGCTCGCGCGCTCAGAGCAGCGGCCAGGCCACGTGCCACACGGCGTAGAACACCACCCGCAGCACCACCGACGCGCCGAACCCCGCCCGCCGGAACACCCAGAGCTGCGAGAGGCCGAGCACGAAGTCCTCGGCGATCAGCGCCGCCATCGCTCCCGGCGCGGCGCGCATCCGCAGGTCCATCGCCAGCGGCTCCACCGATGCCACCAGCACGGCGGCGATGACGAACGCCGTCTCGCGCCGCCAGATGTCGATCCCCGCCCGGGACGCGCCCCACAGCAGGAGCGGGAGAGGGAGCAGATGGAACAGCACGCCGGCCGCGATCGCGACGCCCGGATAGATGAGCGCTCCGGCGGGAAAGGGGACGTGGACGGATGGGATCCCCAGCGCGGATGACGCGGCCGCCGCGGATCCGGTGAACGAATCCACGAACACCGCCACGGCGCCGAGGGCGAAGCCGAGGCTCGCGGGGAGCGCGAGTCGCTCGCGCAGCGGCACCGCGGGGTCCCACACGCCGGGGAAGCCGGTGCGCGCGGCGAGCGAGATCCCCACCAGCCCGGCCGCCGTCACCACGCCGATCACGGGCCAGGTGAACACCGCGGCGAGCGCGTGCGCGCCGAAGCTCGCCGGGAGCAGGTGCTCGAGCGCGAGCTTCACGACCGCGAGATACGCGATCAGCGCGAGGAAGGGCGCGTGGGAACCGGCGGCGGAGACGGCCGGCCGCTCCGCGGGAACCGCGCGCGGGGCGCGCGTGATGACTTCCATCCGAGCTCTCCCCGAGACGGGTGGCGAGGGCTCTCTCCTCACGGCGGCGGACCGTGCTTTGTTTCAGCGCGTGCCGAGCGCCGTGCCGAGCGCGCCGTGGCGCGCGGTGGTCGCGCCGGTCATCTTGCGATGCGCGCCGGCTCCGCCGAGCCGCCGCGCATCTCCCACATCACGAAACGCCGAACGGAGGACACGGGTGAGCGACGCGCGCATCGAACTGGACCTTTCCGCGCCGCCGGAGGCGGTGGCCGAGCGGCTGCGCTCGATCACCGAGCCGGCGCGGCTGCTGCGCACGCCATCGCGCGGCGACGGCGCGGGGGCGCGCCCGCTGGTGGGGCGGGTGGGTGCGCACGCGTTCACGGTGCGGCTGAACACCTCGTACCGGAACCCGTTCGGCGCGCAGTGCCACGGCGAGCTGCTCCCTCTCGCCGCGACGCACGGCACGCGCGTGCGCGCGCGCATCCGCCCCTCGGCGCTGGCGGAGCTGGCGGTCGCGCTCTGGTGCGTCACGCTCGGCTCGATCGCGCTGGGGCGGGTCTGGGCGGCGGGCACGCACGCCCCGGCGCGGGTGCTCGCGCTCGTGGCGCCGGCGGGGCTGATGGCGCTCGGCGGGGTGGTGCTTGCGCTGCTCGGGCTCCAGCTCGCGCGTGGGGAGACGCCGCGCCTCGAGGCGCTGCTCCGCGCGGCGCTCGCGTCGGAGCTGCATCCGGCGCGCGGCGCGGCCGGCGCGCCCGGGGCGGCCACGCGTCGCGAGCGGCGGCGCCGGCGCGGCTCCGCCCAGAGGAAGAGATCGTGAGCGGCGCGGGGACGGGGGCGGGGAGCGCCGGCGACACCGTGGTCGAGCGGCGGCACGGCGAGTACCTGATATCGAGCGATCCGGCGCGCGTCGATGCGACGGCGGTGCACGCCTTCCTCGCCGCGTCGTACTGGGCGGAGGGGATCCCGCTCGAGACCGTGCGCCGCTCGATCGAGCACTCGCTCTGCTTCGGCGTCTACCAGGGGGAGCGGCAGGTGGGGTTCGCGCGCGTGATCACCGACCGCGCCACCTTCGCGTACCTGGCCGACGTGTACGTGCTGGATGCGCACCGGGGACGGGGGCTCGCGAAGGTGCTCGTGGAGACGATCATGGGGCACCCGGCGCTCCAGGGGCTGAGGCGCTTCTCGCTCGTGACGCGCGATGCGCACGGGCTGTACGAGAAGTTCGGCTTCAGCGTGGTGGCCGAGCCCGGGCGCCACATGGAGATCGCCCGGCCGGGGCTCTATCGCTCCCCGTGATGCTCCTCCTTCTCGTGCTCGCCGGCGCGCTTCGCCGCGGCGTGCGCCACGCGGAAGGCCCGGCTCTCGTCGTGTCCGTATTCCTGGTAGGCGTGGTTGAACGCCTCGAGAAAGGCTTTCTTCTGGTGGTGGTCGTACTGGTCCACCTGCGACTTCGGGAGATCCGAGATGTGCTCGTACGGCATGGTGCAACCTCCTGACGTGATTCCCGCGCGCGCACCGCGCGCGCGACGCATCATGGTCGGTACAAGTGGCGTGCCGGCGGCCGTGGCCGGGCCCGCCGCGGCACACGGCGTGCTTGTCGTCGCGCTGCGCGGCACGCAGATTTCCGGCATCCAACAACAGAGCGCGGAGAAGCGTATCACATGGTGACCCGACGGGAATGGCTGCGCGTGGCGATCGGCGGCGCGGCGGTGGCGGTGGCGACCGGCAGCGTGCCGGCGTTCGGCGAGGCGCCGACGCCCATCACTGTGTACAAGAGTCCGTCGTGCGGTTGCTGCGCGAAGTGGGTGGAGCACCTGCGCGCGCACGGCTTCGCCCCCTCGGTGCGCGACATGGACGACGTGAGCGAGGTGAAGGCGACGTTCGGCGTGCCGAAGGCGCTCCAGTCGTGCCACACGGCCACCGTGGGGCGGTACGTGGTGGAAGGGCACGTGCCCGCCGACCTGATCCAGAAGATGCTGCGCGAGCAACCGAAGCTCGCCGGCCTCGCGGTGCCGGGGATGGTGACCGGCTCGCCGGGGATGGAAGGGGGGCGCGCGGAGCCGTACGACGTGGTGGCGTGGGACCACGCCGGACACACGAGCGTGTACGCCCACCGCTGATCCGCGCGCTCATGGCAGAAGGCACGCTCGCGCCGCGCGGAGTCACGCGCGGCGCGCCGTGCATGGAGCACTCAGAGACGTCATCGCTTGGTTCTCATGTCGCTCAAGGATCTCTCCGTCACCGATCGCGCCATCGTGCTGCACGTGGTACGGGCGCTGGTTCTCGGACCGTTTCTCGACGACGACGACTATGCGCGCCGCATCGGGCTGCGCCGCCCCCAAGTGGAGGCCGTGCTCCGGTGGTGGCCGGACGTGGACGACTCGGCCGATGATTCCACGGCGTGCATCGCCATCAACAACAGCCTCCACGAGGCGGCGAGCCGGCTGGACGTGAAGGCGCGCGACTGGCCCACGTGGTTCCCGGTGTCCCCCGAGGAGGTGCGGGAGGTGTGGGTGCGGTGGGCGCGAGCCCGGGGGTGGAGCGCCATCGGCCCGCGGAGTGCATCGGATGGCGGTGCACCCGGGCGCGCGCCGGCGGGGCCGCCCGGAGACTGAGAGGGGGCGGGGATGCTCGCACCGAACGCGACGCGCGGGGTATCACGAGAGGACCGTTAGCCGGGCGCGCGCCAGTGGCGCGGCGCTCGAGGAGCAAGGATGTCCATTCGAGTCGTACACTTCGATGTCCGCAACCGCGCCGCCGCCGCCGCGCTCGGCGTGGCCGCGCTCGTGGCCGGAGGCGTGCTGCTGGCGCTCGGGATCACGCTACTGGCGGGGATCGCGGTGGTCGGGGCGGCGGTGGGGGCGG
>DASTSH010000159.1:0-6242 GCA_035760785.1 Gemmatimonadaceae bacterium | reverse complement strand
GAATGGGCGCCGTACTTCGGGCAGGTCACCACTGCGTCGGCGGTCCGCGACGCGTACGCCGCGCTCGTGCGCGAGGCGCAGGCGGCTCGCCGCCCAGGCGCCGCCGTGTCTCTGGAGGCTCTCGCCGCCCGCTTCGCCCCGACCGAGCTGTTCGACAGCGAACGCGAATTGCGGGTCGGGCGTTTCACCGTGGAGCTGCACCACGTCGGGCCCGGACACACGGACAACGATGCGTTCCTGGTCGTGCCCGAGGAGCGGCTCGTGATCGCGGGCGATCTGGTATATGTGGGCGTGCACCCGTACGTGGACGTCGGTGCCGGCGCGAACACCTGGGCGTGGCAACGCAGCCTGGATGCGCTCGACGCGGCGTGCGCGCGTGTCGCGCGCGCGGGTGGATCGGCGGCCGTGGTCCCCGGGCACGGGCCGGCGACGGATCGTGCGGCGGTGGCGGGGCAGCGGGCGTACTTCGACCGGCTCCGGGCGGCGGTCGAGTCCGCGCTCCGCGAGGGGCGCTCGCGTGCGGAGGTGACCGCGCTCACCGTGCCCGGGTTGCCAACACAGCGCGCGGACGTCGGCGCGGCCAACCTCGGCGTGATCTACGACGAGCTCCGTGCCGCGACACGGTAGCGGGTGGAGAGGTTCGAGGAAGTCTGAATCGCTTTGAAACCGAGGAACAGGGAGTACGACATGCCGCAGAAGGTCACGCTGTCCGAGAAGTTCGCGCAGTTCCACGACCAGTGGTCACCGAAGGTGGTCGGTGAGCTGAACGGGCAGCAGGTGAAGGTCACGAAGCTCCAGGGAGAGTTCTTCTGGCACCATCACGAGCACGAGGACGAGATGTTCCTGGTGCACCGCGGCCGCCTCCGGCTCGAGTTCCGCGACCACGTGGTGGAGCTCTCCGCGGGAGACTTCGTCATCGTGCCGCGCGGCGTGGAGCACCGGCCGGTGGCGGACGAGGAGGTGGAGGTGGTCCTCTTCGAGCCCTCGGGGACGCTCAACACCGGCAACGTCCGCAACGAGCGCACGATCGACGCGCTCGATCGGCTCTGATCCGGCGTCGTAGGCGCGTCTCGCCACGGGGCCCCGCGGGCGCGCTTCCAGGGCGCTCGCTCCCCTGCTAACCTTCGATGAGGCGGTGGGTGGGCCGCGCCCGCCGCGCAGCGAGACTGTCACACCTCGTGAGGGCCGATGATCAACGCACCAGACACGGAGAGCGCCCCCGGCGCACCAGCGGGGCTGACCACCGGCAAGGCGCCGTTCATCGAGCGCGCGCAGGCCGATGGCCAGCTCTACATTCACCAACCGTACGAGCTCTACTCCGAGGCCAACCACGCCACCTGGCGCGCGCTCCGCGGACGCATGGAGGAGCGGTGGGCGCGCTACGCGAACCCGCGCTTCCTCCAGGGGGTGGAGATCCTGCAGCTCGACTGGCAGAAGGTCCCGCGCCTCGAGGACATCAACAAGTTCATGGCGCCGCGCACGGGATTCCGCGCGCGTCCGGTGAGCGGGTACGTCCCCGCCTACCGCTTCTTCGCCTGCCTGAAGGACCGGGAGTTTCCCACCACGATCACGATCCGCGACGGCGCGACGCTCGACTACCTGCCGGAGCCGGACATCTTCCACGACGTGGCGGGGCACGTCCCGATGCACACCGACCCGGCGTTCGCCGAGGCGCTCGTGCGCTTCGGGCAGTGCGCCGAGCAGGCGGCGGTGCTGGCGCGCGAGATCGCCGATCCGCAGGAGCGCACGCGGCGGCTCACGAGCATGATCCGCGGCATGGCGCGCTTCTTCTGGTTCACGGTGGAGTTCGGCATCATGCGCGGCACGCGGCCGGGAGAGCTGAAGGTGTACGGCTCCGGCCTGCTCTCGAGCCACGGCGAGATCGCGCACGCGATCGACAGCCCCACGGTGCAGCGCTACCCGATCCAGCTCGAGTGGGTGATCAACCAGGCGTTCGAGATCGACCGCTACCAGCCGCTGCTCTTCATCATCGAGGACTTCGACCACCTGTTCGAGCTGGTGGGAGAGCTGGAGGCGTGGATGAAGGCGGGGAAGCTGGACAACGTGGCGCCCGGTGAGCCGGCGGTGAGCGACGACGATCTGCGAAGCTTCCTGGAGGAGAGCGCGGCGGGGGCGGGGAGGGGCTGAGGCGCACCGCGCTTCCATGCATGGGGTGAGCTGGGCCGCCGAGCGCCGCGCGATCCGTCAGGGTTGCAGCGCCTCGAACGGGAACCCCGACCCGACCACGAGCACCCAGCTCCCCCGTTCCACCCCGTTTCCAACGCGGCGTGCGATGTCGATGCGCGCCGCGCTCCGCACGGACGAGATCCGGTGTGAGCCGAGGCGCAGGCCGACGCCGAAGTCCTTCCCGGTGCGCCATGGCGAGCCCCCGTACCACGCCCCACCGTAGTCCGCGAACGCCGCCAGGCCGATGCTTCCCAGGCCGGCCAGGTCCGGCACCGCGATCCAGCGGTACTCGGCCATGGTGAAGAACGAGCGATCGCCGGTGAACGCGTGGGCGGGGAAGGCGCGCGGGCCGCGCTCGAGGCCGAGATCGAACTCCGCGCCGGGGGCCGGGTTCACCTCCCGCCCGACATCCAGGTGCACGACGGCGGACTGCCTCGCCGTGGGCTGGAGCACGGCGGTGCCGGCCGCGGTGAACGTCCCCGAGTCGAGCCCGGCCGAGCCGAACAGCGGCGTGGCCGCGGCATCCAGGATGGCGAAGCCGCCCGGGAAGCGAACGCCGGTGTGCGCCGCGAGTTGCGGTCCGACCCCCGTGCGCTCGTACCCCCACGCCGCGGGCGCCACGCCCACGCCGACGCGCACCGTGGAGCTCAGGTCCACGTCTTCATCGGGGCTGAGGCTCCTGAAGTTCCGCACGATGGCGAAGCGAGCCCGGCTCGCCTCCGCGTAGAGCACCACCGCGCCGGTGATCGTGCGCGGTATGACGCCCGTGAACGACTCGGGCACGTAGTCCTCGCGTCGGAGCTGTGCCTCGAGACCCACTCGCAGGTATCCGCGCTCGTCGGCGCGGAGCGCGCGCGCGACGCCCAGCCGCCCGATCGCGAAGCGCCGCTGCACGGAGTCGCTCGCCACGCGCTCTCCGCCGAAGTACCTGAGCACCCGTCCATCGAACCACTCGCCTCCCACGCTCGCCGCGCCGGTCGAGGAGAGCGAGAAGAACGGCCACGAGAGCGATGCGCCGGCGTGACGCCCATCGGAGAGGTGCTCGTAGAGCGTGGTGAGCCCGATCCGGCTCGCGAGGAGGCGCGGTTGGTCGTACGAGAACTGGAGCGTGCTCCGGTCGGGCTCCTTGCGGTAGGTCGCCCTGAGCTGGATGAAGCGGCCGAGCAGGTTGCTCTCCTTCAGTCCGAGCCCGTACGCCACCTGGCCGCCGGAGCCGCTGAGACTGAAGTACGCCCGTGTCGTCCACGCATCTCGCGTCACGACACGGGCGACGATCCCGGAATCCGTCTCGACCGTGTCCACGCGCACCGCGCGAAAGATCCCCAGCCGGCGGAGGTTGCGCGCGGACTCCGCGACGCGCGCCGAGTCGAACGGCTCGCCAGCGTGAAAGAGGAGCTCGCGCTCGACGACGCTCCGGCGCGTGGTCACGTGCAGCGCGTTGGCCAGCCTCGCGTACCACGCCGTGGTCTCGGACGAGTCGAACACGCTCTCGCGGTCGATCTCGATCCTGTCGACGATCGGCGCGCTGGAGCGAGCGCGGGCGGTATGGCCCTGCGCGGCGGCCGCGCTCGACAGGACGAGCCCGACCAGCACCACGCCGGTCAGGTGACGCACGGTGGGGCCGGGACGGATGACCATGACGTGCACGAGAGCGCCCGCGCCCCTATGGTGTCGACGACTCGAATCGTATGCGCTGGGCCCCCTCCCAGAGCGCGAGCCGGCCCACGGCGGCGAGATTCTCCTGGCCGGACACGATGGTCATGAAGTGATTTCCGGCGAGCTGCCCCACCTTGCTGGCGAAGCGCACGCCTCCGTAGGCCAGCAGGATCTCCGTCTCGCTGATGCCTCCCGGATGCAGGATGATCTGCCCCGGGGCCGGGTAGCTCGTCGCGTTCTCGTAGCCGACGCCGAACTCGTAGTCTCCGAGCGGAATCCACACGGCTTCCCCGCTCCAGCGCACGTGAACGAGACGACTCTCGAACGGCAGCCGCCCGAGAAACGCGTCGCACGTCCTGGGCGCCGCGCCCCGTTCGAGCCTGGCCTCGAACACGAATGGTCCCGCTTCGATCCGGATCTCGGTCATGTGCTGGTTCGGTAAAGGAGTCGCGCGTCCCACACCACCGGATGTGGCCCGTCCAATCTGCGGCGGCGCGCGTCGGGGCGCACCGGGTCGATGCGCACGTGGTGCTCGACCGGGCGGGCGCTCGTCAGGCATTCCCTTCCACGCGCGCTCCTCCAGTAGGGGTTCCGCGCGTCGTGTGTGTCTCTTCAGAGTACGTACTTCGGTCGGGCCGTCGCCCCGCTCCACCGGGCCTCGTGCCCCGGCCGACCCCGAATCACTCGTCGTTTCGCTGGCATGCCGCACCGCCCCGACGCATCGTGCCCGACGGAACGGCACACCATCGGCTGCCGCTAGAGGTCGCCGACCATGCACCAGCGTCTCCTCGCGCTCGGCGCGATCGCCATACTCGCCACGCTCCCCCGCCCGCTCGCCGCGCAGCGCGGGGGGAATCCATCGACGGCTCCGGCCGACCGTCCGCTCCCGGACAACCCCGCCGTCCGCAGCGGGCGCCTCCCGAACGGGCTCACCTACTACGTGCTCCCCAACGGCTATCCGGCGCACCGCGCCGAGCTGCGCCTGGTGGTGCACGCGGGATCGGTGCTCGAGGACGACGACCAGCGCGGGCTCGCGCACCTGCTCGAGCACCTGGCCTTCGATGGCTCCACGCACTTTCCCGGGCACGCGGTGTGGGACTACCTGGAGCGCGCGGGGATGCGCGTGGGCGCGGACATCAACGCCGTCACCTCGTACGACGAGACGGTGTACCGCCTCACGATCCCCACCGACAGCACGCCCGTGCTGGCCAGCGGCCTCCAGATCCTCGCCGACTGGGCGCACGGCCTCACGCTCGATTCGGCGGAGCTGGAGCGCGAGCGGAAGGTGGTGATCGAGGAGTGGCGGCTGCGCCGCGGCGCGAGCGCGCGCATCCACGACCGGCAGCTCCCGGTGCTCCTCGCCGGCTCGCGCTACGTGGGACGGGAGCCGATCGGTCGCGTGTCCACGCTGGAGCGCTGCACGGCCGCCGAGTTGCGCCGCTTCTATCACGACTGGTACCGTCCGGACCTCATGGCGGTGGTGATCGTCGGCGATGTGGATGCGGATGCGGTCGCCGCGCGCGTGCGCGCGCTGTTCGGGGGCATCCCGCCGGCCTCGCACGCGCTGCCGCGCCCCATTCCCAAACCGCCGGAGCACGGCGCGCCGCGCTCGTCGGTGGTCGCGGATCCGGAGGCGACGAGCACGACGGTGGCGCTGGTGACGGAGCGACGCCATCGCGCGGTGCGCACGGAGGGGGACTTCCGGCGCGCGATCGCCGAGGGGATGTACGACGACCTGCTCGGTGCCCGCCTCGACGAGGCGGCGCACGGGGAGCACGCGCCCTTTCTCTCGGCGCGTGCCAGCTCGGGCACGCCCGTGCGCCCGATGGACGTGCACGAGCTGTCCGCGCGCGTGGACGATCGCGGCGTGCCGCGCGCGATCGACGCGCTGCGCGCCGAGGCGGCGCGCGTGGCGCGCGGCGGCTTCACCGCGGCCGAGCTCGAGCGCGAACGGTCCGCCGTGCTGCGTCGCTACGACCAGCTCGAAACGCAGCGCGCCGAGCTCCCGTCGTCGCAGCTCGCCGCGACGCTCATCGATGAGTACCTCGACGGCGGCCGCACGCCGTCGCTCGACACGGAGCTGACGCTCGCGCGGCGGATCGTCCCCACGATCGGGCTCGCCGAGCTGCGGCGGATCGCGATGGAGCGGACGACCGATTCGAATCTGGTCGTGCTCGTCTCCGGACCGGCGAGCGTCCCGCCCGTGCTCCCCACACCGGAGTCGGTCGCCGCGGCGCTGGCGCGTCCCCCGCGCGCGCTCCCCCCGTACGTGGACAGTGCCACCGCCGCGCCGCTGCTCGCCTCGCCGCCGGCGCCGGGGCGCGTGGTGTACGCGATGCACTTCGACTCGCTCGGCATCGACATCTGGACGCTCTCCAACGGCGTGCGCGTGATCCTCC
>DASTSH010000158.1:0-18751 GCA_035760785.1 Gemmatimonadaceae bacterium | reverse complement strand
TGCGCGACGCCCGGTGGGTGCACGATGCCCGGTACGCGACGCGCGGTGCGGGCGACTCGGCGCCCGGCGTGCGACGCTCACGCGCGCGACCCGCCGGCGCGTGGCGCATGGAGCGGCGCAGGCGGCGGGAGATGTTCGGGCGGACGGCGCTCGCGCATCGGCGTGGTCTCCCCGGGCGCACGGAGCGTCGGGCGCTCGGGGTGGCTCGCGGCGTGTACGTGCGCGAGACGCGCGGCCCACGGCGCGTCGTGGCCGGCCCGAGCGGCTGGTGCGGAGCGCCGGGGCGGGGCGCGGGGGTGTGGCGACGGCGGCGTCCGCGCGTAGCAAGAGACTCCCCGGGCGCCGACGGTAGATGCCGATTCAGGCGCGCCGAACGCTCTGGCGCCCGGGGAGGCTCGCAGCGTGTAAGCGCGACGCCGCCAGAGCCACACCCCCGCGTCACGCCAGTCCCAGGAGCTCACCACGGCCGCGTCTCGCCAGTCCCAGGAGCCCACCACGGCCCGCGTCACGCCATGACGCGGAGCCCGCGGCGCGACGCCCCGCGCCCCGCCAGCGCGGCGAGTCTCGCCTCGCGGGAATCGAGTCGCGAGCCCGACGCTCGTCAGGTCGCGCGCGCTCCGGCCAGTCGCGCGACCAGGTTGTCGATGTCCGCCGAGAGCATCGCGCGCCATTCCCCGCGGTCGCGCTTCAGCGTGAGCACGTCCACCTTCCGCATCTCCACCCCGTCGATCTCCAACCGCAGCCGATACAGCACGTGCGTCATGTCCGTGCCCTCGTCGACGTGCCCCAGCACATCCACCTTCGCCGAGCGCATCGCCGCCGCCAGCTCCGCCTGCGCTCCCATCGTCCGGCGCAGAAAGCGCTCGTAGAGCTGCTCGTCGGTGAGCGTGCGCACCGCGCTCGTATCCGGCACGTCGAGGAGCTGCTTCAACGCGGAGCCGGAGGGATCCTTCTCGCCCAGCACGGTGACGAACCGCCGGATGCTCGCGAGTGCCGCAGGGTGCATCAGCTTCGCGTTCGCGGCGTAGTCGCCGGAGGTGAGCGTGGCGATGTACCGCTGCGCGAACGCCTCGGGGGTGGTCGCGGCGGCCGCCGCCCTCGCGCCCGTGTCCGCGGATTGGGCGTGCTGCGCACGCAGGGTGCCCGATGCGGTCGCGCACACGAGCAGTGCGGCGAGCAGCGCCCCATGCACCGACCGGAGAGAGGAACGAGCCACCGCGATTGTCATATGTGCTCCATGCCGGGGTGTGCAGGGGGACCCACGGAGTCGAAGGCGTCGTGCACGACTATGTCGAACGTCGCCCCGTTCGCGCCAGCGGCGGGCCCGACACTCGCGCTGCCCTGTCGGCGAATGCCGGACAACCGCTCACCGCGCCGGATGTTCTCCCACCCACTCCGGCTGCATCCACGCGCGCCGCCCGTCCGAGTCGGTCACCGTGGCGCGCACGTAGCCCTCGTCTCCACGGATCTCGTACCGCGCCTCCATCCCCGGGACTTCGGCGAGCACACGCCCGCCTCGTCCGATGAAGCGCGTCACGTAGCGCCGGTCGTCGCGCCGGTTGCTCGGGCGCGCGATCGTCACCCGGATCTCCCGCGCGTTCGCCGAATAGTCGGCGAGCGTGACGCCGGTGCTCGCGTAGAAGTGCCCGGCACGCAGCGCCGCCATGATCGCCTCCGGCGTGAGCGTGTCCGCGCGCACCATCACCCACCCGCGCCCCGGATGCGTCGCCTCCGGATCGGCCAGCTCCTCCGGGCGGAACTTGTGCGCGTCGTCGCTCGCCACGCCGTAGAGCAGCGTCCCGCGCGTGAGCAGCGTGTCCCAGAGCGCCTCCGTGGAGAGCGACGTGTGCCCCGCCCCGTCGCTCCCCCCCAGGTTGTTGATGCGTGGCTGCGCGTTCCACACCTCGAACAGCGTGGAGTCGGGAAGCCCCGCCATGTCCTGTGGACGGATGGACCAGCGGAAGTTGGGGTGGTTCACGGTGGCGATCCCGCCGGCGGCGCGGATCGCGGCGAGGTTGCGCGCGTACGACTGCGCGACGGTGAGTCCGCGCGCCATCCCGTGCTCGCCGAGCGCGCGCACCACGCGCGTCACCCCGATCGCGCCCACGTGTGCCTGACGAGGACCGCCGGGGTGGGTGGAGTCGACCACCTGCTGGGTGACCTCCTCGCCGCGGATCACGAGGAACTTCCCCGCCCCGCCGAACATCGCGTTCAGCGGCGCGGGGTCGGTGAGGTACTCGTGGTCGGTGATGACGACGAAGTCGTACCCGTGCTCGCGGTACCAGCGCGCGACGTCCACCGGCGGGGCGTTGCCGTCCGAGTTCATCGTGTGCACGTGCGTGTCGCCGCGATACCATCGGGGCGGAGCGTGCGCCGCGCTCCCCGCGCTCCCCTGCGCCCCCGCTCCCGCCACCGGCGCGAGCACCGCCAGCGCCACCACGAACGTCCACCCCAGCCACCGATCCGTCCACTTGCGTCGCGCGCCACGCGCCATCTCGTCCCTCCGTCAGGGTGTCCGGGCGGAGCTGCGCGGGCATCGATGCCACACGCGCCACGGGCGCCAGGAGGTCCCTGGCGCCCGCGCCCGCCTCGACCGAACACTACCTCGCGTGCGGCGGCGATGCCACGGCCGCGCTCACGGGAGCGCGAACACGAGATCCCCGGTCACGGGGAGTGGTTGGAGCGTGCGCACGTGGAACTCTCCCGTCCCCAGGTTGCCGAACGCGTCCACCCCCCAGCAGTACGCGCGCCCGTCGTGCCCGAGCCCGCAGGCATGCCCCGCCCCCATCGCCAGCTCGGCGAGCGTCGGCGCATTCGGGAGCGCGGTGGGAACCGGCAGCTCTTCCGCGAACAGCCCCCAACAGTACGGAGTCTCCGAAAGGTCGAGTGCGCAGAAACTGACCCTGCCGCCGCGCGCCTGCGTGAGGTGCACCGCGGCGATCACCGGCATGGGAGTGCCGGACGCGGAGTGCAACTCGCCGCGCCCGAGCGTGACGGCGCCCCAACAGTAGACCCGCACGTTCTGTCCGACCGCACAGGTACCATTGCCCCCCGCGTCGATGGACTGGAACGCTGGCGCACCGATCACCCGCTCGGGGGACGGATGCACGTCCTCGTCGACGGAAGTCACGCCGAGTCCCAGTTGCCCGTTGGTGTTCTCCCCCCAGCAGTAGCTCACCCCGTTCCGCGTGATGCCGCACGTGTGTTCGCCGCCGGCGGAGATGGACGCGAAGCGCGCGTCGAGCGCGACCAGGCGCGGCGCGACGACCACCGAGTCGGCCAGCGTGCCAACCCCGAGCTGCCCGAGCCGGTTCTGTCCCCAGCAATAGGCGCGACCTTCCGCATCGAGCCCGCACGCATGGAACATCCCCGCGGTGAGCGCCACGAACCGCACGTCCGTGGCGACCCGCACCGGCGACGGCACGCCGTGAGGGAACGGCACCGTGGTGCCGTTCCCCAACTGGCCGTACTGGTCGAGCCCCCAGCAGTAGCTGTCGCCGCTGGCCGTGATGCCGCACGCGAAGTCGTCGCCCGCGGTCACGCTCGTGAACTTCAGATCCCCTGCAGACGCCACCGGCACCGCGCTGCTGTCGATCCCCTCCACCGCGAGCTGTCCCCACTCGTTGTATCCCCAGCAATGCAGCGAATGATCAGTGGCGATGGCACACGTGAACCCGTCGCCCGCCGCGATCGTGGCGCCAGTCATCGGCGACGGCGGCATCCGCGCCGGAAGCAGAATGCCGAACGTCCCGAAGTGCGTCGTGCTCGCGAACACCAGCGGCACCGCTCCGTTCTCCGCGCTGCCCGTGACAGGCTCCCATGCGCCGCCCACGACCTGCGCGAGCGTCGCCCCGTCCTCGAGCCCCGCCGGCACGGCGCTCGAGTCGAACAGCAGCGCGAGCTCGGCGGACGCGTGCAGCACGAGCCCCGACGGCTCCACATCCACCGCGGATCCGGCGAGCAGGCGCGGATCATCGGGCGGCGCGAACGCGGGGAACACGGTCACCTCGGTGGTGCTGTCGAGTGCGCCAGCGGGGATGTGAATGAGCGTTCGGCACACGAGCGCGCAGACGTCGCCCCCGTCGGGACCGATCGTGGTGTCGGTCCCCGTGCGCACCTGCGCGGACGCCTGCTGCCCGTTCACCGATGCGGTGATCGTCGTGCGCCCCGGCGACACGGCGCGCACCGCGCCCGTGGGCGAGACCGTCGCGATCCGCTCGTCGGCGCTCCGCCAGATGATGGGCCCACGCGCGCCGAGCACCCGGAGCTGCGAGACGTGACCGAGCGCGACGGACATGGTGTCGGTCGCGAGGCGCGGGGCCGGAGGCGGTTCCGGCGCCGGCGCGGTGGGCGGGGCATCGCGGCACGCGGCGATGCCGATCAGGAGCGCGATGGCGAGCGGTGCGCGGCACGGCGCAGCGCGCGGACGACGGCGACTCGTGCGCATGAGATCCTCCCGTACGCGAGAGAGATTCGTCAGGATCGGTCGGGCCGCCTCACGAGCCGTGCACGATTCACACCGCGCGACGATCGCCGCGGCAGGGCTCGCCACGGCGCGCGCGCCGCCTCTCGCCGCAGCACCTTCCCTCGCCAGGGAATCGCCTACACCGCTCCCCCCTCCACCCCGATGTCGCGGCCCGTGCGCGCCGCACATCCTGCGGTATCTCCAGCAGGACGGCCCCATGGTGATCCCCTCGGGCGTGACAGCGAGCCTCGACGCGACGGCCCCCACATCCCCGCACATCCCGAACGACAAGGGCGCGCCGCGCGACTACGCGCCGGAGCTGATCGCCGAGCGCCAACGCTTCGTCGAGGCGTACACCGGCGTCCACCTGCGGCACGTGACCACGTACTCCCTGTCGCCGGAGGAGGCGCGCGGCAACATCGAGAACTTCACCGGCGTCGCCCAGATCCCCCTCGGCATCGCCGGCCCGCTCCGCGTGAACGGCGAGTGGGCGCAGGGAGAATTCCTCGTGCCGCTCGCCACCACCGAGGGCTCCCTCGTCGCCTCGTACAGCCGGGGGATGAAGGTGCTCACCCTCGCCGGCGGCGTGACGACCACGATCGCCGGCGGTGGCATGCAGCGCGCGCCGGTGTTCGAGTTCGCCACCGCGCGCGAGGCGCGCGACTTCATCGCGTGGGTGGACGAGCACCTCGCGGAGATCCGCGCCGAGGCGGAGGCCACCTCGCACGTGGCGCGCCTGGTCCGCATCGAGCCCTATCTGTCCAACCGCTTCGCTTTCCTCCGCTTCAGCTTCAGCACGGGGGATGCGGCGGGGCAGAACATGGTGGGGCGCGCCACCTTCGCGGGCTACCAGTGGATCCTGGCGCACCACCCCGCCATTCGCCGGGCGTACCTCGAGTCCAACTTCGCCACCGACAAGAAGTCCTCGCACGTGAACGCGCTGCACCCGCGCGGCAAGCGGGTCACAGCGGAGGCGACGATCCCGCGCGAGCTGCTGATGCGGCACCTCCGCGTGGAGCCCGAGCAGCTCGCCCATCACTGGGCGGTGGCCAACGTGGGCGCGCTGCTCTCCGGCGCGAACAACAACGGGCTCCACTCGGTGAACGCGATCACGGCGCTCTTCATCGCCACGGGACAGGATGTGGCCAACGTGGCCGAGGGCACGGCGGCGACGGTGTACACGGATCTCACTCCCGACCAGGCGCTCTACTTCTCGATCACCATCCCGTCGTTGATCGTCGCCACGCACGGTGGCGGCACGCACCTCGCCACCCAGCAGGAGTGCCTCGCCATGCTCGGCTGCGTGGGCGCCGGGACGGTGAACAAGCTGGCGGAGATCGTCGCCGCGACGGTGCTGGCCGGCGAGCTGTCGCTGGCGGCGGCGATCTCGTCGTACGAGTGGGTGTCGGCGCACGAGCGGCTGGGGCGCAACCGGTGACGACGCACGCGATGCCACGCGCGCGGCGGTCGAAGCGCGCCGGGACGGCGCTCGCTCGGGCGGAGATCCGCCCGCCGCCGGGGATCGTCCGCCGCGCGTTGACGACGAACCGCCATCTGCTCGCGCTCCTCTTCGGCGCGATCATCGCGTGGACGCGCGATCGCGCGGCGCGGCGCGAGCCGGGGGAGCGCCTGGGCCTTCGCTGGGCCGTCGCCCGCCTCGTCGCGGCGACCGCGCGCCCGTTCATGCGCCGCGACCTCGCGAGCCTCCCCTTCCCCGTGCAGTTCCGTCGGCGGCTCGAGCTGCTCGGCCCCACGTACATCAAGCTCGGCCAGATCCTGAGCCTGCGCGAGGACATCCTCCCGCAGTCCGTGACCAGCGAGCTGCGCAACCTGCTCAACCGCCTCCCTGTCATCTCCTTCGATGCGTTCCGCGCCCTCGTCGAGAAGGATCTCGGGCATCCGGTGGAGCGGCTCTACGAGTGGATCGACCCCGAGCCGCTCGGCTCCGCCTCCATCGCCCAGATCCACCGCGCCACCACCATCGATGGACAGGACGTCGTGATCAAGGCGGTGAAGCCCGGGGTGGCCGAGACACTCCAGCGCGACGCGCGGCTGCTGCGGATGCTGGGCGCGGCGCTGCAGTGGGTGATCCCCCGCTACCAGCCCCGGCGCATCATCGCGGAGTTCTGCGACTACACGCTGCGCGAGGTGGACCTGCGGCGGGAGGCGGACAACGCCGAGACCTTCGCCGCCAACTTCCACGACCTGCACGATGTGGTGTTCCCGGCGGTGGACCGGCATCGGAGCGGCCGCCGCGTGCTCACCATGCAGTTCCTGGACGGGCTCCGCCCCGATGCGCCGGAGGCGCTCGCGCTGCCGGAGGAGATGCGGCAGCACCTGGTGGATCTCGGCGCCGCCTCGATCATCCGCATGCTGTACCGCGACGGCTTCTTCCACGCCGACCTGCACCCGGGCAACCTGCTCATCCTACCCGGCGCGAAGGTGGGGTTCATCGACCTCGGCATGGTGGGGCGGTTCGACGACGACCTGCGGCGCGAGCTCCTGTACTACTACTACTCGCTCGTCACCGGCGATCACGAGAACGCGGCGCGCTACCTCTCGGTGATCGCCGAACCGGGGCGCGGCGGCGATCCCGTGGGGTTCCGCCGCGAGGTGGCGGAGATCTCGTCGCGATGGCATCGCGCGTCGAGCTTCGAGAGCTTCTCACTGGCGCAGCTGGTGCTGGAATCGGTGACCCGCGGCGCGCAGTTCCGCATGTACTTCCCCGTGGAGCTGGTGCTGATGGTGAAGGCGCTGGTGACGTTCGAGGGCGTGGGGCACGTGCTGCTGCCGAGCTTCGACGTGGCCGACGTGTCGCGGCGGCACATGCGGCACGTGTTCCTCGAGCAGTTCAGCCCCGTGCACGTTGTTCGCGAGGGGATGCGCGGCACCCCGGAGCTGGTGGATGCGATGGTGAAGCTGCCGGCGCTGGTCAGCGAAGGGGTGCGCGTGCTCCAGCGCAGCACGCGCGCGCCCACGGAGAGCCCGCTGGCGGGGATGCGCGGCACGCTCATCGCCGGCTTCTGTCTGGTGGCGGGGGCGATCCTGCTGGCATACGGACGGCCGTGGCCCCTCTGGAGCGCGCTGTTCGCCGCGGCGCTCGTGCTCGCGTTCCGTCGTGGAGGGTGATCCCATGCCGACAGTCGCGCACCAGCCGCCGTCGCTCGGCGGCGCGCCGTACGAGCCCTTCGATCCAGCGTACTGCCGCTCGCTGATGCGGCGGGCGATCGGGCCGCTGCTCGACCATTACTTCCGCGCGACGTTCGTCGGCGCGGAGAAGCTGCCGGCGACGGGCCCCGCGATCCTCGCCGCGAACCACAGCGGCACGGCGCTCCCGTACGACGCCATGGTGCTCGACTTCGCGCTCTGGCGGCGCGACGGGATGGATCCCGCCGCCAAGTGCCGCTCGGTGTTCGAGAAGGAGCTGACGCTCGTCTGGTGGATGCGCCCTTTCGGCGTGGACAACCTGTGGCGGCGCGGCGGGGGCGTGGACATGACCTTCGACAACTTCGAGCGCCTGCTCGAGCGCGGCGACCGCGTGCTGTACTATCCGGAGGGCGTGCCGGGGATCGGGAAGGGATTCCGTCACCGCTACCAGCTCCAGCGCTTCCGCACGAGCTTCCTGCGACTCGGCGCGCGCCACGATGTTCCGATCTATCCGATCTCGGTGGTGAACGGCGAATGGGTGATGCCCTTCCACGTCACGTGGAAGCCACTGGACTGGGTGATGCAGCGCCTCTTCCACGTCCCCTTCCTTCCGCTCCCCGCCGGACTGCTGGCGATCCTGCTCCCGTGGATGTGGTATCTCGCGCTCCCGGCGCACCTGATATTCGTGGTGGGCGATCCCATCGATGCGCGCGCCGTGCTGCGCGAGGTGGGTGCGCCGGACGCGGGCGAGCCCGATCGAGCGACGATGGACCGCGCGGCGCATCGCGTGCGCGTTCGCATGCAGGCGGCGCTCGACGCGGCCGTCGCGATGTACGGCGCGCGCCCGTACGACTGGCGCTCCCTCCTGGCCTCGCTGCGCGCCGCGCGCGGGCAGCTCGCGCGCGTCCTCCCTACCGGTTGGGCCGTCGCCTTTCTGCGCAACGAGCGCGATCAGCATCGGGGGCCGGCACGCAACCGGCTGCACGCGCTGCTGCGCGACTTCGATCTGGCCGCGTTCTATCTCCCCTTCGGCTGGCCCCTGCTGTCGCTGGCGCGCGCCCTCCGGCGCCCGCCCTGTGGCTACCGGGGACTCGGCACGGCGGAGCGGCGGGAGCGGCGGGGGGAGTTCATCTGGCATCTCTCCGAGCGCCCGCTGCCGCCGCGCGAGACGGCGCGCGCGCCGCGCGCGGCCGCCCCCCTCCCGGCCGCTACTCCCGCTCCAGCTTCCGCAGCGCGCGATGCAGTGAAGCCGTGACCGGCAGCGGCGTGATCGCCGCCCGCCTGGCGGGGAGCCCCACGCTCGTCCACACGTCGCGCGTCTCGTCGCGCAACACGTCGGCGCGGAGGCGGAGTCCGTGCATCGCGAGGATCGGCGCGAGCTCGCGATAGCGGCGGGCCAGGTCGCGGCGGGTGGCATCGTAGCCGCGGCTGCAGATGTGGCGCCGCGCGCGGAAGCTGAACACGTTCGCGAAGAACAGCTCGTACTCGTCCTCATCGGGCTCGAGCAGCACGACGTCCGCATCGGGAAAGCGTACGGCGTACCGGTCGAAGCCGACGCGGAAGCGGGAGTGGATGAGCGTGCGGAAGGTCTGCGACAGTACGCTCGGGAGCCCGGACTCGACGAGGATGTCCGCGGGGAGCCGCCCCGCGCGCGCGGCGGCGGCGGCGTTCACGGGAACGATCGGGTTGATGCAGAAGAGCAGCTCGGCCCCCTGCGCGAGCGCCACCGACGCGTGCACGGTCTTCAGGAGCACGCCGTCCATGCAGTGGCGCCCCTCGACGGTCACCGGCGGATAGACGCCGGGGAGCGCGGTGCTCGCCTGCACGGCGGTGGAGATCGGCACGTGATCCCATCCGCGTGAGCCGAAGCGGATGGCGGTGCCCGAATCGAGATCGGAGGCGACGATCGTGAGCCGGCGGCCGAGCAGCCGGAAGTCGTCGGTGCGCCCGTCCATCGAGAAGATCTCGTGCATGTAGCGGCGGATCGGCTCGTTGTCGAAGATGCCCACCGGCAGCGCCTGCGTGAGCAGCCGGATCGCCTCCCCGATCCCCTGCGCGTTGCGGCGCCGGCCGATCTCCCGCACCGACTCGAAGATCAGCCACGGCAGCTTGAGCCCGCGCTTCGCGAACTCGCGGTACGCGGGCGTGAAGAAGATCTCCGGTCGCAGGGGGTTCACGCCTGGCTGGTCGCGCAGCAGTGCGTGGAGCATCTGCTGCGTGGTGAGGCCGTTGGCGAGGCAGGCGGCGACGAACGCGCCGGCGCTGACGCCCACATAGCTCCAGGCGTCGCTCACGTCGAGTCCGTCCACCGCCTCCTCGAGAGCCCGGAGCGCGCCGATCTCGTACATCGCGCCCACGGGTCCCCCGCCGGCCAGGGCGAGTCCCACTCGCGCGCGGGTGGACGGCACCCGCCGGCGGGCCATGGCGTCTCCTCAGGCGCCGGCCGGCGTCTCACGAGTGGTCCGACGCTTGGCCGCCGCGCGGCGCGGGCGCACCGGACGCGCCGGACGCACCTGCCGCACTGGCTTCTCCTCCAGCGCGCGCGTCAACCGCTCCACGCGCCGGGTGAGCCCCTCGATCTCCTTCTTCGTGGGCAGCCCGAGACGGTGCAGCACGTCCGTCATCCCCTCGTCCAGCCCCGTGCTCAGACGGTCCACCGCGTTGTTGGCGGCGCGGCGCACGTCCAACCGCTCGCGCACATCGCTCAGCCGGCCGGCCGCCACGTGCTCGAACGTCTTGCCACGCTTCACCAGCGTCTTGAAGATCCTGCCGCTCTCGTCGCCGGCGATGGACAGCGCGCCAAGACCGGCCAACCAGACCTGGTACGCGGCATCGCCGATCACGGGAAGCTCGACTTGTCTCTCGATTGTCTTCGGCATGGCCCGGGCCTCCATTCGGTATCGTCGCCGCGAGGGCGTGACTCGAGCCGCTCGCGCGTGGACATCGCGGGCCATTCGTGCCTCGCGCGCCACGACGCCAAGGTGCGCGCGCCCGCCCGGCGAGTCTGTAGGGCGATGGAGGATGTGCGGTGAGGGAACCTCCAGCGACGCGGGCTAGCCGTGGCGGCGCTGGACGGCCGAGGCCGGCGGGCCGGCGCGCGACGGGACGCGCGTCATCGCGTATTCGGCGAGCGCGGCGATGGTGAGGCTCGGGTTCACTCCCGGGTTCGCGGGCACGATCGAGCCATCCACCACGAACAGCCCAGGATACCCGTGCACCGCGCAGTCCAGGTCCACCACCCCTTCCGCCGCGCTGCGCCCGAACGGGCACCCGCCGAGGACGTGCGCCGTCAGCGGCACGCCGAACAGCCCTTCGTTCACCGATCCGGACATGATCCCGCCCGTGCGCTCGGCGAACGCTCGGGCCACGCGGCGCCCCACCTCCGGCGATCCACTCGCCTCGCTCTCCACATCCCCCGTGCTCACGAGCCCGCGGCGGAAGCCGGTGAGCCAGCCACGTCCGAGCCGCAGGCGGATGCGGTTGTCGACCGTCTGCATCACGAGCAGCACCGTGCTGCGCTCCGCCCACCCGGGCATGACGTGCGTGCGGAGGAAGTCCGCCGGACGCGTGACGATCTGCGCGAGCGACTTCGCCGCGCGCGCCGCCAGGGTGCGGCCGTCGGTGAGCGGACCGCCGAGGAAGCGCATGAGCGACGAGCCGGCGGGATAGCGTACGGGCTCCACGGTGGTCACCGCGTCGGCGTTGATGATCGAGGTGATGGCGATCCCGCGCGAGTAGTCCACGCGGCGCGTGCGGCTCACCACCCCCAGAATGCTCTCGCTGTTGGTGCGCACCGAATGCCCGAGCATGGGGGAGAGACGGCGCAGCGAGCGCGTGACATCGCGACAGCGGAAGAGCAGCCGCAGGGTGCCCAGCGCCCCGGCCGCGACGATCACGCTGCGCGCGCGCACCGGGACCTCGACGCGCGGAAGGAGCGATGTGCTGGGCCGGTACGCGACCACGTAGCGCGCGCCATCCGGCTCGTGCTCCGACAGCGGCCGGATGTCGCGTACGGTGCACTCGGCGCGGATCTCGGCGCCGGCGCGCTCGGCGAAGTGGAGATAGTTCTTCGGAAGCGTGTTCTTGGCATTGTGCCGGCATCCGACCATGCACCCGCCGCAGTGGATGCACCCCCGCCGTGGCGGACCGGCGCCGCCGAAGTACGGATCGGGGACCTCCTCCCCCTCGCGCCCCGCCTCACCGAAGAACGTGCCGACCGTGGTGGGAGCGAAGCTCTCTCCGGTGCCGAGCTCGCTCGCGATGCCGCGCAGCACGTGGTCGGCTGGCCAGAGCTTCGGATTCGGTGTCACGCCGAGCATCCGCCGCGCGGTGGCGAAGTGCGGCGCGAGCTCCGTCTTCCAGTCGGCCAGGTGGCGCCACGCGGGGGCGGCGAACAGCGCGTCGCTCGGCTCCATGAGCACGTTCGCGTAGCCCAGGCTTCCGCCGCCCACGCCCGCGCCGTGCAGCACCCACACGTCGCGGAAGGGGCTGATCTGGAGGATGCCGAAGCAGCGGAGCGCGGGGGCCCACAGATAGCGGCGCACGCGCCAGGTGGACGGCGCGAAGTCCTCGTCGCGAAACCGCTTGCCGCGCTCGAGCACGAGCACGCGGTATCCCAGCTCCGCGAGCCGCATGGCCGACACGCTCCCGCCGAACCCCGAGCCGATGATGACGAAATCGAACACCGGCGGGGCTGCTCCGTCGCCTGGCGACCGGGCGGTGCTCGTCATCCGGAGTCCCGCGCGCCGTAGTCGCGAAAGGGCTCCGTCAAGAGAGTGGCGCCGGAGGGGCGGTAGCGCAGCACGTGCGTGATCTCGATCTCCGGCTCCACGCGCGTCACGCGCGTCTCGACGAGCTCCAGATCCGCGGCGTCGCCGAGCCCCATCCCGTTCAATCGCTCGGCCTCGGCGCGACTCACCTCTCCCGGCGTGGGAGGACTGGCGGGGTACGCGTCCTCGTGATGCTTGATCAACGCCGTCCAGTGCTCGTCGCCGGCTCGCTCCACCGATGCCCGGATGTCCTCGCGAGTGTACGCCATGGTCGCTCCAGTCAGGCAGTCATGAACCCGGTGCGCAGCGCGAGCGCCCATTCGGGGCGGCCGTTCTCTCGCGCTCGCTCCGCCGCGGCACGGTGGTCGTACGCCACCGCCACCAGCTCCGCCCTCCACCCGTGGTCGTCGCGCTCGAGCATGGCGTAACGCGCATCGGGAGAGCCGGTCTCCATCACGTGCGGCTCGGGGTCGTCGCCATCGTAGGCTGGGAGACCGATGCTCCCCGGATTCACGATCAACGTGCCGTCGAGTCGCACGATGCGCGGGGTGTGCGTGTGGGCGCAGAGCATCACCGACGCCGATGCGCCCCCGAGCCGCTCGGCGATCTCGGCGCGGGAGGCGAGACGTCCGCGCCCGTGCTCGATGGTCTCGAGCAGGCACGCACAGTCGTCCGATGGCGTGCCGTGGAAGGCGAGCACGTCCCCCTCGGCGCTCGCGGTGGCCGGGAGCGAGGAGAGCCACCGGAGCTGCTCGGGCGCGAGCCGCTCGTACGCGAAGCGCTCCGACGCGCCGTGATCGGCGGGAGGCTGCCGCACCAGCAGGCGGTCGCAGTTGCCCGCGATGTGGAGCCACGACTGCCGCTCGAGAAAGGCGACCGTCTCGCGCGGCCAGAGCGGTCCGGACGCGTGATCGCCGAGGTTGAGCACCAGGTCCACGCTCCGCCGCGCGATGTCGGCGACCACGGCCTCCAGCGCCGGCAGGTTGCCGTGAACGTCCGCGACGACGGCGATGCGGGTCGCCAGCAGGTTCGAAGAGGATGTCATGCTCAACGTATGCGCTCGCGCGCGCACCGCCGCAATCGTGAGTCAGGGAGGGGCGCCGGCGTCGGGGTTTCCCGGTCGGCGCGGCGGCCGCGCCGGCGGCGCATCCCGCTCGTCCGGCGGCTCGGCGGGAAGCAGCACGTGCTCGACGAAGGCGGCGGGGGTGAGCACACGCACATCCAGCCTGTCGCGATGACTCAGCAGGTGCTCGTCGTTGGACACCAGGATCGCGCCGGCAGCGTGCGCCAGGGCGGCGAACTTGCGATCCTCCGGGTCGGGGACGATGGCGAACCGCTCGGGGTGCGTCGCGAGCGCGTAGCGGTCAGCCGGGTGGAAGAGCCGGGCGGCGTCGAGCGAGCGCAGCGGCGGGATCTGGCGCAGGATGCGCTCGATCTCCCGCCGCGTGTCGTCGTTCCACATCATGCGCAGACGCCCTCTCTTCACCGCGTCGACGATCCGCGCCGACGCGCTCCGGGAGTTGAACCCGGCCGCGACGAGGACGTTCGTATCGAGCACCACCGCCGGCGTAGGCATCCGACCGCTCGTTCACATGGACGTGCGCCCCGCGTGCACCACATTCACCCCTGCACCACTCCGGCACGGCAATTCCCGCACCCCCGCCCGCGCTACCCCAACCGGAGACCGGGGAACGCCGCCCCCGCGGCGAGGCCCAGGATGTAGAGCCATCCGAAGGCGCGGTTGTGCACGAGACAGACGCGGTGGTACCAGAGCGGCCAGCCGACGTAGCCCGCCGGCGGCTGGTCCGGAGGCGGCACCGACATGACGCGCACGGCGCGCAGCGCCCGCGGCGCGGCGATCGCGACGATCAGCGCGAACGGAGTGAGCGCCCCGATCGCGACGCCGGCGGCGACCACGAGGTACATGGCGATCACCGACGCGCGGTTGAGCAGCCGCGCGCGGCGCTCGCCGAGCAGCACGGGGAGCGTGCGCTGGTGCTTCCCCGCGTCGAACTTCCGCTGGTCGATGTGCTTCCCGACGAGGATGGACATCACGCCGAGCCCGTACGGCACGGATGCGAGGAGCGCTTCGCCCGAAGCGAGCCCGGTGATCACGTAGTAGCCGCCGGCGACCATGAGCGGCCCCCACACGATGAACGCCGCGATCTCCCCGAGGCCGAGCTCCTTCAGCGCCCGCGGCGCGGCATCGTACGCCCAGAGGAGCAGCGCACCGGCCGCCACCAGCCCCACCGCTGGCCAGCCGCGGAGCCGGATGAAGTAGATGCCGATCGCGATGGCGACGGCGGCGAGCACCATCAGCCCGCGTACGAGCAGACGCGAGCTCACCGCGCCGCTCAGCACCGGGTGCACCGTGTAGCGCCGGCGCGGCGAGTCGGCGGTGTCGTGCCCCCGGCGCGCGCCGAAGTAGTCGTTGGACAGGTTGCTGATCGCGTGCAGCACCACGTAGCCGACGAGCACGAGGAGAAACGGCAGGAGCTCGAAGCGACGATCCGTGAGCGCGAGCAGCCCGGCGAGGAGCGCGGCCTGGAAGGAGATGACGAGGATGACGCTGCGGGCCGAGTACAGGAACCGCGCGATCGGATCCAGATCGGCGAGGTCCTCGGCGAGCGGCGGATAGAATCCGGTGAACGCGCGCGCCCACTCGCGGGGGCCGCGGCCGGCTGGCCGGCGGCCGGAGGGGACTGCGACGCGCTCGTTGGTCACGTGGGTCATCGGTGGCGATCGTCGAGTGTGAGGCGCGCCCCGCGCCGAGGCACCTTTGCCGCGAGCACGGGACCCGCTCAAAGATATCCCTGTGCCGCGGCGATCGCTCACACCGTATCACGAGCGTGCCGTCGGGACTCATTGCCGTCGCGAGCGCCGCGATCAGCGCGCGCGGTCGCCGTCCACGGGGGCCACCTTGGAGAACGCGGTGCGCACCAGGAGCACTCCGCCGGGGCGCACGCCGAGGGCGCGGAGCTGGGCGACCAGCTCCCGTGCCGAGGCGGCCCTGAGCGCCGTCACCGCACGAAGATGGTGTCTTCGACCACGGGGGAGTTCCCCGTGTGCCTGAACACGACCACCGCGGTGCCGCTGGACACCGCCTCGAAGCGGAAGCGCTGCGTGGGCCCCGCTGGGACGACGGGAGTCACCAGCGACACACCAAGGAAGCGGACGCTCCGAGACGACACGATCGGGGGGCTCGCGTACTCCCCCGGCCCGATCGTCTGGAGGGTGACGTCGATCTCGGTGCCGCGGCTGACGTCGAGCGTGCGAGACTCGGTGCCGATCGACGACACCCCGGTCGAACGATCCGCGCCGCATCCGGAGAGCATCGCGGCTCCGAGCAGCATCAGCGGCGCGACCCGCGCCACTGCGCGCCGTCCAGCTCCTCCCCCGCTCTCCCGCACTACCATATTCGATCGCATGGATCCCTCCGACCCGTGACCGGTGAGCCGCCTCATTCCGCCAGCGAACGAACTTCCTCCGATGTCAACCCATAGATGGGCGGCGCGGTCACGCCGCGCAGTCCGAGCATGAGGTAGAGCTGCCCGCGATGATGCGCCTCGTGCTCGAGCATCGCCCGCAGCCACTTCCAGAGTGTGATCGGTGTCCCGGCCGGAGTGGACACCTTCCGATCGAACGCCTCCGGCGAGATCGCCTCGAAGATGGCGCGCGCCTCGGAGTGACAGCGGTCGTAATACGCCAACACCGCCTCGAGCCCGTCCGCCAGCTCCCGGCCGTGCCCGGGATACTGGTTCGGGCGCCCCCGCGCCGTCTCCGCGTAGAGGTACCGCTCGATGCCGGCCAGGTGCCGAACGAGATCGCCGAAGGAGAATCGCCCCGGGGCGGGCGCCCACTCCAGCTCGTCGGGCGGGATGCGGTCGATCACGCGCCGCGTGCGGCCGTGCACGCTGGCGAGATAATCGAGGAAGATGCGCGGATCTCGAATCTCCATTTCACCTCAGTCGGTGACGTCCACGTGGCATGCGTGCAGGCCTCGTCCACCGCGCCGAGCGACTGGTCACTCGCTGGATTCACTTCGCCGGCTGCGCCGGCACACTCGTGGTCCAGATGTCGCGATGCAGCAGCCAGCGATCGCCCACCTGCCGCCAGATCACGATGTACTTGCCATGGTCGGCCTCCTGCCCTCCCTCTCCGAGCAGGGTGTACCGCCCGACCTCGTAGCCCGTGTTGCCGAGGCCGTCCGCCTCCAACGTCTCCAGCCGCGCGGAGGTGAGGCCGAGCCCGAAGACCGATCGCCAGAACTCCTCGATCGCGGCGCGGCCGCGCACCTCGTCGCTGTTGGCGGGAAGGAGCTGCGCATCCTCCGTGTAGCAGGCCGCGATCTCCGCGGCGTTCCGCCCCTCGAAGGCGGCAACCCACCGCGCGATTCCCGTCCGGATGCCTTCGTGCAGATCGGTGGGGGGAGTGAGCGTGGCCATGAGGCACCTCCGCGTGAGTCGCCTGGAAGTCCGGCGCCGCCGCCGGTCGGCGGCGTCGGGAGCTTACCATACGCCGGTCGGGGTCCCCCGTCCAGCGAGCGCCGGGTCAACCCTTCACGGCATTCGCCTGTCCAACCCGGAGCGACCACTCGCGGCCGCCATCCACGGCCGTAGATTCTACATTGTAGAAACATCGCGCCGGAAATCACGTAGGACGAGCATGCACCCACCCGAGAAGCATCCCCCGCCCCTGCCGCGCCTCCCCGCGACGCTGCTCCGTCGCCTCCTCCCGCGCGCCGAGCGCGACGAGGTGCTCGCCGACCTCCGCGCCGAGTACGCGGAGCACGCGGCGGCCAGCGGAGTGGCCGCCGCCCGGCGCTGGCTCTGGCGGCAGGCGCTCGGCTCGGCGCCGGCACTGCTCGGGTGGAGCTGGTGGCGCGGCTGGACCGGCTTCGAGCCGCGCGCGAACGCCTATCGCCCCGGAGGCTCGATGATGCGGAACCTGCTCGCGGACCTGCGCTACGCCGCGCGCCGACTGCGCGCCCGCCCCGTCTACACGCTCGTGGCGGCACTCACCCTCGCCCTCGGAATCGGTGGAACCGCCGCGGTGTTCGGCGTCGCGCGCCCCCTGATGTTCGAGCCGCTCCCCTACGCCAACGCGCGCGAGGTGGGCATGTTCTGGATGCCCGGGTGGTGGACAGAGGAGGAGTTTCTCTACCTGCGCGGCAAATTTCCGGGCTTCCGCGACGTGGCTGCCTACCGCCCGGGCGACGTCACCCTGCGTCAGGGGGACGCGCCCACCCGGCTGATCCCCGGAATCACCGTCTCCTCCGAGCTGTTCGACGTGCTCGGCGCGCGCCCCATGCTGGGGCGAGGCTTTCGCCCCGGTGACGATGCGCAGGGGGCCGAGCCGGTCGCCGTGATCAGCTACGGCCTCTGGCAGGAGCTCGGCGGGAGTCCGGCGATCGTCGGCACGCGGCTCACGCTCGATGGCGCCCCGCGGACGATCATCGGCGTGATGCCCCGCGGCTTCTGGTTTCCCGATCCCTCCGTTCGCATCTGGCACACCAAGCCCCTCGACCCCCAGGGGCGCAACGGCAGCTACGCCTTCGTCGGCCGGGTAGCGCCGGGGCACGACGTGGGGAGCATGGGTCCGCAGCTGCGCCGCCTCGCGGCGCTGATCGGGGAGCGATTCCAGTATCAGGAGGGTGCCGACAAGACGCTGCATCCGACGCTGACGCCGCTGCGCGACGCGCTCGTGGGGTCGATGCGCCCGGCGCTCGTGGCGACGCTCGCGGCGATGGGGCTCATCCTGCTCATCGCCTGCACCAACGTCGCCGCGCTCATGCTCGGACAGGTGGAGGGGCGCGGGTCGGAGCTGGCGGTGCGCGCCGCGCTCGGCGCGAGCCGGGGGCGGCTCGTGCAGCAGGTGGTGGTCGAGGCGCTGCTCGTGGGCGTGGGCGCCGGTGCGTTCGGCGCGGTGCTGGCCGCGGCGGGGTTCCGCCTGCTCGCGCGCGCGCTCCCGATCGGCGCGTGGGCCGAGAGCGCGACCTTCGACTGGACGATGTTCGCCGCGGCGCTCGCGATCGCCGTCGTCGCCGCGCTGCTGGTGGTGCTGGTCCCCTCGCTCTTCCTCTGGCGCGGCGAGCTGCGCGGCGCCATCGGGAGCGCGCGCACCGGCGGCATCCAGGGGCGCGGCGGACGCCTCGAGCGCGGGCTCGTGGTGGCGGAGGTCGCGCTCGCGATGCTGATCGCTTCGGCGGCGGCGCTCCTCGTGCGCAGCGTCGCCAACCTGTACGCCATCGATCCGGGGATCGACACGAAGGAGATCGCCGTGGTGGACGTGCTGTCGAACACCGACGTCGCCGCATCGCGGCGCGGGCGCATGGTGGAGGAGCTGTCGCGGACGCTCGGGTCGCGACCCG
>DASTSH010000157.1:0-6788 GCA_035760785.1 Gemmatimonadaceae bacterium | reverse complement strand
GCCGCTCCATGCTCATCTCGGCGGCCGACAACCCGCTCAGCATCCCGGTCACGAACTTCGCGGTGTGACCGGCGCCTGACGAGCGGCCGGGTACGGACACGAACGACGACGGCTCGCCGGTGCATCGCACTGGCGAGCCGTCGTCGCTCCAGGTGCCTCGCGCATCACCGCGCGCGCAGAGGCGACGCGCGCGGCGATGCGCCGCGTCAGTTCAGCACCCCCATCGCGCGCGCCACGTTGATCCGCCCCTTCCCGTAGAACGGATCGGTGCCGCTCTGCCCCAGGTCGTCCGCGGACTGCTGGATCGCCGCGCGGATCTGCCCGGGGTTGCGCCCGTAGCGCTCCACGAGCAGCGCCGCCAGCCCGGACACGTGCGGCGTCGCCATGCTCGTGCCGATGGCGCCGAGGGTGTACACGTGCGCGAGATCGGCCGCGCACACGCTCTTGGAGAACGTGTCGGTCGTCTCGTCGTACACCAGCCACGTGGTCGAGCAGGCCTGCCAGACGAACACCGCGGTGGACCCGTCGGGGGCGATGTTCCCGCCGGGCGCCGCGACGTTCACTGCCGAGCGTCCGAAGTTGCCGTAGGTCGCCGGCGCGTCGAGCGACGGGAAGAACGGACCGTTCACCGTCGTGGAGCTGGTCGGCCCGGTCGCCGCCACGCAGATCACCTTCGGGTCGTCGCACATCGCGGCGTACAGGTTCCCATCGTGATCGAGGTCGATCGCGTCGTTCCCCGCGGCGACCACCACCGTCACGCTGTGCGAGTGCGCGTAGTTCAGCGCGCGGTTGAACGCGCTCACGGCGCCGGGGTTGTCGTGCTTCAGGAAGTTGGAGCCGAGGCTCATGTTGATCACGTCCGCGCCGTTGTCGGTGGCGTACATGATCCCCTGGAAGACGCCGGTGTAGCTCCCCGAGCCGGTCGCGCCGAGGACCTTCACCGCCATGAGCGTGGTCCGCGCGGTGACGCCGGCCACCGCGAGCGCGTGACTCGACACGGTGGATGCCACGTGCGTCCCGTGTCCGTCGAGGTCGGTCACATGGTTGCGCCCGGGGAAGAACGCATCCACGAGCGGCGCGTCCGACGGCACGAAGGACGCCGAGTGGGCGAGGTCCACCAGCCCCTGCAAGTCGATGTAGGTGTAGTCGATCCCCGTGTCGAGGATCGCCACGTGCACGCTCGGCGAGCCGAGGTCGCCGGCCGCCCAGGCCGCCGGCGCGGAGATCGCGCGATAGCTCCACTGCCGCGGGAAGAAGAACGCCGTCGCCGGAGCGGTGGGGCTGTCGGCGTGCGCGTCGAGCGCGGTGGCCACTGCCTCGGTGTTCGCCGTGGAGAGCTTCTCATCGAGGGTGAACGTGGCGGCGTCGCTCACCGACTGCACCCCCTTCACCCGGGCCAGCGCCGACACGTTCTCATCGGAGATGCCGCTCACCACGGCGACGCCGACGGCGTCGTAGGTGGCGTCGAGCGAGCCGCCGAGGGCGGCCACCTTCGCGGCGAACGAGGCGGGGACGCCGGTGCCCCCGAACACCACCATGCGGCTCGCGCCGGTGCCGCGGGCGGATGCGACGGCGAGCGACGGCCGGGGGTGCGGCGCAAGAGGCACGGTCTGATCGGCGCAGGCGCCGAGGGCCGCGATGGCAGTCAGTGCAAGTACCGATCGGGCGAGCTGCATGAGCGAACCTCCAGTGGGTGGGCGTACGTGAGAGCGTGCAACGATCCAATTCGTGCACGGCAGCGCACGCCGCCCTGGAGGGCGCAGCGCTCGGCCGACGTTCACCACGACCAGGAGCTTGCCGGATGCTCGGACCCATGAGCTCGTCAGCGATGCACGCGACGAGATTGGCGAATCCTCATGATTCTCGAGTCCGGCGGATACTAGTGTTTTCTCCTTGGGTTCGGCAAGAGCGGCGGGCGCGAGCGGGGGAGGAGCGTCGGAGGGGCGGCGGCGCGCATCGGGGGAGGGGGCCCCGGGTGGGCGCCGGCGGCGCCGGTGGGGCTGTGGACGCCTCTCGTTCCGCCCCCCATATTCGAGCCCTCTCCTTCAACGGGGGTCATCCCAATGACTGACGCTGCTCGCGGTACGCGGGGCGCCATTCTGGCCGGGCTCACCATCCTGGCGATGGCGGCGTGTACGGGGGAAGAGAAGGGGCCCAACGGCACGCTCAAGCTTTCGGGCACCGTGCACATGGTGCAGTCGCAGGACGGCGGGACCTGCTGGAAGCTGGAGTCGTCGAAGGGGAAGACCTACGAGTTGCAGCCGGCGCAGGTGCCGCACGACATGCTCGTGGACGGCGCGAAGGTGAAGATGCTCGCGAAGCCGCGGAAGGGGGGGAGCTTCTGTAACGTCGGACAGATCATCGACGTCACGCAGGTCGACTCGATGTCGGGCCCCGAAGCCACCGCGTCATCGCAGTGAGCGGCGAGGCGCGCCGGCGCGCGAGCTTCGCGCGCCGGCGGGCTCACCCCGATCGTGGAGGCGCGCCCTCTCCGGCGCCGACGTCAGACTCCTCGGGCACGTACGGGACGTCCACCTCAATGCCATCGCGCGCGGCCACGGTCTCGGGGAAGCGCTCGCGCGCCTCCCGCACCAGGTCGTTCGTGTCGCGCGAATAGCGCGCGGAGAAGTGCGTGAGCACGAGACGCCGCACGCCGGCGCGCGCCGCGACGTCAGCCGCCTCGCGCGCCGTGGAGTGTCCCGTCTCCTTCGCGCGCGCCGCTTCCTCGTCGCCGAACGTCGCCTCGTGCACGAGCACATCGGCGCCGTGCGCCACCTCCACCGTCGCCTCGCTCGGACGCGAGTCGCCGGAGAGCACCACCTTGCGCCCCGGACGTCGCGGGCCGACGAGCACGGAGGGATCGACGACGCGCCCATCCTCGAGCGTGACGGCGATCCCGCGGTGGAGCTGCCCCCACATCGGTCCTTCGGGAACGCCGAGCTCGCGCGCGAGCTCCGGATTGAAGCGCCCGCGCCGCTCCTCCTCCACGAGCGCGTAGCCGAGCGCGGGCGCGCCGCCGTGCTCGGCCGCGTACGGCACTATGGCGTAGCCCGAGCGCTTCACCGCATCGCCCGGCGCGAGCTCCTCGATCTCCACGGGGAAGCCGACGCGGTCCACGCCGAAGTGCGCGACGGCGCGCAGCACCCGCTTCGCGCCGCGCGGTCCCCAGAGCCGGACGCCTTCCGTACGTCCCTGGAGCGCGAGGGTGCGGAAGAGCCCGATCGCGCCGATCACGTGATCGCCGTGAAAGTGTGTGAAGAAGATGTCCTCGAAGGAGAAGGAGACGCCGTAGCGCATCATCTGCCGCTGCGTTCCCTCGCCGCAGTCGAACAGGAGCGTCTCCCCCTCGCGCACGAGGGCGATCGACGAGACCCCGCGCTCGACCGTGGGGCGCGCGGCGGAGGTGCCGAGGAAGCGTAAGCTGAGGGACATGCCGGGGGAATTTACTCTGGTAGGGGGTGGGGCGTGGGAGGGTGTGGGACCTGGTCGCTAGACCACCGAAGAACGCGTGTGGCGTGTGGGGAACTGACGGGACGAGGGCGTAGGTACGGCGCGTGTAGGCTCGGCTGTAGCGAGAGTCCACCTACACACGAACCTACACGCGCCGTCCCTAGCTCCTCTGCCCGTCAGTTCCCCACACGCGACACGCGTCCTTTGGTGGTCCAGCCACCAGGTCCTAGGGTCCTAGGGACCTAGGCCCCGACAATCCCGTCCAACCTATCCCGATCGATGTTCCCCCCACTCACCACCACCGCCACCTCCCCTTCCACCTCCTTCACCGCCCCCGTCAGGATCGCCGCTGCTCCGACCGCTCCCGACCCTTCCACCGTCGCGCTCTCCTCGCGCGCGAGGTGGCGGATGGCGTCGGCGATGTCCTCCTCCTCCACCGTGTACAGCTCGTCGATGACGTGGCGGCCGATGTCGAGCGCGTAGTCGTCGATGTCGCCGGCGAGGCCATCGGCGAGGGTGGGGAGCACGGGGGGGCTCACCACGCGGCCGGCGGTGAGGGAGAGGGCCATGGCGTTCGTGTTCACGCTCTGCACGCCGATGATGCGCGCGTACGGCGCGACGGCGCGCAGCAGGATGCCGCAGCCGCCCACGAGTCCGCCGCCGCCGACGGGGACGACGATGGTGCGGAGCGACGGGAGCTCCTCCAGGATCTCGAGCGCCACCGTTCCCTGGCCGGCGAGCAGCGCGCTCCCCATGCACGGGTGCACGAACGTCGCGCCGCGCTCCTTCGCGAAGTCGCGCGCGAGCGCCATGGCCGCGTCGTAATGCGGCGCCTCCGCGTTCACCATCGCGCCGAGCTGCTCGATCCCCTCGCGCTTCACGCGCGGCGCGGTGGCGGGGACGAAGATCGTGGCCGGGATGCCGAAGTGGTGCGCCGCCCACGCCACCCCCAGCCCGTGATTGCCCGCCGACGACGCCACCACGCCGCGCTCGCGCACCGCGGTGGGGAGCGTGGCGATCGCGTTGAACGCGCCGCGCAGCTTGAAGGAGCCGGTGAGCTGCTCGCACTCGAGCTTGAGCATCACGTCCGCGCCCACTCGGCGCGAGAGCGTGGGAGAGCGGCGGAGCGGCGTGCGTCGCGCGATGCCGCGGAGCCGCGCGCCGGCCGCGAGCACGTCCACGGGGCGAAGGTCGCTGAACATGCGGGCCATGCTACCCGGGGGCGATGGCGCGGGCAAGTGGGCCGCGACGTGGATCGTGTGACCCGTGGTGGTGCTCGCGCGTCCATTCTGCGGTAATGGTATGTCTGCGCGAAGCCAGCTTGACTGCCCCCATCGACGCAACTAACTTTCTACAGCTTGTTGTGGCGCCGCGACCACCAGTCGCCGTCACCGCGAGCCGATGATCCGGAGCTGACTGGTGACGGAGCATCGCAAGTAGTTGTCGGGGCTGTAGCTCAGCTGGGAGAGCGCTGCAATCGCACTGCAGAGGTCAGGGGTTCGATTCCCCTCAGCTCCATGGCACACGGACTGCAAATGTGGTCCGCAGCCACAGATTCGCGGAAGCACCTCGGTCGGTAGGACGGAGAGTTCCAATGTCCAGGGTCGCTCACCGCACCGCGTCAGGGTAATGCCCGCCGCCGCTCGGTAGGACGGAGAGTTCCAATGACGGCGCGCGCGGCACGCTCCCCGCGGGAGTGAAAACTGAAAGATGTGGCGAGACGCCGCGGATCTCCGCGGCGTTTTCATTTTCCGCCGGCGAGCGCCGCGAGATCGTGGCGTAGCGCGTCCAGCACCTCGCCGTTGTAGCGGTCGGACTCCTCCTCCGCGCCGCGCCGGAAGTCGCCGAGCGCCGAGCTGCCCAGCCCTCCGACCCAGCGCATGATCCGGCTCTCGCGCACCACGAGACGGTAGTCGCGCGCGGCCACCGTCTGCGTCGACGAGCCATCGCGCACGCCCATCGAGAGCATCGTGCCCTCCCCCTCGAACGGACGGCGGAGCGGCGTGCGCAGCATCGTGCTCACCAGCGGCGGGAGCTCCCACTCCGGCTCCTCGTGAAAGCGAGCCACGAACGCCTTCTCGTGCGCATCGCGCACGAGCGCGACGTCCGCCTTCAGCCCGGACGCGCCGACCCGGAAGATCCACGTCTTCGTCGTCGCGTCCACGTGCAGCCGCACCGTGTCCGGCATGCGCGCGCTCCCGCCGTCGAGCGGCGCGAGCGAGCCGCCGCGCACGCGGAGGGCGAGCGCGATGCGTCCGCCCGCCATGTGCAGGCGCCACCACTCGTGGCCGTCGACATCGGAGACCGCCATGTCCACCTCCGCCGGGCCCGCGTACTTGTCGAGGTACTTCGCGTAGCGCGGAAAGCGCGCGGCGAGCCGGTCCGTGTGGATCCCCATCGAGAGGCGGACGTCCGTCCCTCCGCCGGCGACCGGCGCGAGGTGCAGCGTATCGAGCGAGAAGAGGAGCGAGAGCGCGGCGGTGGTGCGCGGGAGCTGCTCGCGGTACGCCGCGCGGACCGCCGCATCGTTGCCGCGCTCGGCGGTGGCGAACAGTGCGTCGAGCGCGCGCGCGAGATCCGCGGCGGAGACCGGTCCGATCGCGAGCTCGTCGCGCGCCGTCCACTCGTAGTCGTCCTTCCCGAGCCGCAGCAGGCGCAGCTCGCGGCGGTAGTCGCCGGGGCGGAGGAGCGCCGGGAGCGTGGGGACCACCGCGAGGCGATAGTCGCCCGGCGTGCCCGCGCCCGCCACGTCCACCTCGCGCGAGCTGTCCGTGCGCGCCGTCCAGAGCGAGCGGTCGCGGAAGAGGCGCTGGGGAGTGAACGCCGACTTCGCGAAGGCGAAGCGCAGCGTGTCGAGGCGCGGGTCGAGCGAGCGCGCGCCGAAGCGGGCGCCGAGGGCGCCGAGCATCAGGTCGGCGTCGGCGCGGGCGGTGGCGGGGGAGGTGCCAAGCGCCGAGGCCGCATCGCGGCAGGCGAGGAGGGTGGTGGAGAGGAGGAGTGCGGCGAGGAGGCAGCGGGGGTGGGGGCGGGAGCGGCGCATGGGCGCGGAATCTAGGGCGCTGTCGGGGTTGAGAACCAGCCGGGGCGGCGCTAGATTTTCTGGACTCCCTGCGGGGAGGACAATCCAAACTGCCCCTTGGTGTAACTGGCAACACGCCTGACTCTGGATCAGGAGAGTCCTGGTTCGAGCCCAGGAGGGGCAACTGACGGCCCTGCACGCGGTTCCGCGTGTGGGGCTGTTCATTTCCCGACCCTGCCATCAGGGTTTCGTCACAGTTTCTCACGGATTCTCAGCCAGTTTTGGTCTCGCGGAGCTTCACCGGCGCGCGCATCACCTC
>DASTSH010000156.1:0-8675 GCA_035760785.1 Gemmatimonadaceae bacterium | reverse complement strand
CGCAGGCGCACGAGGCGTTCGACGACCGTGGTCGCATCGCCGACCCCACGCTCCAGAAGCGCTTCGACCGGACGGTGGAGTGCTTCCTCGATCTCGTGGAAGCGGCGAAGCACTACCGGACGCTCGACAAGCAGTGGGTGGAGTACCTCGGGGAGCGCCCGAACGCGGCCACCGACCGCGAGCAGCTCACGCCGGTGCAAGCCGAGTAGCCTCGGCGGTGAGCTCGTACGAGCGCACGCGGGCGGCGTGGTCGAAGATCTGCGAGGCGACCATCAGCTCGTCGGCCCCCGTGCGCTCGAGGAAGGCGAGCAGGCCGTGCCGCACCTGGTCCGCCGTGCCCACGACGGTGCACGAGAGCATGTCGTCGAGCATCGCGCGCTCGAAGGGCGCGAGCTGCTCGGGGAATCCGTCCGCGGGGGGCGGCAGCGGCCCCGGGCGCCCGCGGCGGAGGTTCACGAACGCCTGCTGCTGCGACGTGAAGAGACGGCGAGCCTCCGCCTCGCTGTCCGCGGCGAACACGTTGACGCCGAGCATCACGTAGGGACGCTCCAACCGCTCCGACGGCTGGAATCGGGTGCGGTAGACGTCGAGCGCCTGCGCCAGCATGGCG
Organism: Gemmatimonadaceae bacterium; assembly: GCA_035760785.1. Classification (GTDB taxonomy): domain Bacteria; phylum Gemmatimonadota; class Gemmatimonadetes; order Gemmatimonadales; family Gemmatimonadaceae; genus JADGGM01. Next base: position 8,065 of record DASTSH010000156.1, on the reverse strand, counting down.
GGAGCGAAGTGCGACGCGAAGGCGTACGGGAGGCCGAGCGCCGCGGCGAGCTGCGCGCCGAAGAGGCTCGAGCCCAGGATCCAGATGGGCACGTCGAGCCCCGCCCCCGGCACCGCGCGCACCACCTGCCCCGGCTCCGCCGGGCGAAAGTAGCTCATCAGCTCCAGCACGTCCTGCGGGAACGCGTCCCCCGCCGTCGGCGGGCGACGCAGCGCGCGCGACGTCGCCTGGTCGGAGCCCGGCGCGCGGCCGAGCCCGAGATCGATGCGGCCGGGAAAGAGCGACGCGAGCGTCCCGAACTGCTCGGCGATGACGAGCGGCGGATGGTTCGGCAGCATGATCCCCCCGGCACCGACGCGGATGGTCGAGGTGCCGCCGGCCACGTGCGCGATCACCACGGACGTCGCGGCGCTCGCGACGCCGGGTATGTTGTGGTGCTCGGCGAGCCAGAAGCGCCGGTAGCCCAGCCGCTCGGCGTGGCGCGCGAGATCGAGCGAGTTGCGGAGCGCCTGTGCCGCGTCGCCGCCTTCGACGATGGGCGCCAGGTCGAGCACGGAGATCGGAATCATATGCACGATGTTGAGCGCGCATCGGCGCGCCATGGTTCCAGCGCGGTGATTCCGGAAAACGCTCCGGCGCTAGTCCTCGGCGGGCGGCGCGCTCGATGCACCGGCCGCGCCCCCCGCCGCGCGCGCGGCGAGGTGTCCGGCCACCCACCGCCGCGCCGCATCCACCTCGCTCTGGGTGAGCGCGTGCCCGCCGGCCTCCCAGTGCAGCGTGACGTCGGCGCCCGCGCCGCGCAGCAGCTCGGCCAGTCGCTCGGCCTGCGCGGGGGACGCGATGGGGTCGGTGCGCCCCGCGCCGATGAACACCGACGTGCCGGCGAGATCGGGCGCCACGCCGGGCTCGAACGGCACCATGGGGCTGAACAGCACGGCCGCGCGCAGCAGGTGCGCGCGCCGCAGCAGCAGGCTCGCGGCGATGTTCGCGCCGTTCGAGAATCCCACCGCCACGATGCCATCGCGATCGAGCTCGTACATCCTGGCGGCCGCATCGATGAACTCCGCCAGCTCATCGGTGCGCCGGGCGAGATCCTCCTGGTCGAACACCCCTTCCGCGAGGCGCCGGAAGAAGCGCGGTGCGCCACGCTCGAGCACCTTCCCGCGCGGGCTCAGGATCCCCGCGCCGGGGAGGAGCGCGCGTCCGAGCGGGATGAGATCCTCCTCGTCGCCGCCGGTGCCGTGCAGGAGCAGCAGCGTGATGCTTCCCACCAGCTCCGCTCCGGCCTTGGGCGGGATGTAGCGGTGGATGAAGCCGAGCGCATCGCCGCTCACGTCTTCCGGGCCCGTGACGTCGGCGAACATCGTCGCCGCCGACGCGGGAACGGGAAGGTGCACCGGCGGGAGCACCGCCTCGATCTCCGCGCGGTGCGGCTCGTACTGCGGCGGCAGCATCAGCCGCTCGCCGAGATGCTCCGCCGGCTCGTCGATGGCGAAGCCGGGAGGCACCGTCGCGAGCTCGAAGAGCACGCCGGCTGGCTCGCGGAAGTAGACGGAGTGGAAGTAGCTCCGGTCGATCACCGGCGTGGGGGCGAGCCCCGCCTCCACCACGCGCGCGCGAAGCGCGAGCTGCGCCTCGTCGTCGGCCACGCACCACGCCACGTGGTGCACCGTCCCCGCCCCGCCGGTGCCGCGCACGAAGCCGCCGATGGACCGCACGTCCACGAGCGTGCCCGGGCCGCCGTCGCCGGCCGCGTATCGCCGCGTGCTGGCCATCTCGCGCACGGCTCGGAAGCCGAGGGTGTCGACGAGCACACGCTCGGTGGCATCGCCATTCTCCACCCACAGCGTCACGCCGTGGAAGCCGTGGATGGCACGGTCGCGCGGGATCCCCGGCGCATCGCCCCACGCGGGGCGCGCTTCCGCCCCCGCATCGGCGACGATCTCGAGCATGAGCCCATCGGGATCCTTGAACGCGAGCACCTGCTCCGCGCCGGCGCCGGCACCCGCGCGCTTCGTGGGGCCCTCGTACGCGATCCCGTGGCGCACGAGCCGCTCCACCCAGAACCCGAGCGCGCCAGGGAGCACGGCGAACGATGTGACCGCGACCTGCCCCGTTCCCTGGCGCCCGCGGCGCGCGCCGGGCCATGGGAAGAACGTCATGATGCTCCCGGGGTGACCGACGTCGTCGCCGAAGTAGAAATGGTAGGTCTCGGGGTCGTCGAAGTTCACCGTGCGCTTCACGAGCCGGAGCCCCAACATCCCGACGTAGAAGTCGAGGTTGCGCTGAGGATCGCTCGCGATCGCGGTGACGTGATGAATGCCGAGCGCGCTGGTCACGTGTCGCTCCTGTTGCACGGCCACACCGAATGGTGATCGACATAGTACGCGCCGGCCTGGCGCCGTTCCAGAGCACCCCGCCCGTCGGCCACGGCCGCGCTCCCCGCGCGGCGCGTGGTGCAGGAAACTCCCACACCGCTCCAGCACATCCCCGGCCGCGCGGTCGCGCACGACGCGCCATGCTGCACGGCAGACGTCTTCGATGGGAATCGCCGCCATGGACGTGCGAGAAGCTGCTTTCGTGCGCCTGGCGCTGGGCGAGGCCGGCATGACGGCGGCGAGAGCCGGAACGAGCACGGGCGCTCCCGGCGCGCGCACGCGGCTCCCCCGCATCCGCTGGCGCACCACCCTGCCGGCGCTGCTGGTGCTCGCCCTGGCCGTCCACACGCTGCTGCCGCAGATCGCCACGCTGCAGGCGACGACGGCGGTGCTGCGGCACCTGCGCTGGTGGGCGCTCGCCCTGGCGGTGCTCGCGCAGGGCGCGAGCTACTGGGGGAACGGCTACACCGTTCGCACCGTCGCGCGCCTCGCGCGGGACTCGCTGACGGAGTGGGAGGCGACGCGGCTCGCGATCGCGGCGGGGAGCATCGGCCTCCTCGCCGGCGGTCCCGTGGGCTACGCGACGGCGACCTTCCACTGGGCGCGCGCCCGCGGCATGAGCTACGAGGGCGCCGTCCTGTGCGGCTGGCTCCCGGGAATCCTGAACACGATCGTCCTCATCGCGCTCTCGCTGTTCGGGATCGCCGTGCTCCTGCTGCGCCACCTGCTGTCGCGGTCGCTGCTCCTCGCCCTCGCGCCACTCGGCGTGGTGGCCGCCGCGATCGTGCTCGCCGCGACCCTGCTGCTGCGGCGCGAGGAGCGATTGACGGTGCTGATCTCCCGCACTCGGCGCGCGTGGGCCAGACTCCGGCACCGGCCGGTGGACGAGCGCGCGATCTCCGCCGCCGTCCAGCGCATCACGGCCGCCAGGCGGCTGCTCTGGAGCGGCGGGTGGCGCACGCCGCTCCTCGGCGCGGTCGCGAACGCCGGCTTCGACGTGCTCACGCTGCTCGGGCTCTTCATCGCCGCGCGTCACACTCCCGCGCTCAGCACGCTGCTCGCCGGCTACGGCCTGCCGCAGCTGCTCGGGCGGATCACCTTCCTCCCCGGCGGCATCGGGATCGTGGAGGGCGGCATGGTGGGGTTGTACGTGGCGCTCGGGGTCCCCGCGCCGGCGGCGGTGCTCGTGGTCCTCGGCTACCGCGCGCTCTCCTTCTGGCTCCCCACGCTCGTGGGCTTTCCGCTCGCCGCGCTGCTGCAGCGTGCAACGACGATCACGGTGGGCGAGCGGGCGGGGGGGTGACGCCCTGGCCGTCAGCCCCCGGTCGCGCTCGCGGACCCGCGCGCCGCCGACGCCTCGGTCCGCGCGACCGCCGTCGCGGGCACCACGAGCACGGCGCACGTCGCCAGCCGCAGCACCTTCGACGCGACGCTCCCCACCACCAGCCGCTCCCACGGGCCGTAGCCGTGGCTGCCGAGCGCGATGAGATCGGAGCCGGTCCGCTGCACGACGTCGAGCAGCGCGCGCGCCGGGCTCCCGTGCTCGATCAGCGCCGTGACCTCGATCCCGGTTCCGGATGCGATCTCATCGCGCAACGCCGAGAGCCGGCGGCGCGCATGGTCGTCCTTCCCATCGCTCGCCGGCAGCGCCTCCGCGCGCCCGGCGCCGACGTGCACGAGGTGCAGCGTGTCGCCGGGCACGAGCAGCGTCGCCGCGGTCCGCGCGGCGCGGAGACTCGTCGGGCTGAAGTCGATGGCCGCCACGGCCCGCCGGGGGAGCGCGGTCGCGGCGCCCGGCACGGCCAGCACCGGCGCGGCGGCGACCTGCACGAGCCGGAGCGCGGTCTCGCCGCCGAGCGCGCGGTCCACCAGATGGTGCGGCCCGATCCCCACCACGATCAGCGTGTCGCCACGCGCCTCGGCCTCCGCCGCGATGCACGATGCGGGCGCGCCCGCGAACATCCGGGGGTCGCACGCCTCGAGGCCGCACTGATCGAGCTGCTCCCGGACGCGCTTCCGGATCGCCTCCTGTGCGGCGCGGTCGGCGTCCGCGTCGGGGATGATCACCGGTCCATACCCGTACTCGAGGATCGGCGCCGGCTCCGCGACCGTGATCGCGTCCACCTCGGCGTGCAGCCGCGTCGCCAGCAGCATCGCGACGCGAGCCGCGCCGCGCGCACTCTCACCACCATGGATCGCCAGCAGGATGCGAGGCATCATGATCTCCGTTTCGATTTCGTGGGCGAGCTCTACCCGACGCGTCGCGGCCGGACCAGTGGGGCGGCGCGGGCGGGCCCTCAGATCCACCGTCGCCGCACGAGCAGCGACTTCACCAGCTGTGTGAGCGCGACGTAGCACACGAGCGTGAGGGCGAGCAGTGGCCAGTACAGCGATGGCAGGGCGACGAAGCCGAGCGATGCGCCCACCGGCGAGGCGGGGAGCCAGATCCCCACCGCCATCACCGTCACCGTCGTCGCGATGAGGGGCCAGCTCGGCCGGCTCCGGAGGAACGGGATCTTGTTGGTGCGGATCACGTGAACGATGAGCGTCTGCGTCATCAGCGATTCCACGAACCATCCGGTCTGGAAGAGCGCCGCCCGCTCGAGCGTGCGGGCGCCGAACACGAACCACATCATGGCGTACGTGGTGTAGTCGAAGATCGAGCTGATCGGCCCGATCGTCACGATGTACCTGCCGATCTCGCCGATGTCCCACGGCCGCGGCCGCGCGATCTGCTCGGGATCCACGTTGTCCGTGGGGATGGGCACCTGCGAGAAGTCGTACAGCAGGTTGTTCGTGAGCACCTGGAGCGGCGCCATCGGCACGAACGGCAGCAGCGCGCTCGCGCCGAGGACGCTGAACATGTTCCCGAAGTTGGAGCTCGCCCCCATCCGCACGTACTCGAGGATGTTCGAGAACACCTTCCTCCCCTCGAGCACCCCATCGCGCAGCACCAACAGGCTCTTCTCGAGGAGGATGATGTCGGCGGAGTCCTTGGCCACGTCCACCGCGCCGTCCACCGAGATCCCGACGTCGGCGGCGCGCAGCGCCGGCGCATCGTTGATCCCGTCGCCGAGGAATCCCACCACGTGCCCCCTGCCCTGGAGCGCGCGGATGATCCGCTCCTTGTCCGTGGGGGAGAGACGGGCGAAGACCTTGCCTCGCTCCACCGCGTCCTTCAGCGCCGCGTCGTCCATCGCCGCGATGGCCGCGCCGAGGATCACCTGCTCGGGCTCCAGCTCCAGCTTCACGTGCTTGCAGATGGCGCGCGTCACCAGCTCGTTGTCGCCGGTGAGGATCTTCACGCGGATCCCCGCATCCCGCAGCGCGGCGATGGCCGGTCCGGCGGTGTCCTTGGGGGGATCGAGGAACGCGATGTAGCCCACCAGCTCCAGCTCCGACTCGTCGCTCCGGTCGTACGCGGCCTTCGGCGGCACGTCCCTGGCGGCGACGGCGAGCACGCGGAAGCCCTCGCCCCCCAGGGCATCGCACTCCTCCCGGAGGTCGTCGAGGAACGCCGGCTCCGCCGGAACCGGCGCGCCCTCCACCTCGAAGCTCGTGCACCGCCGCAGCACCTCCTCCGGCGCGCCCTTCGCGAGCAGGCGGCGCCCTCCATCCGGCGTCTCGACCACCACCGACATGATCCGTCTCGAGAAGTCGAACGGGATCTCGTCCACCTTCCGGTACCGCTCCAGGTGCAGCTCCGGGTGGCGCGGACGGTGCTCCAGCACCGCCCGATCGAGCGCGCTCCTGAGCCCCGTCTGGAGCTCGCTGATGAGCAGCGCATCCTCGAGGACGCGGGCGGACTCGCGCCCCTGCGCGTCGCAGTAGCGCTCGAGGATCACGGTGTCCCGCGTGAGCGTGCCCGTCTTGTCCGTGCACAGCACGTCCATGGCGCCGAAGTTCTGGATCGCGTCCAGTCGCTTCACGATCGCTTGCTTTCGCGACATCGCCACCGCGCCCTTCGACAGGCACACGGAAACGATCATCGGCAGCATCTCCGGCGTGAGCCCGACGGCCACGGCCAGCGCGAAGAAGAACGCCTCCCGCCAGTCGTGCTTCCCGAATCCGTTGATGAGGAACACGAGGGGCACGAGCACGGCCATGAAGCGGATCATCAGCCACGTGAACCGGTTCACGCCGCGGTCGAACGCCGTCTCCTCCTCCTCGCCGGCCACCTCCCGCGCCATGCTGCCGAAGAGCGTGGCGCCTCCGGTGCTCACCACCAGTCCCCGCCCCGTCCCGCTCTGCACGCTCGTGCCGAGGAAGCAGAGGTCGGGGCACTCGAGCGCGCCGCCGGTGCCCCCCTCCGGCACGCGCCGCTCGCTCTTCTCGATGGGAAGCGACTCGCCCGTGAGGCTCGACTGGCTCACGTACAGGTCCTTCTCGCTCAGCACGCGGAGGTCGGCGGGGATCATGTCGCCAGCGGAGACGAGCACCACATCGCCGGGGACGACTTCCCGCAACGGGATCTCGCGGGGCGACCCGTCGCGCAGCACGGTCGCGGTCACGTGGATCATGGCGCGCAGCGCCGCGGCCGCGGCGTCGGCGCGTGCTTCCTGCACGAAGCGGAGCGCGACGCCGAGCACGACCATCGTCGCGATCACGAGCGTGGAGCGCACGTCCCCCGTCGCCAGCGAGAGGGCGGCGAGCACGGAGAGGAGGATGACCAACGGGTTCCGGAGCGTGCGCAGCAGACGGAGCGGCCAGCCGATCGGCCGCTGAGCCGCGATCTCGTTGGGGCCGTACCGCTCGAGGCGTCGCGCCGCGTCGTCCGCCCCGAGGCCGGAAGGAGACGATCGCCAGCGTCGCAGCGCCTCCTCCGGCGTGGCGCGCGCCGCCTCGAGCATGGGCGCCGCATCCCACCCCTCGACACCGCGGCGCGTGCCCTCGACGGCGTTCGGCGCGGCGGGGGCCGGCGGCATCGCGACCGGCCGCGCGGCGGTCACCGCACGATCCCCGGATACAGCCGGGCCGCCGCCACGACGAGCAGCGTCAACACGGCGAGCTGCACGGCGAGATCGAGCGGCAGGGCGGCCATGCCGCCGCCCGGCAGCATCAGCGTGCGCAACGCATCCACGAGGTAGCTGAGCGGGTTCGCGCGCGCCACCACCCGCAGCCACGGCGGCATCATGGCCAGGGGATAGATGGCGTTGCTCGCGAAGAAGAGGGGCATCGTGAGCACCTGCCCGATGCCCATGAACCGCTCACGCGTCTTCACCGCGCAGGCGACGACGAGCGAGAACGTGGAGAAGAGCGCGGACCCGATGACCACCGTGATCGCGGCGCCGGCCATGGAGAGCGGATCGAGGCGGATCCGGACGCCGAGCAGGATGGCGAGGATGTAGATGATCACCGCCTGCGCGAGCCCGCGTGGACCGGCCGCGAGCGCCTTTCCCACCACCAGCGCGGCGCGGTACGCCGGCGTCGCGAGCATCTTGTGCAGGATCCCGAGGTCCCGCTCCCAGATCACCGAGATGCCGAAGAAGATCGCGCTGAACAGCACGCTCTGCGCGAGCACCCCGGGCGTCAGGAACTCGACGTAGCGCAGGCTCCCGGTCGGGATGGCGTGCGTTCTCGTGAACACCTGGCCGAACACGACGAGCCAGAGCGCGGGCTGGACCGCGCGCGTGACGAGCTCGGTGGGATCGCGCACGAGCTTGTGCAGCTCGACGGCGGCGAGCGCC
>DASTSH010000155.1:0-18551 GCA_035760785.1 Gemmatimonadaceae bacterium | reverse complement strand
CGCGGGTGCCGCCGGTTCGTGCTCTACGTGTGGCACAAGGCGTTCGCGTCGGCACTCGAGTCGGTGCCGCACGATGCGAGCGTCTACCACATCTACGACGAGTTCTCGCACGCCGAGGTGGAGCAACCGATCGATCCGGCGGAGGAGCGGCTCATCCGTTCGGTCGACCAGGTGATCACTCTCTCCCCGACGATGTACGAGCGGAAGGGGCGGCTGAACCCGAACACCGTGCGCATCCCGAGCGGCGTGGAGTACGAGGCGTTCGCCCAGCCCGCGCCGGAGCCACCGGACCTCGCGGCGATCCCCCACCCGCGGGTGGGGTACGCAGGCTTCGTGAAGAAGCAGCTCGACTGGGAGCTGCTGCTGGCGCTCGCGACGAAGCGCCCGGACTGGTCGTTCGTGTTCGTGGGGGCGCGGCGGCCGCACCCGGAGATGGCGTCGCTGCTGGAACGGCTGGCGGCGCTCCCGAACGCGCACTTCCTTGGCTCCAAGCCGACCGCGGAGCTGGCACGGTATCCGCAACACTTCGACGTGTGTGTCATGCCGTACAGGCGGAACGATTACACGAAATACATCTCGCCGCTCAAGCTGTTCGAGTATCTCGCGACTGGCCGGCCGGTGGTCAGCGTCCCGCTTCCCGCACTGGTGGATGCTGGCGAGCTGGTGACGGTGGCCTCCGGGGTGGACGAATGGGAAGCGGCGGTCGCGCGTGAGCTGGAGCCGGATGCGAACGCGCCGGCGCGGCGCGCGGCGCGCCAGGCGTGCGCGCGGGAGAACGATTGGAACGAGGTCGTACGCCGCATCGCGGAGCTGATCGAGCAACGCCTGCGGAAGGGCGTGTCGAGATCATGATGCCGAGTCCGCTGTTCGAGCGTCCGCCGGTGGTCGCATCACAGCCGCGCCTGCTGCTGCTGAGCTATCATTTCCCTCCGGACACCACGGTGGGAGCGCGCCGCTGGGAGAAGCTGGCGACGTTCGTGAGCGAGCGCGGGTGGGGGCTGGACGTCATCACGCATGAAGAGCCGGTGGAGGACCGGTCGCGGCTGGAGGCGCTCCCCGCCGGCGTGCGCGTGTTCACTGTGCCGCCGGTGGTCCTGCCGGTGGAGCGTCTCGAGCACATCGCGTGGCGTGCGTACCGCGCGCTGCTCCCGGCGGAGCGGCCGTCGGCCGGCGGGAGCGGCGGGGCGGGGACCGCGTCGGGGAACGGCCGCGGTGCGGCACGCGTGCGCCCCGACACGCTGGACCGCGGCGATGTGCGCTGGAGCCTGCGCAGCCCGCGCGAGCTGATGCGCGCGTACTGGGCGTGGATCGAGTTCGCGCGCTACGGCACGTGGGCGCGGCGCGCCGCGGCACTCGGCGTCCAGCTCGCGCGCACTGGATCGTACTTCGCCGTGGTCACGTCCGGTCCGCCGCACATGACGCACGTGGGCGGGCGGATCGTGGGGCTGCGGGCCCGGCTCCCGTTCGTGATGGACATGCGCGATCCGTGGAGCCTCAACCAGCGGCTCCCCGAGAGCATGGCCAGCCCGCTCTGGCTCCGGCTCGCTTCGCGGCACGAGCGGCAGGTGGTGGAGAGCGCGGCGCTCGTGGTGGCGAACACGGATCCGGCGCGCGATGCGCTGGGGCGGCTGTATCCGTCCGCGCGCGAGCGCATCATCGCCGTGATGAACGGCTCGGATGACGATCCCCTCCCCCCCTCGCGGCGCGGCGGCCGGTTCACCATCGGCTACGCCGGCACCATCTACGACAGCCGCGACCCACGCAACCTGTTCCGCGCCGCCGCGCGGGTGATCGCGGAGCTGGGGCTCTGCCCCGACGAGTTCGGGCTGGACTTCATCGGCGTCTTCGATCGTCCCGGGGAGACGCCGGTGGGAGAGCTCGCGCGGCAGGAAGGGATCGCGCCCTTCGTGACCGTGGGCCCGGCGCGCCCGCAGGCGCAGGCGATGGAGTTCCTCGCCCAGGCGACGATGCTCGTCACCTTCCCGGGGTTGAATCTGATCACGATCCCGGCGAAGACCTTCGAGTGCGTGCGCTTCGATGCGTGGCTGCTCGCGCTCTCGCAGCGCGGCAGCGCCACCGACATCCTGCTGCGCGACACGACGGCGGACGTGGTGCCGCCGGACGACGTGGAGGGGATCGCCGCCGCGATCCGGAAGCGCGTGCTCGAGCACCGGCGCGGCGTGGTCCCCACGCGCGTCGCGAGCGACGACCGGTTCGGCCGGCGCGGGCAGGCGCGCATCCTCCTCGACGCGCTCGCCCGCTTCCTCCCTCAGGACGCGCGCGAGCCGCGCAGCGCTCTCGTCACGCGCTCCTGAGCGCGCTCCACGCGGTCGAACGCCCAGCGCGCCGTGGACAGCAGTCCGAGGCGCGCGGGGCCCATGGCGGCCGCGGGATCGAAGCGCATCGTCCGCCCCAGATTGCTGAAGCGTCCGGCGCGCAGCTCGGTGATGGGGTCCTCCGTCCCGGACGCCACGAGCACGCGCGTCTCGCGGTCGTTGCGGCAGTCGTGCTGGTCGAGCCCCACGGTGCCCACCACCTCCGGACGCGTGCGCCGGATCTCGTGCAGCACGCGGATGCTGCGCGGATCGGGGAGATAGCGCGTGTTGTAGCTCGCGTTCCAGACCTCCACGGCATCGATGCCGGCGCGCACCTCGTCCGGGATGCGCCAGCGCGCGAGGACGGGGTGCGCGACGATCGTCAGGCGCGCGGCGCCGCGCGTGGCGGCCACGAACTCGCCGGGGGTCGCGGGCTCGATCCAGCGCTCGAGGGCGAGCGCGAGCAGGTGCAGCCCGGTGTATCCCTGGAAGCGGAACTCGAGCCCGGGGATGATGCGCACGCGCTCCGAGGAAGCGGCCTGACAGCGGGCCACGTACTCCGGCCACACCTCCGGCGAGAGATCCTCCGCGTGGTCGGTGAGCCCGATGAAGGCGATCCCCCGCTCCGCCGCCCAGTCGTGCAGCCGCTCGGGGGTGTCGCGGCCATCGTGCGAGTAGGAGCTGTGCACGTGGATCACCCCAGCGGCATCGTGCGCGCTCGCGTGCGTGGCGGCGGCCGTCATGCGCCCTCCCCCACGACGGCGGGGGCCGCCGCGTCGGCGGCGCGCCCGCGGTAGATGCGCTCGTAGGCATCCCCCATCGTGCGTGCGCTGAAGTCGCGCAGCGCGCGGCGGCGCGCGGCGGCGCCGAGCGCCGCGCGCCGCTCGGGGTGGGAGAGCAGATCGCGCAGCGCCGCCGCCAGCGCGTCCGCATCGCCGGGAGGGGAGAGCAGCGCCTCCTCGCCCCGCGCCACCACCTCCGGGATCCCGCCCACATCGCTCGCCAGGATGGGGAGCGCCATCGACATCGCCTCCACCAGCGCGAGCGGGAGCCCCTCGGAGAGCGAGGGCATCACGAACGCGTCGGCGGCGGCGAGGATGTCGGGCACGTCGGAGCGGAAGCCGAGCAGGTGCACGCGATCGGCGATCCCCTCGCGCGCGGCGAACGCGCGCAGCGGCTCCTCTTCCTCGCCGCGCCCGGCGATCGCGAGCCGCCAGCGCGCCACCGACGCGTCGCGCAACGCGGCGAGCGCGCGCAGGAGCACCATGTGCCCCTTCACCGGATACAGGTTGCCCACGGCCACGAGCAGCAGCTCGTCGCGTCCCACGCCGAGCTCCGCTCGCACGCGCTCGCGCGACCCGGTGCGGAACTCGATCCCGTTCGGCACCACGCGCACCGCGTGCGGCGGAAGCCCCAGCACGCGCCGCAGGTCCTCGGCGGTGGCGCCGGAAACGGCCACGAGCGCGTCGCTGCGCCGCGCCGCCCAGCGGAGCGCCGCGCGGCGGCGCCACTGCTCGGCGAAGTAGCGGCCACCGTGCATCGTGATCACGTGGCGCGCGCCCGTACGCCGCGCGGCCGCGGCGCCGTACACCGCCATCGTGAACTCGTGGCTGTGCACCACGTCCACGCGGCGCACGCGCAGCAGCCGGGTGAGCTGATCGAGGCAGCGCAGATCGATCGGCCGGCGCAGCGAGTACGTGGCGGGCTCGAATCCCCGCTCCCGGAATCGCGCGGCGAGCCAACCGCAGCCATCATCCGGCCCCACGGGGAGCACGTGATGGCCACGCCGGCGCAGCTCCTCGGCGAGCTGGAGGAGCATCACCTCGGCGCCACCCGGTCCATCCGACTCGAGCATCAGCGCCACCCGCAGCGGCGCGGAGCCGGCATCCAGCTCCGGAGCGGGGGCGGTCACGATCGGCGAAACCACTGCAGCGTCTCTCGCAGGAAAGGGCGCGGGTCGTCCGGGCGAAGGATCTCCTCGCGGTCGAGCGCGCGCACGGTGAAGAAGTCGCGAATCGCGCGCCAGCGCCCCGGCGCGTCGGGCGGCAGCGACAGCTCGGCGCGCGAGCGACGCAGGCGCGCGAGCAGGTGGTCCACGTCCCCCCACCACCACCGGCTGCGCACCCCCACGCGGTAGTCGGCGACCGGCCGTCCCGGCACGCCGGCGGCGGCGTCCACCAGCAGGCGTGGAAAGTCCACTCCCGCGTCGATCGCGAGCTGGAGCGACCCCCAGAACCTCCCGTTCACCTCCATGAGGTACGGCGTGCCCGTACGCTCGTCGAGCTTGTACTCCACCATCGCCACGCCGCACCAGGCGAACTGCTCGAGCAACGCGCGCGACCGCTGCACGAGCGCGGGCTCGGCAGCGATGCTCTCGCGGTAGACGCTGATGCCGCCCGACGGGGGCTTCTCGCGGATGCGCCGGTGCGCGAAGGTGGCGAGCACCCGTCCCTCCCAGAGGAGCAGGAAGATTCCCACCCCCGGTCCGACGATGCGGCGCTGGACGAGCAACGGGTAGGCCTCGTCGCCCAGCTCGGCGAGGGCGGCGGAGAGCTGCGCGGCGTCGGCCACGTGCCGCACGGCGAGCTTCGCGCGCCGCCCCGCATGTTCCCCCACGGAGCGCGATGGCTTGAGCACCACCGGGTAGTCGAGCGTGGCGGGGTCGAGCGCCGCCGCGTCGCGCGGCGACTGCAGCGCGAGCTGCTCCGGGACGGCGATCCCGGCGCGCGGCGCGGCGGCCAGCAGCTCCCCCTTGTCACACAGCCGCCGGAACACCTCCACCGGTGGAAAGGGGAAGAGCACGTCTCCGAGCGTGTCGCGCGCCGGGAGCAGCGCGAGCAACGCCGGCTCGCTCACCGGGAGCACCGTGTCGATGCGCCAGGCGGCGATCCGCTCGCGCACGTCGCTCGCGAAGCGCTCCGGCGCCGCGAGCGGATCGGCGGTCACCGCCTCGCCGCGGCTCCAGCGCGAGCCGCCGGCGAGCGCTCCGCGCCGCGCGGAGGTCACCCACACCGCGTGCCCCGCGCGGCCCAGGGAGCGAACCATGGCGAGCGCCGCGCGCTGCTCGCCGTCGGTCACCAGCACGCGGCGCGCGCGCATCAGCCGAGCAGCCCCGCGCTGCGGAGCCGGAATCCGTGCGGCGTGAGGCCGGAGGGCACATCCAGGCGCGGCAGGGCGTAGCGGCTGCGCGGCGCGCGTGGCAGCCAGCCCCCCTCGATGCGCAGCGCCGCCTCGTAACCGGCCTCCTCGGCCGCGCGCTCGACGGCGGGAGAGGCGAGGCCGTACGGGTAGGTGAGCACCGGCAGCACGCCGGCGAACCGCTCCCGCAGCCACGCGAGCGGACGGCGCAGCTCGGCGTCGAGCTCCTCCGGCGGGAGTGCCGCGAGATTGGGGTGGCTCCACGTGTGCGAGGCCAGCGCGATCCCCTGAGCGGCGGCGGCGCGGTGCAGCTCGTCCTCGCTCGCGCAGCGCGCGTGTGGAGGGATGGCCGCGGGATCGGCCGCCGCGCTCCGCTCGCGCTCGAGAATGCGGTCGCCGCGCCCCGCCAGCTCCGCGAGCGCGCGGGCGCGGAGCACGGGAGGGACCTCCCCCGCCTCATCCCGCGCCAGCAGGTCCCACCAGAACACGCCGTCGCCCACGAACGCCGGAGGCACGAAGATCGTGGCCGGGAGCCCGCGCGCGGCCAGCTCCTCCACCCCCGCCGTCACCGCGCCGCGATAGGCATCGTCGAAGGTGATCACCGCGCTCGGCCGCGAGGCGCGCCGCGCGCCGCGCGCGAGCGCCTCGTCGAGCGGGATCACGTCGTGCGTGGCGATGAGCAGATCGAGCTGCCGCGCGAAGGACGCGCGCGGCAGGTGCAGCGAGCGGTCGCCCGAGATCGCGGCACCGTGCGGGACCACATCGTGGTACGCGAGCACGAGCACCTCGCCGCGCCGACGCCAACGCGCGGCACGAGGCAGGCCGGTGAGCAGCAGCCCGCGCTCCACGGCCCACTTCACGGGTGCGCGAAGATCCATGACGTGCCGAGCGTGGTGCGGGGGCAAAGTGAGCGCGCGGACGCGCCCGCGGCGGTGCGGCTCACGTCCCTCGCGGCACGGGGAGCGGTGGCGCGCCCGGCGCCGCCGCCGGGTGCACCGCCGCGCGCTGTCCCATCATCGGCGGCGAGGCGCCGAGCACCGCCGCGCGTTGCAGCCGCAACACCTTGTCGAGTCCCACCGCGAGCCCGAGCAGGAAGAACAGGTACGAGAAGTACTCCGCGGACACGAAGAATCCCGCCACCGAGTAGCCGACGAACGACCCGGTGAGCATCTGACTGAGCGCCGTCTCGCGCTTCCCCACCAGTGGCCCGAAATACCGCCCCGGCCGGATGCGCGCCATGGTACGGATGGTCACGGCGAAGATTCCGATGAAGAGCAGGAGTCCGGGGATGCCCAGCTCGGCGGCGGTCTCCAGGAAGGAGTTGTGGGCCACCGACCACTTGAAGCCCTTACCGCGCGCCTGCAGCTGGCGTCCGATCTCCGAGAGCGTTCCCTCCGCCACCGGATAGGAGCCCACGCCCACGCCGAGCACCGGATTGTGCACCACGTAGCCCACGCCGCGCTTCCACACCTCGATGCGCCCCTCCTGGTCCGACCAGTTGTAGTCGCTCTGCGGGTGCAGAATGGTGCTCATCTGGTTCCAGTACTTGTCCGTCCCGAGCACCGCCACGAGTCCCACGCCGGCGATGGCGGCGAGGAGGCGGAGCCGGCTCGGGATGGCGCGATAGCGGAGGAGCACGTAGAGCATCACGGCGATGAAGCCGAGGAACCCGCCGCGCGAGCCGCTCTTCACCAGCGCGAGCATGAACATGCCGAGGGCCAGCAGCCCGAACAGCCGCCGCCGCATCGTGTTCCCCGGCCGCAGCCAGTACACCGCGAACGGGACCGTGGCGACCATCACGAGCGCGAAGTCGTTCGCGTCGTAGTAGACCAGATCCCCCAGCCGGCCGTCCGGGCCGACGTGGAAGAACAGGTTCACGATCGTGGCGTACATGAGCGCGCCGTAGAGGTTCAGCTTCGCGAACCACTCCACGTCACGCACGCTGCGAATGCTCGCCGCCATGCAGAGCATGAACAGGATGTTCGGGATGTGCTCCTTGAGGACGAACTGCGCGCTGTGTCCCCGCCAGAGGCTGGTGGGGATCCCGATGATCATGACGAGCAGGAGTCCGAGCACCAGCGTCACGATCGGCGAGCGCAGCTTGTTCGCCTTGCGCCAGGGGTGGCGCGCGGTCACGAAGTACCCGAGCGCCAGCAGAAGGGCGAGGATCGGGAGCTTGATGCGACCCAGAATCGGGAAGGCATCCTGGAGGCGCCACACGTACGTGAACGCGACCAGCCCGAGCGCCCGCATCAGGGCATCGGGTTTGGGTGCCCGGAGCGGCGGGAGCGCACGAACGGCGGCCGGCCGTGGCGGGGCGGGTTGTGGTCGAGCGACAGCGGGATGAGCCATCTAGTCTCCAGGGCGGCGTGACGCGGGCGCCATGCCGGAGCGAGCGCCGCCGGTCGGCAGCGATAGCGAATAGAGTGCCAGGGAGGCGGCGCCGTCAATCGCCTGAAATGTGTACGCGGTGTGGCCCCGATGCCACAGAATGTGCGGCACCGGGAGCGAGATCACCGGGCGCTCTGTCACCACCGAAGACGCGCGGGCGCGCCTCAGTTGGTGATCGTGCTCTTCTTGATGAGGATCATGGCCTCGGAGTTCCGGAGCGAGACGCTCGTCACCGGCGCGCCGAGCGTGCCGTCCGCGTGCAGCGGCAGCCACTGCTCGCCCGAGGGGAGCGTCACGCGCGCCGCGGTCTCGCTGCCGTACGACTGGGTGGACCAGCCGGTCTGCCCACGGACGAGGACGAGCGCGCGGTCGAAGTCCCGCCCGTACACCGTGTACGACTTGCCGACCGGATCGGTCCCCGTGGCGAAGACGGAGCGCGGCGCGCGCGGGTGCCCGATGTTCGCCTCCTGCGCCTTGAGCCAGAGCGAGGAGTACGGCGCGTCCCAGGTGTTCTCGAGCGTCAGGTAGAAGCGTTCCGGGGTGGCGCCCACCGACATGTAATAGCTCGAGAGCTCCCACATCTTGAGGCGCTGCGCGCTCGTGGCGTAGATGCCACCCGCGGGGTACAGCGAGGAGTGCCTGGTCACCCATTCCGACGAGTACACCGGGACCAGATCCACCGTCACGCCGTCCGCGAGCAGCTGATCGACCCACCCCCAGCGCGAAGGCATCCCCGAGTACATCGGGTTGTTGAAGTTCTCGAGCTGCACCGCGCCCGCGGCGCGAATGTTCGCCAGATCCCAGTCGGCGTGGTACTCGGAGGCGTTCAGCATCAGGATCTTGTTGCCGATCCCCTGCCGGATCTCCGCGAGCAGCGAGGTGAACGGGGCCTGGTAGTCGACCGGGTTGGGGAACTCGGCCACGTTCTTGATGAAGGGGGTGATCCCGCCGGAGCCCGCCTCATCGATGAACGCTCCTTCCGTGTTGGCGGTACCGCGGCGGTAGCGATCGACCTGATAGGCGCGGTTGCCCGGATCGGCGGGGTTCATGAGCCACCGGTTGGTGTCCCAGATCTTGACGACGACGCGGGAAGCGGAGTCGCGGCGCGCGGCGCCCGCGACGTGCAGGAACGCGTCCTCGAGGCGGTACTGCGTGTGCGACGCGTACCAGCTCTTCATGTCGCTGTAGTACACGTTGAGCAGGTTGTCCCCCTGCTGGCCGGGGACCACCGTGCTCCACTCCAGCGAGTACGGGATCTGGACGCCCGAGGGATCGACCGCCTTCCACGCATCGCGCGCCCCGGACATGGCCGCGTCGTAGTGCTTGCCGGCCCAGTCACGCTCGGCGGACGTCCACGCGTAGTAGAAGTCCGTCATCATGGTGCGGATGTGCTGGTAGTGCGACGACGTGGGGCTGTACCCCGAGAAGAGCGAGCCGCTCGTGACGGGCGTGGTGCTCTCGGAGACTGCGGCGGAGTCGTTCGAGGACGACGCGGCCGTGATGACCACGGTGCTCTTGCCGTAGACGCGCCCGGAGATGGCGACGATCTGCACGGTGCCCGCCTTGCGACCGGTGACCACCCCCGCCTTGACCTTGGCGGTGTTGGTGTCGGTGATCCCCCAGTAGAAGGTGGCACCCGTGATCTCGGTGCCGCCCGCGGTCTTCGCGACGGCGGTGAGCGTGATCGACTTGCCCACCTGGACCGTGTCGACCTTCGGCGAGATGGTGACGGAGGCGGCGGTCGAACCGGAGAGCTCGCGGTTGACCTTTTGATCGGGGCCGGCGACGTCGGAGCACGCCGCGACGGCGGCGCAGAGCGCCGCGAGGGTGAGAATGGAACTACGCACTGCTGGGTACCTCGGTTGTCCACGGCAACCCGACCGGCATGGCATAGCGAGCTATGCTGCAGCCTCGTAGGCTTTGCGTCCCCGTCTTTCGGCGGGTTTGCCCTTGTCGTGAGCTCCGGGAGCCCAGCGATCGCGCCGTACGGTTGTGAACTTGCGCTCGGGAATCGTTCCGCAACCGACGACCGGCGGTCGAGCCCGGTCACGGATTACGGAACACTAACCTCTTGCTGCGATTGAAGTTGGTGGTTGAACGACTGGAGCGCCCGCTGGGCGCTGAGGGTGGGGCGGGCGCCTGGGGTTGGCGCGCCGCGATCCACCACGGCGAGAACACGCAGGTATTAGTAGGGCCGGGAAAGCGGAGCGGCCAGCGGGCTCGGGTGGGATTTTCGAGGGGTTGACTGTGTAGTCAGTCAACGCCGGAGCTCGCTACCACTCACTCGGCCCGATTGGAACGATCGGTGCAGCGATCCCGACCGCCGCACCGCTCACCGCCCGGCGCCGCGCCCGGCGCCACTTGCCGCCCGCTCGACGGAGTCGAGCAGCACCGCCGCGTCGCGCTCCCAGTGGTAGCGCGCCAGCACGGCACTTCTTCCCGCGGCGCCGCGCGCCGCCCGCGCCTTCCGCGAGCGCAACCGCTCCACCGCATCGGCGAGCGCCACCGCGCTTCCCGACTCGAACACCTCCCCCGCCCCGGTCTCGCGCACGATCCGCGCGGACGGGATCGCGCTCGACGTCAGCACGGGGAGCGCCGCCGCCATGTAGTCGAACATCTTGTTGGCGACGGTGTGGTTCAGCGCCTCGTTCGCGTGGAGCGGGAGCACGCCCACGTCGGCCTCGGCCACGAGCTCGATCGCCCGCTGGTGCGGCACCCACCCCATGAACTCCAGCAGCGGCGGCGCCAGCCCCAGTGCCTCGGCGCGCGCGCGGAAGAGCGACTCGTCCCGCCCGGAGCCGATGATCCGCACGCGCACGGGGACGCCGCGGTCGCGGAGCAGCGCGGTCGCCTCCACGAGCTCCGTGATGCCACGCACCACCTCGAGCAGGCCGAGGTACACCAGCGTGAACGGCGCGTCATCGTCCGTCCCCTCGGCAGGAGCGGCCCGCACCGGCCCCATGGCCCGCGCACGCGGCGGCGTGTTCGACACCAGATCGATGCGACCGGCGGGAACACCCATGGCGCGCAGGCGCTCCGCCATCTCCTCCACCACCACGAGCACGCGGTCCACCCGCCGCAGCGCGTATCGCTCCACCGCCGCCACCGCCGACGGATTCCGCACGACGTAGTCGGCCGGGCGCTGGCGACCGGTGTCGAAGATCATCTGCATCATCGCCGGATAGTGCTCGGCCAGGTCCAGCACCACCGGGATGCCGTGGCGACGCGCCACGCGGATCGCCGTGGGAGCCAGGGGCAGGTCGCGTCCGATCACCACGTCCGGGCGCACGCGCCGGATGGTGCGGTCGAGCAGCCCGGTCCAGCGCGGACTGAAGAAGGCGGGAAAGCCGAGCGCCGTGTCGAGCCGGCGCCCGGCCCAGTGCCAGGGGGGCATGCGATGCACCGTCCCCTCCGGGAGTCGCTCGACGAGCGGCCGGCGGGCGCGGTTGCGCGCCACGATGTGCACGTCGTGCCCGGCGCTCACGAGCGTGGCGCAGATCTTTTCCACGCGCACGTCCCACGGGTAGTCCGCATCCCACAGATAGACCACGCGGAGCGCCCGCGCGCGCCGCGGCGCCACGTACTCCCCCACCGCCGTCCCCGTGGTGGGAGGGTGCGCCCCTGGAGCCGCGGGGACCTCCGCGGTCACATGCTCGGGCACGTGTCCTCCGCGCCGCGCCTGGGGCGCGCGCCGGGGATGAGCATCTTGATGGGAACACGCAACCATTCGCCGAGGCGCTCGATGTCGTCGCGAGACAGCATCGAGTGGGTGGGGAGCGTGAAGAGGCCGCGGCGCAGCTCCACCGCCCCGGGGGTCTCGGGCTCCCCCGGCAGGAGCACGGGACGCAGCTCGTCCTGCTCGTGGAGCGTGCGCGGATAGCCGCGCAGGATGCCGAGATCGTGGCGCTCCGACCGTCCGCCGCTGTCCACCACGGGGAAGCGGAGATAGCCGGCGACGGCCCCTTCGATGGGGCGAGGTGCGCGCACGTCGGCCCCCTCCTCCGCGGCCATCGCGAGCGCCGCGGCGGTGCGCCGGCGCACCGACAGCTCTCGCGGCGCGCGGGCGAGCGCGCGCGTCACGAGCGCCGCCGACGCCGCCGTGAGGGAGCGTGGCTCGTGCGCGGGGTGGTAGACCATCTCTCCGAGGCGCAGCCCCGGGATGGCGGACGGGATGCCGTAGAGCGCCGGGCGGCCGAGCGCCCACTGCGCCCCCACCGTGGCGAGCTCCCGCCACCCGGGACGAGGGCGGCCGATCTCGCGACCCAGATGCGCCACCCGGTCATCGAAGCGCGCGTCGCGCGACAGCAGCGCGCCACCGCGCCCCCCGCTCAGCCCTTTCCCCCGCCCGAAGCTGAGCACCGTGAGCATGCCGAACGAACCCACCGGCCGGCCGTGCAGCGTGGCACCCGCGCCCTGCGCCGCATCCTCGATGACGGTCACGCAGTAGCGGCTCGCCAGCTCGGCCACCGCCGGCATGTCCTGCGGGAAGCCGTAGAGCGGCGCCACCACCACCGCGTCCACCCCGCGCCGCAGCGCACCCTCGAGCGATGCGAGGTCGGGGGAGAGCGTCTCCGGATCCAGGTCGTAGAGCCGCACCCGCACGTCGGCGTAGCGCGCGGCGGCGGCGAGATCCACGCAGGCGTAGCCGGGGAAGGCCACGGTGCCCCCACGTCCGCAGGCGAGGCGCAGCGCGAGCACGAGCGCGGAGGTGCCGCTGTCCGTGAGCGCCAACTGGCGCGCCTGGAAGTGCCCGCGGAGCTCGGCGGCGAGCGCGGCGAGGGGCGCGGCGCGCAGCGCGAGCGCCGGCCACACCGCTCCTGCCAGCGACGGGAAGCTGACGGGAGATGCGACGGGAAGCTGCCGTCGACCGAGCATCATGGAATGTATCTCACGATGCGCGGTCCGAGCGCCGTCGCCACCGGCGTGGGAAGGCGCTTCCAGAGCCGCGGCCCCCAGGCGTACGCGGAATCGTCGGGGGAGGGCGTGGTGGTCCCCTCCTCTCGCGCGCGCGCGTACCACCAGAGCGGCTCGTCGCGCGAGCCCCACTGCAGCTTGAACCGGTGGGTTCCCGCGCCGGGAGAGCAGCGGCCGAAGTTGAACAGCTCGATCCCTTCGCCGATCGCGCGCTCCATGAAGCTCCAGTAGAGCAGCATGTTCGGCGCGAGCCGCTTCACCTCCACGAGCGACGACGCCCAGGTCATCTCCAGCTCGTTCCCCCAGCGGAACGCGCAGCCGCACGCGACGGCGCGGTCGCCGAGGTACGCGCAGCCGAACCACGCGTCCTCCGGGAACGCCTCGGCGATCGTCTCGAAGAGACGGAGCGGCTGCGTGGGCGTGCCGAGATCGCGCATGTGGCGGGCGAACACCTCGAAGAAGGGCGCCACCTGATCGGCGCCGAAGCGCACGGTGATCCCCTCCTTCTGCGGACGACGCACCTGACTGCGCACCTTCGCGTCGAGCCGCTTCCAGAGCACGCCAGGATCGTTCGGGAGATCGAGCACGACGGTGATCTTCCGGTGCGACACCGGGAGATCGAGCGGGAGCGGGATGCGGCTCCGCAGCTCGAGCAGCCGCACGCCGTCCGCGGCGGCGAGCGCGCCAGCGCGGTCGGCGAGCGCGCGCACGGCCGCATCGCTGCCGAGCGGACCGCCGTAGTTGAGGAACGGCATGGACACCAGGTAGTGCCCGAACATCACGCTCTTCACGCGCACGAGAGGGAGCACGCCGGCGAGCCGGCCGGCGTCATCGCGCGCCTCGAGGTAGATGCACTCGTGGCCGAACACGCGCTCCATGACGCCCTTCCAGCCGTGCAGGTGGAAGTGCGTGAATCCCGGGGACGAGCGCGCGAGCGCATCCCACTCGCCCGCCGCGCCGGCGAACGTGCCTACGCGCATGTCAGTCGGCGGCGTTCGACACTCGGGCGCCCAGCGGGCGCACCGGAGGGCGCAGCTTGAGCGACCGCGCGGCGGAGGTGAACCGGAACTCGCCGAGCAAGCGCTCGAGGCGCGGCACCGTGCGCGCGAGGCCGCCGTAGTGCCTGGCGCGGGCGTGCCACGGCACGGGGAGACGCGGCTGCTCCGGATCGAGCTCCCACGGATGGATGTAGAAAGTCGCGGGAATGCCGGTCTCGCTGTGCTCGCGGAACGCGCGGCGGATGACCCCGAAGGGAAAGTGGCGCAGATAGGCACCCCCGGCGGCGGGGATGCGCATGCCGCGCAGCATCGTGGTGGCCATCGGGAGCTCGCACAACGTCCCCGGCGGGCGGTGAATCAGGTGTGGCACCGGGGGCGCGGCGGGGTAGCCGTACCCCGGCCGGCGAATCGGGAAGAGGCTCGAGTCGTAGCGGTACCCTTCCTCGAGCAGCACGTCGAACGCCCATTCGCAGCCGGGCTTGATGGAGAAGTTGGGGGCACGGAAGCCGAGCACGGAAGCGCCGCACGCGTCCTCCAGCACGGCCTTGGATGCCCGCACGTCATCGCGGAACTCGCGCGGCGTGAGGGTGTCCACGCGACGGTGCCAGTAGCCGTGCGAGGCCACCTCGTGCCCGGCCTCGTGGATGCGCCGCACGAGCAGCGGATGGCGGTCGGCGATCCAGCCGAGGGTGAAGAACGTGCCGGTGGCGCCGTGGCGGGCGAGCATCTCGAGCAGCAGGTCCATGCCGAGATCGAGGCGGCTGGGGTACGAATCCCATCGCTGCCGCGACACGACGTGCTCGAAGGCGCCGACCTGGAAGTACTCTTCCACGTCGACGGAAAAAACGTGTTCCAGCGACGAGCGCAGTGGCACGGTCATCGATTGGCGCTCCGTCGGCTCTTCTGTGTTGCCGGTCATGGTCGGCCGAGCGCACTTGCAGTTACGGTGCCAGACGCCACGCCCACCGGAGCGCGCACGTAGATTGCCTGCGCCGCTCCAACCGCCGTCGGCGGGGCGGCCGGGGCTGGCGCCGCGAGGACGATTCCAACAGATGCCACGGAATGTTGCATTGACACAACAACGAAGGACAGGGCATGCCATTGCCGTCGCCGGACTCCTGTTCATCGCGGCGATGACGCTCACCCCCGAACCGGGGGGCCCACCGAGCCCGGCGAGCTTGTGCGTGATCTGCGGCGGGCTCGGAGTCCAAGATATCATCCTGAATGTGCTGCTGTTCATCCCGTTCGCCTTCGGCCTGCGCCTGGCCGGGGTACCGAGATGGCGGGCGTTCGCGATCGCGGCGGGGACGAGCCTGGCGATCGAGCTCCTGCAGTGGCACGTGATCGTGGGGCGCGACGCGAGCCTCGGCGACCTCCTCACGAACTCGGCAGGTGGTGCGGTGGGGATCGTGCTCGCCGAGCGGTGGCGCGCGCTGGTCTTCCCAGCGGTGCCGGAGGCGCGTCGCGTCGCATGGTGGTGGCTGGCGGGGGTGGCGATCGCGCTCGCCGCCACATCGTGGGGAGAGCGCACGTCGCTGCCGCACACCATCTACTGGGGGCAGTGGAAGCCTGAGCTGCTCTACATGGACCGCTTCCCGGGAACGCTCGTGCGCTCGTCCGTCGGGAGCTTCCCCTTCCCGCGGGGGGCGATGGGGAACAGCGGCGCGTTCCGGTCGCTGCTGCTCTCCGACTCCGCGCTGGTGACGGCGGAAGTGATCCCCGGCGGGCGCACGGCGCGGATCGCGCCCATCGTGAGCGTGTTCGACTGGCAGCGCACGGAGATCTTCCTGCTCGGGCAGAAGGGGGCCGATCTGGTGTTCTCCATTCGCACGAACGCGGCGAGGTCGCTGGTGCGGAATCCGGCGATCCGCCTTCGCGGCGCGTTCTCCGCCGGGCGCGGGGGGATGGGATGGGGAGACGGCGGCGCGATGACCGTGCGTGGGGGCGTGGTGGATCGCTCGCTCGTGGCCGAGGCGGAGAGGGGCGGCGTGAGACGGGAGTGGCGCGTCCCACTCACCCCGGGGCTCGGGTGGAGCTTCTTTCTGCCGTTCGACTACGCATTCGGTCCCGAGACGCCGTGGCTCAGCGCCCTCTGGCTCGCGGGACTGTTCCTCCCGCTCGGGTACTGGGGCGCGCGTGTCGCGCGGGAGCGCCGGGAGACGGGGGGCGCGATGGTGGCGGCGGCGGCGCTCGCGCTGGCGGTGGCGGGGCCGCTCGCCGGCGAGCGCGCGGCGGCGTGGTGGGAGTGGGGGGGCGCGTTGGCGGGCGCGTTGGCCGGCGTGCTCCTGTGGGCTCGCCTGCGTCGCGCGGCGGCTCTCACGCCACCCGATGGGGTCGCGCTAGATTTGCCGGGGCCGTCTCGTACGGCACCCCTGTCATCCCCAACCCCGTGACTCATGAGCCGCTGTTGCTCGTCCGGAGCGCTCGCGCTGCTCGCCGCGGCCGGCGTGGCCGGAAGCGTCGCCGCCCAATCAGCCCCCTCCAGCGCGCCCATCGAATATCCCGATGCCCGCCGCGTGGAGCAGGTGGATGACTATCACGGCGTGAAGGTGTCCGATCCGTACCGCTGGCTCGAGGACACCGACGCGCCCGAGACGAAGCGTTGGGTGGAGGAGGAGAACGCGCTCACCTCCAGCTATCTCGCCTCGATCCCCGAGCGCGACGCGATCCGGTCGCGCCTCACGACGCTCTGGAACTACCCCAAGTACGGGGTCCCGGTGAAGCGCGGCGGTCTGTACGTGTTCGCGGAGAACAGCGGCCTGCAGAACCAGGCCGTGCTCTACGCGCAGCGGAAGCTGGGCGAGAAGCCCGTCGCGATTCTGGATCCCAACACGTTGTCGCCGGACGGCACGGTGGCGCTCTCCGCGTGGGATGTGTCGGAGAACGGGCGCTATCTCGCGTACGCGCTCTCGTCGAGCGGCTCCGACTGGCAGGAGATCCACGTCCGCGACATCCGGAGCGGGAAGGATCTCCCCGACGTGCTGCGGTGGGTGAAGTTCTCCGACATCGCGTGGACGAAGGACGGGCGCGGCTTCTTCTACTCGCGCTACGCGGCGCCGACGTCGGGGAACGCGATGCTCGACGTGAACAAGAACCAGAAGCTGTACTACCATCGCGTTGGGCGCCCGCAGTCGGAGGACGAGCTGATCTGGGACCGCCCCGACCAGCCCGACTGGCTGGTGTCGGCGCAGGTGAGCGACGACGGCCGCTACGCGCTCCTCTCCCTCTCGAAGGGGACGGACACGCGCAACCAGCTCTACTTCATCGACCTGGACAACCCCGGCAAGCCCAAGGTCGGGAACCCCATCGTGACGCTGCTCGATGCGTTCGACGCGTCGTACACGTTCATCGACAACTGGGGACCGGTGTTCTTCATCCACACCGATCTCGCCGCGCCACGCGGCCGGGTGATCGCGATCGACATCAACCAGCCGCGCCGGCGCGACTGGCGCACGGTGATCCCGGAGGATCGCGACGTGCTGCGGAGCGTGTCGCTGATCGGCGGGCAGTTCGTGGCGAACTACCTGCACGACGCGAGCTCGCAGGTGCGCTTCTTCGCCCTCACCGGGCAGCCGGTGGGCCGGCTCGACCTGCCGGGGTTGGGCACGGTGGAGCGGGTGAGCGGCAAGCCGGACGAACCGGAGATGTTCTACGACTTCGTGTCGTTCCTGCAGCCGCGTGCCGTGTACCGGTACGACGTGAAGGCGCGCGCCACGACGCCGTTCCGGGCGGCGCGGCTGGACTTCGACGCGAGCCAGTACGAGACGACGCAGGCGTTCTTCACGAGCAAGGACGGCACGCGCGTGCCGATGTTCATCACGGCGAAGAAGGGGGTGCGGCTGGACGGGACGAACCCCGTGCTGATGTACGGCTACGGCGGATTCGACATTCCGGTGACGCCGAGCTTCTCGGCGAGCCGGCTCGTGTGGCTGGAGCGAGGGGGGATCTACGTGGTGGTGACGCTGCGCGGCGGCGGCGAGTACGGGAAGGCGTGGCACGAGGCGGGGATGTTCGAGCGGAAGCAGAACGTGTTCGACGATTTCATCGGCGCCGCCGAGTACCTGATCGAGAAGCGGTACACGTCGCCGGCGAAGCTCGCGATCCAGGGGGGCTCGAACGGCGGCCTGCTGGTGGGCGCGGTGACGACGCAGCGGCCGGAGCTGTTCGGCGCGGCGCTCCCGGTGGTGGGGGTGATGGACATGCTGCGCTTCCAGAAGTTCACCATCGGCTGGGCGTGGACGGCGGAGTACGGCTCGTCCGACGATTCGACGCAGTTCCAGTACCTGCTGCGCTACTCGCCGCTGCACAACATCCATCCGGGTACGCGCTATCCGGCGACGATGGTCGAGACGTCGGACCACGACGACCGTGTGGTGCCGGGGCACTCGTTCAAGTTCGCCGCGGCGCTCCAGGCCGCGCAGGCCGGGCCGGCGCCGGTGCTGATCCGGGTGGAGACGAAAGCCGGCCACGGCGCGGGGAAGCCGACGTCGAAGATGATCGATCTGGCGGCGGATGAGATTGCGTTCTTGGTCAAGAACCTCGGAGTCAATGGGGGGGCGTAGGACATAGTGGCTAGACCACCAGACAACGCGTGTCGCGTGTGGGGAACTGACGGGATGAGGAGGGAGGTACGGCGCGTGTAGGCTCGGCGGTAGAGAGAGTCCGCCTACACACGAACCTATTCTCGCTCTACCTCGCTCCTCATCCCGTCAGTTCCCCACACGCCACGCGCGTTCCATGGTGGTCCAACCACCAGGTCCTGGACTCCCCCACCCGTCTACCACCCCAATGACTG
>DASTSH010000154.1:0-6023 GCA_035760785.1 Gemmatimonadaceae bacterium | reverse complement strand
CCTCGCCGGCAGCGGTCGCGCGCCCCGCGCCCCGCGCCCCGCGCCCCGGCTTCTTCCCGCCGAATGGTCCCCCCACACCGCCACCTGGCTCGGCTGGCCGCATCATCGGCCGGACTGGCCGGGGAAGTTCGAGCCGATCCCGTGGGTCTACGCGGAGATCGTGCGGGTGCTGCACGTGCACGAGCGGGTGGAGATCCTGTGCAATGGGGAGGAGGTGCGAGAGGATGCGGTGCGGGCGCTGCGCGCGCACGACGTGGACCTCGCGCGCGTGGGGCTGCACCTCGTCCCCACCGATCGCGTGTGGCTGCGCGACTCGGGGCCCACGGCGGTGATGTCGCCGGAGGGGCGCGTGCACTGGGTGTCGTGGCGTTTCAATGCGTGGGCGAAATACGATGATTACGCGAGCGACGAGATGGTGGCGCGGCGCGTGGCGGAGCTGAGCGGGCTGGAGATCGAGGAGGCGACCCGCCCCGACACGGGGGAGCGGCTCGTGCTCGAGGGGGGAGGGATCGAGACGGACGGGAACGGGACGATGCTGGTCACCGAGGAGTGGCTCCTCTCCGACGTGCAGGTACGCAATCCCGGGCTCGACCGCGCGGGGTACGAGCGCGCGTTCGCGGAGTGGCTCGGGATCGAGCGGACGATCTGGCTCGGCGAGGGGTGCGTGGGCGATGACACGCACGGTCACGTGGACGACATCGCGCGCTTCACCGACCCGCACACCATCGTGCTCGCGTACGAGGAGGACTCGCGCGACGAGAACCACCGGCGCTCCACGGACAACCTGCGCCGGCTCGAGCTCGCGGCGCGCGACTTCCCCGGCGGTCTCCGCATCGTGAAGCTGCCGTATCCGCGCGCGGTGATCATGGACGGCCAGCGCCTCCCGGCGAGCTACGCGAACTTCTACGTCGCGAACGGCGTGGTGCTCGTACCCACGTTCAACGACCGTAACGACCGCGTCGCGCTCAACGTGCTGGCCGGCCTCTTCCCCGGACGCGAGGTGGTGGGCATCCACGCCGTGGATCTGGTGTGGGGGCTCGGCACCCTGCACTGCCTCTCGCAGCAGCAGCCCGCCGGACGCGCCTGAGCGCGGCGCGTCGGGGTCTCGCCGACGCGCGCTCCTCCCTTCGCCGACTGTCCGCGCCGCTCCCGTGCCGCACGTTGCACGGTGGGCGGCGCGCCGCATCCAGGGCCGTCCACGGACTCGTTCGGATCGGAGGAGTCATGAACACGGTACACGTGCATCTCCTGCTCAATCACTTTCCGGTGATCGGCACGATCATCGGCCTCGCGCTCCTGGCCATCGGGTGGGCCCGGCGGAACGATGCGCTCGTGCGGGCATCGCTCTGGCTGTTCGCCGCGCTCGCGCTGGTGGCTGTCGTGGTCTATCTCACGGGAGAGCCGGCCGAGGATGCCGTGAAGCACACGGCGGGATTCTCCGACACGATCGCCGAGCGGCACGAGGATGCGGCGCTCATCGCGCTCATCGCGCTCGGCGCGTTCGGGGTCGGCGCGCTCGGAGTGCTCTGGCGCTTCCGTCGCCGCGCCATCCCGCGCGGCGTCGCGGCGGCGGCGCTCGCGTTCGCGCTCGTTCCCGCGGCGCTCATGGGGTGGACGGCGAACACCGGCGGCCAGATTCGCCACACCGAGATCCGCGCTGGCGCGCAGGGCGCGCAGCCGGTGCCGCGGGCGAACGGCGATCGCGCGGAGGACGGCGGTCGCTGACGGACGTCACCGCGTGGGAGTGCCCGAGCGCGGCGGCGTGGTGGTGTCGAACCCGGGCGGCACCTGGAGGAGGCGCGGAGAGTCGTGCACGATCCGCCCGCCCAGCCAGGCGGTGTACGTGACGGCACCGAGGCTCGCGAGCGTCGCGAACAGCACCACGAGCCGCACCCAGCGCGGCGGGAGCGAACCCGGCTCCCGCCGCGTCATGCGCCACCACCCATAGGCGGACACCGCGCCCATCACCAGCAGCACCCAGAGCGCGAGGTCCGCGGACTCCTCGTGCGACTCGATCATCGAGCGCACCACGTACCAGCGGCGCCGCATCACGTCCGCGGCCTCGTCGCCGGTGAGGAACGCCGGATAGGCCGCGAGCCCGGCGAGTGTCAGAGTGGCCAGCGCGTACAGCCACGCGCCTCGCTTCCTCCAGATGAGCGCGCTCGCGAGCGCGGCGGCCCCGACGACGGTGAGGATGATGGGAAAGTGGTTGATCAGGGTGTGCAGGTAGGGCCAGTTCATGAGTCGCTCGCACGAACGCGGTGAGTGGTGTGAACATCGCCCGCCACGACAACCGACCAGCAAATGCGCGAAGCGTTCCACGCCACCGGCGCTCGCGCCCCGATTCTTGCAGCCCTGCCCTCCCGCGTCGAGCCGTGGCGCGTCCGCCGCCTCCGCCTCCGCCCGCTACGCCCCCGACGCATCCCTCGAGCAGGAAGGAGTGCCGCAATGAGTCCACTGTTCAATCGCGCGGGCGATGCGGATGCGCTCGCGACCCGCATCGGAGAGCGCGCGCGGCCGCTCTCGAGTCCGCAGGACCTCGACCCGCTCATCGAGCGGATCGGCGACGCGAGATACGTGCTCATCGGCGAAGCCTCGCACGGCACGTCGGAATTCTACGAGTGGCGGGCAGAGCTGTCCAAGCGCCTCATCGCCGAGCGGGGGTTCACCTTCGTCGGCGTGGAGGGGGACTGGCCCGACTGCTACCGCGTGAACCGGTTCGTGAAAGGGGCGCCGGCAGCGGGAGAGAGCGCGTACGACGTGCTGCACGCCTTCGACCGGTGGCCCACCTGGATGTGGGCGAACCGCGAGGTGGAGGACTTCGTGAGCTGGCTGCGGCAGCACAACCACCGGCGCCCCGCGGAGGCCCAGGCCGGCTTCTACGGCCTCGACGTGTATTCCCTCTGGGAGTCGATGGCCGAGGTGGTGCACTACCTCGAGCGCGTGGATCCCGAAGCGGCGCGCGGCGCGCGGCGCGCGTACGCCTGCTTCGAGCCGTACGGGGAGGACGTGCAGCGGTACGCGCGCGCGACGGCGCTGGTGCCCACCTCGTGCGAGGACGAGGCCGTGGCGATCCTCGCCGCGCTGCGCCGCAAGGCGCCGTCGTACGCCGAGGACTCGCGAGACGAGTACTTCAACGCCGAGCAGAACGCGCTCGTGGCGCGCGACGCGGAGGTCTACTACCGCACCATGGTCCGCGGTGGTCCGATGAGCTGGAACGTGCGCGACCACCACATGGTGGACACCCTCGAGCGGCTGATGAAGCACCACGGCCCGCTCGCCAAGGCGATCGTGTGGGAGCACAACACGCACGTGGGCGACGCGCGCTTCACGGACATGGCGCGCGCGGGGATGGTGAACGTGGGGCAGCTCGTGCGGCAGGCACACGAGGACGAGGGGGTGGTGCTCGTGGGCTTCGGCACGCACCACGGCTCGGTGATCGCGGCCGACGAGTGGGGAGAGCAGATGAAGCGAATGCACGTGCCGAACGCGCGCGCCGACAGCCACGAAGGGGTGATGCACCGCGTCGGCATTCGCCGGTTCATGCTCCTCTTCGACGGCGGCGACGATGGCGGCGTGCCGGGGCTGGACGAGTCACGCGGCCATCGCGCGATCGGCGTGGTGTACGACCCGGCGATGGAGCACTGGGGGAACTACGTCCCCACGATCCTGCCGCGGCGGTACGACGCGTTCCTCTTCCTGGATGCGACGGAAGCGCTCGACCCGCTGCACATGCCGGTGCACGTGACCGGGGAGCCGCCGGAGACGTATCCCTCGGGGCAGTGACCGCGCGTCAGCCTCGCCCCGGGAGGCGGTCCTGGAGCCACTCGGTGGCGAGGCGCGCCGCGCTGTCGATGGCGCCGGGCTCCTCGAACTGGTGCCCGACGCCCTGCAGCACCACCAGCTTCTTCTCGCAGGCGAGCGTGTCGAACGCCTGCTGGTTGAGCGGAACGAGCGGCACGTCGTCCCCTCCCACGATGAGCAGCGTGGGGACGCGCACCTTGGGGAGACACTGAAGGGCCAGGTCGGGACGGCCGGAGCGCGACACCACGGCGTAGGCGCTGCGGTCGAGCACCGTCGCTTGGATGGCGGCCGCCGCGCCCGTCCCCGCACCGACATAGCCGATGGGCAGCCCCGCCGTTTCCCGCGCGGCGCAGAGCACGCGCGTGGCCGCGAGCACGCGCGAGGCGAGCAGGTCGATGTCGAAGCGCAGGTGGCCGGTGCGCTCGTCCGTGCGCAGCTCCTCCGGTGTGAGCAGGTCGGTGTGCAGCGTCGCGAACCTCGCCTCGTGCAGCGCGGCCGCGATGCGCGCGTCGCGCGGGCTCGCGCCCCCGCTCCGGCCGGGGGCGAACAACACCACCGCGCGCGCCCCCGCCCCGGCGGGGAGCACGAGCGTCCCCGCGATCGGCGCCTCCGGCGCCGGGATCGTGAGCTCGTGCCGTACCACCCCGCGCTCGGCTTCGCTCACCGTCGTCCCTCCTCGTTCGTCAGAGCCGGAAGAAAGCGCCC
The DNA here is from genome assembly GCA_035760785.1 of Gemmatimonadaceae bacterium. Taxonomy (GTDB): domain Bacteria; phylum Gemmatimonadota; class Gemmatimonadetes; order Gemmatimonadales; family Gemmatimonadaceae; genus JADGGM01. Next base: position 1,514 of record DASTSH010000154.1, on the reverse strand, counting down.
AGGCGCACCGTGGTCCGTCCCACCGCCCGGGCGAGGATGCGGCGCACCTCGCCGTACAACGCCACGCGCCGGTCGCTCGTGAGCGCCACTTCCGTGCCGCCGAAGATCTGCGCGCTCCCCTCGGTCCCCTCGTAGCGCGACGCGAAGCGGTCGTCCCCCCGGATGTCGTTGCCGAGGAAGTGCACGCCCACCCCCGCGCCGGCGAACGGCTCCAGCGGCCCGGCGCGCAGGAGCCGCACGCGCACGTCCACCGTGGTGGCGAAGTCGTGGAAGCCGCCGGTGAGCGGCATGCCGAACGCGTTCACGCGATCGGCATCGGCCTTGAAGTAATCGAGCCCGAGCACCACGCGCGCGCGCGGGCCGAGGGAGCCGACGTCGATGTCGCCGCCGAGCTCCCAGCCGCGCTTCGCGTCCTCGATCCACGTGTAGCTGAAGTACGTCCCCACGCGGTCCAGCCCCCAGTGCGCGTGGTCCTCGTCCTGCGCCCGGGCGCCGCGCGCCGCGAGCGTCATCGCGGCGATCACGCACGCCGCCATCGTCCATCGTGTCACGCCGCCTCCGTGCTCGCGCACGCCATGTTCATGCAGGGATTGTAGCCCGGAGCGGTCGCGAAGTACACCGTCCCGGCCGCGGCAGGGGGCGGGCGTGCTCCTTGCCACGTGATGTCGAAACGCCGGAGCGCGAGCGTGCACATCACCATCCTGTCCAGCGAGCACCTTCGCCTCGAGGGAAGCGAGGGTCCCCTCACCATCGACGCGGCGTCGGAGGACGCGTCGTACTCCCCCTACCACATGGTGGCGGGCGGGCTGGGGGCGTGCACCTTCCTGGTGCTCTCCTCCTGGGCACACCACGCGAAGCTCGACGCGTCCACTCTCGCCATCGACGTCGCGTGGTCGTTCGCCGACGGCGAGCACCGCGTGTCGCGATGGACGATCACGCTCCACTGGCCCACCCTCCCGGAACCCCGCCGCGCCGCGGCGCTCCGTGTGGCGGGCAAGTGCGGGATCCACGAGACGCTCATGCATCCGGGCGAGATGGAGCTGCACATCACGGAATAGCCGCTCGCCCCTGGAACGCGTGTGACGTGCGGGCCTCCGCTCGGGCGCCCTGGCTGGGTTCCGCTCGGGCTCCTCGGCCAGGGCGAGTTTCGCTCGAGTTCCTCGGCCGTGGCGGCGGGGGCCATTCGCTTCGGCGGCGCACGCGCTTACACGCTGCGAGCCTCCCCGGGCGCCAGGAAGTTCGGTGCGCCCGGTGAAGCACTACCGTCGGCGCCCGGGGAGTCTCTTGCTACGCGCGAACGCCGCCTGCGCGAACGGCCCCCGCCGCCTGCCCCTCTCCCTGCGCCACGCGCCGAGTGTCGCGCGCGTCGAGTGTCGCGCGCCGCGCCGAGTGTCGCACGCCCGAAGCCGCGTGCGCCGCCGAAGCGAATGGCCCCCGCCGCCACGGCCGAGGAACTCGAGCGAAACTCGCCCTGGCCGAGGAGCCCGAGCGGAACCCAGCCAGGGCGCCCGAGC
>DASTSH010000153.1:0-2206 GCA_035760785.1 Gemmatimonadaceae bacterium | reverse complement strand
GGATACCGGATTCACGCGACGGTAGCGCTCGGCACAGCAATCGATTGCGGATGGCCGTGTCGCGTTGGCGGCCCACCGCGCTGGCTGGTGCGATTCTGGCAACCTGCTGCCGCGTGGTAGCATGGTATTCACGAGCGGCAGAGGTGGAGCATGCCGATCACCGACGATCCCGACTTCCTCACCAACGCGCAGAAGCAGCTCACCGCCGTGCAGGAGCTCGCGAACCTCCGCACGCGCCTGGTGGATCTCGAGGCCGAGCTCCTCGCCAGGCGCCACGAGCGACGTGCGCTGCTGGAGCGGCTGGTGGAGACGGACCTGGGGGAGCAGTCCTCGCGGGGGCGCTCGCGCCCCAGTCGCACAGCCGCCACGGAGCGCGCGCGGGCGAGTCAGGAGCTGCGCAACTTCGACATGAACCTGCAACCGCTGCGGGAGAAGATCGCGCGGCTCCGCATCGAGGTCGAGCGCTTCGAGTACAGCCTGCGCATCGCGATCGCGTCGTCGCGTCGCGGGCGCTCGATCATGGCGGCGTAGGCGAGCGACCGACGCGCACCGGCCACCCTTCCCCGGCGGCGTGCGATCGCCGGGGAAGGGTGGCCGGTGCGCGTTGGTCTACAGCCGCGTCTCGGGCTGCTGCCGCTCGGCCTCGCTCGCCGCCGAGCGCTGCGCCTGATGGCGCCCTTCGGTGAACTCCTCGATCATCTTGCGGTTGAAGGCCGGGATGTCGTCGGGCTTGCGGCTGGTGACGAGCCCCTCGTCCGTGGCCACCTCTCGGTCCACCCAGTCCGCGCCGGCGTTGCGCAGGTCGGTGCGCAGCGAGGGCCACGACGTCACCGTGCGCCCGTTCACCACGTCGGCCTCCACCAGCATCCACGGCCCGTGGCAGATCGCGGCCACCGGCTTGCCCGCCGTGAAGAAATCCTTCACGAACTGCACCGCCTTCGGGTTCATCCTCAGGTGGTCGGGGTTCATCACGCCGCCGGGGAGCATCAGCGCGTCGAAGTCATCGGCGCGCGCCTGCTCCAGCGGAAGATCCACCGGGATCTCGTCCCCCCAGTGGTCGTGCTGCCACCCCTTTATCTTGTCCTGCTTGGGGGAGACCACCTGCGTCCGCGCCCCGGCTTCGTCGAGCGCGCGTTTCGGCTCGGTGAGCTCCACCTGCTCCACGCCATCGGTCGCCAGAATCGCCACCCGCGTGCCGTCGAGATTCCTGTTCGCCATCGCTCCTCCCGCATCTTCTGGGATTCATCCCTTCGCCATCGCGCCTCTCCCCGCCGCCCTGCATCAGCCGATCGGCCGCAAGTCGCGGACCCGCTGGCGCCGGGACTCGTCACCTTCCACGGCTTGACTCGTCTCTCGCTCGTCCTCTTCGGTCTCGAATCGTCGTGCCACCCCTGCCGCCGCCCTCCTCCGCGCACCGGCCGATCGCGCCGCGCGCCGCCCAGCATCTCCTCTTCCTCCAGCGCCGCTGGGTCACCGCGGGCGCGGCGCTCCTCGCCGCCACCGCCGGTTTCTCGAACGCCGTCGTGCTCCGGCTGACGGGGCTGCCGGTTTCCCACCTCACCGGGAACACCACGCGCGTCACCATCGACACCGCGATGGGGAACGCGCGCGATCTCGAGGCGGTGCTGGCGATCATGCTCTCCTTCATGATCGGCGCATCCATCGCCGCCGCGATCACCGGCACGTCGAAGGTGCTGCCGGGGCGCCGCTACTCCGCCGTCCTGGCGCTCGAGGGGATGGTGCTCCTGGCGGCGGCCGCCCTGCTCGTTCGGCACGGCCGCGCGGCGCTGCCGCTCGCCGCGCTCGCCTGCGGGCTGCAGAACGGGATGGCGAACGGCTTCTTCGGTACCGTCATCCGCACCACCCACCTCACCGGCGTCCTCACCGACATCGGCGTGATGGTCGGGCACTGGGTGCGGCGCCGCCGGTTCCCGCCGTGGCGATTCGCGCTCCTCGGCTCGATCGCCGCGGCGTTCCTCGTCGGAGGGATTCTCGGCGCGGTGGTCGCGGGGGTGCTCGGCCCCTCCGCGCTCTACCTGCCGGCCGTGAGCTGCCTGGTGGGCGCGGGGGGCTTCGACCTCTGGCTCGCGCGGCGGCGGGCGGCCACGAGGAGCGTGCGCGGGGGCCAGGAGGCGGTCGCCACCGACCCCGACGGGGACGGGTCGCCGGCGCACGCCGCCTGATCCACCGACGCCCCGTCCACCAC
>DASTSH010000152.1:0-19748 GCA_035760785.1 Gemmatimonadaceae bacterium | reverse complement strand
GCCACGGCCGAGGAGCCCGAGCGGATCTCGGTCCGGCCGAGGAGCCCGGCCGAGGAGCCCGGCCGAGGAGCCCGGCCGAGGAGCGCGGCCGAACACCGGAGGCTCGTGCAGGCGCCGTTCTTGCGCGCCGACGCGGGTCTTCGCCTTCAGGAGGGGCCCATGGCCATTCGTCTACAGGAAGTGCATCCCGCCCTCGTCCACCTCCCGATCGGCATGCTGCCCGTCGCGGTGGGGGCTGACCTCCTCGGGCGCGTGATGGGGGACGAGACGTTGCTCGAGACGGGACGCCGCGGGATCGGGATCGCCGCCATCTCCGAGCTGATCGCCGGCGTGACGGGGCTCGTGGCGCAGGAGGAAGTGAGCGTCGAGGGGGAGTCGCTCGACATGCTCATCACCCACCGCAACCTGAACTTCTTCGCCACGCTGGCCACCGGCGCCATGGCGATGTGGCGCTGGCGGCGGGAGGAGCCGAGCGTGGGCTATCTCGGGCTCGGGCTGGCGGGGATCGGCGTGCTCGTGTACACGGCGTACCTGGGCGGCAAGATGGTGTACCAGCACGGCGTTGGGGTGGAAGCGGCCGATGGGCTCTACGACAAGGACGCCCCGGAGCTACGCCGCGGGCAGCTGAAGAAGGTAGCGCGCACGTCGGCGCGCGACCTGGCGCACGCGGTCCCGTCGATGGTGAAGGATATCGTGCACGGAAACGTGGCGCCGCGGCTCACGCGCCACGACGGCCGGTCGCACCGCGCGCCCGCGCGCGCCGGGGCGGGAGTGCGCTGAGCGCGCTGAGCGCGCCGGGGCCGGGACGGCGGGGACGTCGCCGGGGGACGATCACCCGGCGATGCTCACCCCCACCAGACGTCCTATACCATAGGTGAGCGCCGCCGCGCCGAGGCCGAACAGGAGCTGGCGTGCCCCGGAGTGGAGGACACCGCGCCCGGTGAACAGCGTGATCGCCGCGCCGATGAGGAAGAGCGCGGCCGCGCTGGCGGCGACGCTCACGACGATGGCCCCCGTCCCCACCATGAAGAAGTATGGGAGCACCGGGATGATCGCACCGATCGCGAAGAGCACGAACGACGTGATCGCCGCCTCCCACGCCGACCCGCCCAGCTCCGCGGGGTCGATCCCCAGCTCCTCGCGCGCGAGCGTGTCGAGCGCGGTGCCGCTGTCGCCCACGATGCGCGTGGCGAGCGCCGTCGCCTCCTCGGCGGGGATCCCCTTGGCGCGATAGATCAGTGCCAGCTCCTCCGCCTCTTCCTGTGGCGCGGCGGCCAGCTCCTCGCGCTCGATCTCGATCTGGCGCTCGTTCAGCTCGCGCGAGCTCTGGACGGAGAGCCACTCCCCCATGGCCATGGAGCACGCGCCGGCGAGCAGCCCGGCGAGCCCGGTGACGAGCAGCGTGCGACCGGAGGCCTCCGCGCCGGCGACTCCCATCACGAGGCTGAGGTTCGACACCAGCCCGTCGTTCGCCCCGAGCACCGCGGCGCGGAGCGCGTTCCCCCCCACGGCGCGGTGGCGCCCCTCGAGGCGCGCGAGGGTGGAACCTTCCACCCCCTCGCCGCTGCGCCCGCGCACTCCCTCCAGGGCGAGGAGGAGCCGCCGGTGCGAGCGCTCGTCGGCGGGGAGCGACGTGTGGCGCGACTCGGGTTGATTGGCGTAGCCGCCGGTGTCGCGCGACTCGCCGGCGATGAGGGTGGAGAGGATCGAACGGGCACCGAAGCGCTTGGCGATGGCAATCAGCGTCCGCGCGCGCCAGGAGGGGGTGGGGCGGGGGACGGGTGCGCCCGCGGCGCGCATTCGCTGCTCCCAGAAGGCGGCGTGGCGCCGCTCGGTGCCGCCGAGACGGCGATACACCTCGGAGAGCTCGGGATCGTGCTCCAGCGAGGCGAGCGCCTCGTAGGTGGCGGCGCTGTCGATCTCCCCCTGGCGGTTGCGCGCGAAGCGGCGGACGTCGGCCGGGGAGGGGGGCGTGGTCGCGGCGTCGTGCGGCGCGTCGGGGGCGGGGACGGGGGTCCGCGATGGAGTGGGGGAGGACATGAGCGCTCCGAATTGTCTCGTTCCGGAACGCTAACTCACCCGGGATGGCGTGGTCGATCGGGAAAGTCAGGGCACCGGGTGCGGGATTGCCGGAGCGCCCATGAGCGAACTCTCACGATTTTCTGGCCGAATGCCGCAAAATTTTACGTCACCGGATGTTGACGAGGCGCTAACACAACCATAACGTCGGGACCGCCGTGTGCCGACCTAAAGCATCGGAGGCTGACCCGCCCACTTGGGGGCGGGCCCGTGGTCGGCGCGCGTGCTCATTCATTTTCCTCCATAACCCGTGGGAGGCGACGTGCGCAAGCTTTGTTCACTCGTGGTAGGGACGCTGCTCAGCGCGATCTGCAGTCATGCAGCGCTGGCGCAGCGATCGATCCACGGCACGGTGACTGATGTCGAGAGCGGTGCCCCGGTCAACGCGGTGCGCGTGACCGTGAAGGGCACCTCGATCGGCACCTATACCGGCGCCGATGGACGGTTCAACATCAACGTGCCCAATGGTGCCGTCACGCTCGACGTGCGCCGCATCGGGTACCAGCCGGCGACGGTGCCGGTGGCCGCCGACCAGAACGAGGTCGCGGTGAAGATCAAGGCCGACGTCATGCAGCTCAGCCAGGAGGTCATCACCGGTCAGGCGACGAGTGTCGCGCGCCGGAACCTGGCGAACGACGTCGCGGTGGTGAAGGCCGAGGATCTGACGCACACGCACACGCCGACGCTGGAGAACGCGCTGCAGGGGAAGGTGGCGGGTGCGGTGGTCACCGCCAACTCCGGCGCGCCGGGCGGCGGGCTCCAGGTGCGCATGCGCGGCGTCACGTCGATCTTCGGTAACTCCCAGCCGCTGTACGTGATCGACGGCCTGCCCGTGGCCAACACGACGATCAACAACGGCCTGAATGCCGTGTCGAGCGCCGGGGCGGGGATGAACGCGTCGAGCCAGGACAACGGCGTGAACCGCATCGCCGACCTCAACCCGGACGACATCGAGAACATCGAGATCCTGAAGGGGCCCTCGGCGGCGGCGATCTACGGGTCGCAGGCAGCCAACGGCGTGGTCGTCATCACGACCAAGCACGGGACGAGCGGGAAGCCGCGCTTCGCCCTCACGCAGCGCTTCGGCACGCACGAGCTCGAGCACAAGCTCGGCGCGCGCCACTTCACGCAGGCGGAGGCCGAGGACTTCGCGTCCGCCTACGGCATCGACGCGGCCACCGTCGACGCCTGGTACCAGCAGACGGGCGGGTTCGAGGACTACGAGCAGGAGGTCTACGGCGACAAGAGCCTCTCGTACGAGTCGAACCTGAGCCTGAGCGGCGGCACGGACGCGACACAGTACTTCGTGTCGGGGCTCGCGATGCACGACAACGGGATCATGCGCGGCACCGGCTACGACAAGCAGAGCGTGCGCGCGAACCTGACCCAGCTCGTCGGCTCGAAGCTGCAGGTCAAGGTGAACACGAACCTGGTCCACTCGCTCACCAAGCGCGGCATCTCGAACAACGACAACGTCAACGTCACGCCGTACTTCGTGTTCGCGCAGACGCCGAGCTTCTTCCCGCTGCGCAATCCCGACGGATCCTACAACAGCAACCCGTTCATCAGCAGCCATAGCAATCCGCTGCAGACGGCCGCGCTGCTGCAGGTGCCCGAGGACAACTTCCGCTTCATCGGGTCGGTGAACGCGAAGTACTCGGTGTTCACGTCGTCCACCCAGAGCCTCGATGCGACGATGGACCTGGGGATCGACCACTACACCTACAAGTCGAACATCTACTCGCCGGCGGCGCTGTTCTACGAGCCGGTGGACGGGCTCCCGGGGACGGCGACGGACCTCACGGGCACCGAGACCCGCGCGCCGATCGCGCTCACGCTGAAGCACGCCTACACGCCTTCGCCGGATGGCTTCCAGGCGACGACGTCGGCCGGTCTGCGTCGCGGCTACGACAACCTGGCCATCACGAACGTGGTGACGCAGGACCTGCTCACCGGGCAGCACAACATCGACCGCGGCTCGGCGACGAACGTGTTCGAGAACCGGCAGCCCGTCCGGACGCTCGCCGTGTTCGGCCAGGAAGAAGTGCTCATGTTCAACCAGCGCCTCTACCTGTCGGGCGGCATTCTCGGCCAGCGCAGCACGAACAACGCGGATGTGAACAAGCTGTTCTACTACCCGAAGGTCTCGGGTTCGTATCGCTTCCCGGAGCTCGGGCCGTTCACCGAGTTCAAGCTCCGCGCCGCCTACGGCGAGACGGGGAACGAGCCGGTGTACGGCAACAAGTTCACGTCGCTCAACGGCGTGACGTACGACGGGCAGAACGGGCTGCAGATCGGCGGCACGCTCGCGGATCCGAACCTGCATCCGGAGCGTGAGAAGGAGATCGAGGTCGGTCTCGACTTCGGGATGCTCGACTCGCGCATCGCGTTCTCGGGCTCCGTCTATCAGAAGACCAATAGCGACCTGCTGCTCCAGCAGCGCCTGGCGCCGACGACCGGCTACGCCGTCCGCATCTTCAACGGCGGTGAGATCCGGAACCGTGGCGTGGAGCTCTCGCTCACCGGCTTCCCGGTCCAGAGCAAGGAGCTGACCTGGGAGTCGCACGCCACGTTCACGAAGAACGTCGGCAAGGTCACCCAGCTGCCGGTGCCGGCGTTCCGTCCGCCGAACTCCTTCGGCTTCGCGTACGGCTCGGGCTTCATCGAGCAGGGGCACTCGCCGTCGCAGATCTACGGCATCAACGCCGACGGCGACCCGGTGCAGATGGGCGACTACGAGCCCAAGTTCACGGTCGGCTTCTCCAACCAGTTCACCGTCGGTCCGTTCCGGCTGTACGGCCTGATCGACTGGCGCCACGGTGGCGACGTCGTGGACATCACGCAGAACGTGTACGACGAGCTGGGGACCGCGCCGGACGTCGCGGCGTCCACGGACCGCGTGACCCGCTTCCACAACGGCGAGTCGGTCTACATTCAGGATGCGTCGTTCGTGAAGCTGCGCGAGCTGACGCTCTCGTACCAGCTCCCCGAGACGCTCGTGCACTCCGTGTTCGGTGGTGTCGCGAGCGGCGTGCGGGCGGAGTTGAGCGGCCGCAACCTGAAGACCTGGACGAGCTACCCGGGACTCGACCCCGAGGTGTCCAACTTCGGCAACCAGAACATCAACCGCAGCCAGGATCTCGCGCCGTTCCCGCCCTCACGCAGCTTCTTCTTCACGCTTGCGGTGGACTTCTGACATGCGCGCGACGACAGAACACTCCAATCGATTCCCCTCGCTTTCCGGGAGAGCCATGCGAGCCAGATACTTGGCGTTGGCGCTCGGCGTGCTGGCGGTCGGCGCGTGTAAGGATGCCACGATGCCCGACCAGAACAACCCGAGCGTGAACGACTTCTCGACCATCACGGATCGGTCGCAGGTGCAGGCGCTGGCCACGGGCGTCATTCGCGGCGACCGTGGGCAGAACGAGACCGAGATCGTCTTCGGTGAGACGATCGGTCGCGACCTGTACCGGATCACCGGGTCGGAGCCCCGGTGGATCACCGAGTTGCTCGGTGAGAAGGTTCAGAACTCCGACTTCCTCGGTACGGCGATGTGGGGCGCGCCGTACTCGACCATCCGCCTCGCCAACATCGGCATCAGCGGTGTGTCGAGCGCGGACGCGGGCGTGCTCTCCGACCAGGAGAAGGCCGCGACGATCGGGTTCATCCAGACGGTGAAGGGGCTGCTCTACCTCCGCATCGCCGAGGTGCGCGATACGGCCGGGGCGGCGATCAACGTGGATGTGGATCCCGCGGCGCCGCCGGTTCCGCTGAGCTGCAAGGGGGACGTGCTGGCGTACGTGGTCTCCCTGCTGGACAGCGCGGCGACGAACCTCGCCAACGGCGGCGCGTCGTTCCCGTTCCAGCTGCCATCGGGATTCGCCGGGTTCGACGATCCGGCGAGCTTCCTGAAGTTCAACCGCGGTCTCGCGGCCAAGGCGAACGTGGAGCTCGCGTTCCGCAACTTCGCCGCGGACGGAAGCGTGGATGCGGGCGCGATCGCCGCCGCCCAGACGGCGCTCAACGCCTCGTTCATGGACATGTCGGCCGGCGCGGATCTGAACGCCGGGCCGATGCACACCTACTCGACCAACTCGGGTGATGCGACGAACGGACTGTTCGATCCGACCATCCGGGCGAACCCGCGCGTGCGGGCCGAGGCCGATTCTGGTGATGCGCGCGTCGCGCGCTACACGGCCGACAGCTCGACCGTGACGGTGAGTGGCGTGACGTCGGACGTTGCGTTCACGCTGTACAAGACCCCCACCGATCCGGTGTCGATTCTCACGAACAAGGAGCTGATCGCGCTCCAGGGCGAGGTCTACTTCGGGCAGAACGATCTCCCGAACATGATCACCGTGATCAACTTCCTCCGGACGAACGACGGTGGGCTCACCGCCGTCGCCCCGGCGTCGCTCAGCGCGGCGTTGAACAGGCTGCTGTACGAGAAGCGCTACTCGCTGCTGGAGCAGAGCGGGGCACGCTGGATCGACGCCCGCATGTTCGGCAAGCTCAATGGGAGCGAGCCGCCCGTTGGCGTCGGCCAGGAGCGCGACTTCGATCCGATCTACAGCTTCCCGATCCCCTCGGATGAGGCCAACGCCCGGGGGGGGCACCTCGAAAAGGCGTCGTGCTCGGTGAACTGACCCAAACGGCACGATCGCGAATCGCATGACGAAACGGCCCCGGCGGAACACCGCCGGGGCCGTTTCGCTTCCCGCTTCCCGCGCTACCCCCGCACCCCCCTCGCCCTCGCCCGCTCCGGCACGATCCCCGCCGGCGCCTGCACCTCGCCGTCGCGCGCGTGCATGAGCGTGTCGATCGCCTCGCGGTAGCCGTGCAGCGTCCCCACGTCCACGTACGCCGTCCCCGCGCGCACCCCCACGGCGCGATGCCCGCGCGCGAGCCACGCGTTCACGAGCGTCCCGAAGTACTCGTCGCGCCCATCGCGCGCGAGCCAGAGGGCGTGCAGCTCTGCCAGCACCGCGCCCGGCATCTTGAACGCGCCCCAGACCCACCGCGACCGCGCGTTGGGCTGCTTCACCTCGATCTCCAGCACGTTCCCCACGTCGTCGGTGACCACGGCGTCGAACAGCTCCGGGCGCTCCACGGGGAACAGGAGGAAGGAGAGCACGTCGTCGGGGAGCGCGCGCAGCGCGTCGGCGGGGAACCAGATGGTGTCGGGGAGACCGACGATCACCGGCTCCTCGGGCGACACGAGCGGGAGCGCCCGGAAGATCGCGTCGCACAGCCCCGCGGGGGCGCTCTGCACGGTGTACGCGATCTGCGCGGGGCCGATGCTCCCGCCGTAGTACTCGAGGATGTCGGTCTTCCCCGGTGAGACGACGAAGCAGATCTTCGTCGCGCCGGCGAGGATCATCCGCTCCACCAGATACTCGCTCACGGCGCGCGGACGCTCCACGCCATCCTCGAACCGGCTCCCCACGGGGAGCAGCTCCTTCGAGAACGCCAGCGGCTGGATGCGGCTCCCGGCGCCGGCGGCGGGCACGATCCCCCACATCGCTCAGATCTCCACGGCCGGCGGCTCGCGGTACGCCGCGTCGAGCAGCGCCTCGAGCTGGAGCGCCCGGTGGTCCGCGGTGTGCTCGGCGAGCGTGCGCTCGCGCGCGGCGCGGGCGATCTGGGCGAGCCGCTCGTCGGAGAGCTCGATGGCGGCCATGGCGTCCTCGGTGTCGCGCGCCACGAGCACCTCCTGCCCCGGGGTGAAGAACGCGTCCAGCCCCTCCCACTCGTCGCTCAGCACCGGCGCGCCGCACGCCGCCGCCTCGAACAGCCGCCCGGAGGGGCAGTAGCCCATCTCCGCCATCGCGCGCCGCGTCACGTTGAGGGTGAGCCGCGACGAGCCGTAGAACGCCGGGTGCTCGGACGGCGGCAGGTGGCGCTTGAAGTGGATGTTCTCCGTCCACGGGAACGAGTGCGGGTACTGCGCGCCGCCGATGAGGAAGCGCCGGTGTGGCAGCCGGCGCGCCGGCGCCACGAACAGCCGCTCGAGCGCGGTTTGCCGGTCCTCGGCGTACGTGCCGAGGTAGGAGAGGTCGGCGAAGTAGTCAGGCACGCGCGGCACGGGGCAGTGGACGTCCGGGTCCACGTGCCCGTACAGCGGCGCCACGCGCGTGGCGCCGAGGCGCCGCCGCAGCTCCACGAGCGCCGCGCCGCCGGTGTAGCTCAGCACGAGGTCGAAGCCGCCGAGCCCCTCCGGCGGCAGGTAGGGGACGCTCGCCCCCTCGCGCAGCCGCGAGAGCGTCACCGGAGTGTCGAGGTCGTAGAACACGCGCACGGGCGCGCCGGAGTCGAGCACGAGCGCGCACGCCGCCGGCCCGTCGTGACAGTAGGACGTGACCATCGCCACGTCCGCGTCAGCGAGCTCGCGCTGCGCGAGCGGGACCACCTCTTCCCAGGAATCGTGGAGCATCAGCCGCGCTGGACTCGCGAGCTCGTGGAGATCGCGATGCGCCGCGTAGTACGGGACGTCGCGCTCGATGAACACCACGGAGTGCCCGCGCCGCGACAGCGCGGCGATCAGCCCGCGCCAGAGCGTGGCGTGGCCGTTTCCCCAGGACGAGCTCACCGAGAGACCGAAGATCACCAGCTTCATTGCCGCACCACCTCTCACCGTGGAGCCGAGCCACCCGTGACGGCGGCACGCCGCCGCGCGGCGCGGGACGCGTGCCCGCGCCTGCCTGCCGGCGGGCAGCGCAATAAACGAGCTAGCGACCGGCGATACCCCGCGACTTCACCTGCTGCGCGGCGAAGCCGCGCAGCAGGTGAAGTCGTACTGTCGTCGGTCGCGCGCGCCCCACCGGTACTTGTACGCCTCGGCGCCGCGCAGCAGCTCGATCTCGCGCACTCCTTCGCCGATGGCGTGCTCGATCACCCGGCGCAGCAGCGCCACGCCGGGGCTGCAGTGGCTCGCGGCGGGGTCGATCCCCTGCAGGTAGCAGTAGAGGCGCTCGTGACAGGCGAAGCCGTAGAGCACGGCGGCGAGCCGTTCTCCCACGTGCAGCGTGAAGAGCCGCAGGTACCCCCGCGCCAGCATCGCCGGCGCCACCTCCAGGTGCATGGCGCGCACCCGCGCATCGGCGAGCACGCCGGACTCTCCCCGTTCGCGCCACCGCCGCTCGTGCAGGCGGAAGAGCGCCCCGAGCATCGCGCGCCACTCGGCATCGCGCGCGACGGTGAAGCGCGCTCCACCGGCGCGCTGGATGCGGTTCTCCGCCTGGTGGAGCTTCCGCCGGTGCGACGGCGACATGTCGGGGAGCATGTCCTCGAACGAGCCGGCGAGTGGGAGCCAGGGGGCGACGCTCACCGGCTCGGCGGCGCCGCCGAGCTCCTCCGGCAGCGGCACGGCGAGCAATGGATCCCCGCCGCGCAGCTCGCGCAGCTCGCACAGCTCCCACTCCGCGCGCCGGGCGGCGATGGTGGCGAGGATGAGGCGCGCGCCGGCCCGCTCCATTCCGCCCTCGAGCAGCGCGCCGCCCATGTCGGAGATGCCATCGCCGACGAAGGCCAGCCGGCGACGGCCGTCATCGAGCGCGTGGACGAACAGCGGCGCCATCCCCACCAGTCTTCCCGCGCGCCGCAGCTCGATCACGCGCAGCGCACCCCCACCCAGGTGGCGCCACCAGGCCACGATCCACGCCGGCGCATGGAAGGGCGTGCTGCACGGGGAGCGCTCCCAGAGCGCCTCCCACTCCGCGCGAATGTGCTCGAGCTCCGCGAGCTCCGTGAGCACGCGGGCGCGCGGGGAGAGCGCGGCCGCCGGCGACCGTGCGCTGGCGTCAGGCGCGGGCATCCGCCATCGTGCCGTCGGTGCGGTCCAGGGCGTCGGTCCCGCCGGCGGCGAGCCACTCGTAGCGCGCCAGGTACGCGCGCGCGGCGCGCTCGGCGGAGAAGCGCTCCTCCGCCTCGCGGCGGCATTCGTCGCCATCGATGCTCCGCGCGGCGGCGATGGCGTCCGCCATCTCGCGAGTGTCGCGCACGAGGAAGCCGGTACGCTCGTGCGCCACGATGTCGCGCAGCGCGCCGGCGGCGAAGGCGATCACGGGGGTGCCGCACGCCATCGCCTCCATCGCCACGAGCGAGCTCGTCTCGGGGGCGAGGCTCGGCACGAGCAGGCAGCGCGCCGCGGAGAGCAGGCGCCGCTTCCCGCGGAACGTCACGGGGCCGACGAACCGGCGTCGCGCGTCGAGGCGCGGCGCGATCTCCGCGTCCCAGTAGCGGCGGTGCTCGTCGTACGGGAACACGCAACCCGCCAGCAGGAACGGCGCGTCCGCGCGGCGCGCGGCGTCGATGGCCATGTGGAATCCCTTCTCCGGACAGATGCGGCCGAGCGACGCGCACAGGTCGCGCCGGCGCACGGCGGCGTGCATGCGGCGCACCGACACGCCGTTCCGGATCGGCGGCAGGAGCGCGCCTGACGGAGGACAGGCGCGATGCTGCGACGGAGAGACGCAGTGCAGGAGCGTGCGGGGGCGGGTGGGACGCAGCGCCTCCTCCGGGTACCACGACGGCGGCAGGTGCAGGGTGACGAGCACCGGCACGTCCGCCGCGGGGAGGTAGCGGTACCAGTCCGCGCCGTGCAGGTGCACCACGTCCACCGGCCAGCGCCGGAGCGCCTCGGCGATCGCCGCGCGATGCCCATCGTGCGCCGCGGCCCAGGTGCGCACGTCCGCCGAGGAGCCGCGCACGCGAGGAGTCGCGAGGAGGGTGCCGCGCACCGTCGAGCCCTCGCACGCCACCACGATGGAGCGGTGGCCGTGCTCCACGAGCGCCTCGTCGAGCATGGAGAGCACCTGCTCGGCGCCGCCCACGGCGTCCTCCCCCACCGGGGCCATCGGATACGCCACCTGGAGCACCGTGAGCATCAGGCGAGCTGCTCGAGGTCCAGGGTGGCGAGCGCGTCCCGGGCGAGCGCGCGCCAGCGAGCGCCCGTCATCCCCCAATCGTACCACTCGTAGTGCAGCGCGCCCTGGTGAGGGGGCGCGCCGAAGCGGTGACGGGGGGCGAGGCGGAAGCGCTCGCGGTGGAGCGGGAACGGAGCGAGCACCTCCCGCTGCGATGCGAAGCAGTCGCGCATCCGCCGCTTGAGCGTCCGCTCCGCGGCGGAGAGCTCGATCGTGGCGGTGGCGCGATGGGCGTCGGGAAGGAAGTCGCCGCGCACCGCCTCGCTGCCGCGAGCGTGATAGCAGGCCATCTCCACGAGCGGCGGGGGGGACACGCCGTCGCGCGCGAGGAGCGCCACCGCGGCGTGGGCGATGAGCGCGGCCGCGTCGTGATCCGGGTGCCCTCCCTCGTACGCGTGCACGAGCACCACATCGGGACGGTGCTCGCACAGCAGCGTCGCGAGAAGGCGCGCGAGCGGCGCCATGGCGAGCGACGCCTCCTGGTCCACGGCGCCGAGCGACCGGAGGTGGTCGGGAGTCACGCCGGCGAGCGCGAGCGCCGCGCACAGCTCGTCGCGGCGCGCGGCGGCGTACGCTTCGCGCGAACGATGCCCGTGGGCGTGGGCATCGCGCAGGTCGCGCGGGGCGCCATCGGTCACGTGGACCACGAGCGGGTTGCGCAGGAGCGGGAGGCGCGCTCCGGCGCCGATGGTCTCGTCGTCGGGGTGCGCGGCGAGCACGAGCGCGCGAGGTGGCGGGGCCGCGTTCCGGACAGTGCCGGCCGGCAGGCCGAAGTGAGTGAGAGCGGGATGCATCACCTGAAACGAGGTCGCGCCGGCCCCCTGATCGGGAGCCGGCGCGCCGGAGTGCTTCAAGGTATGTACCCGCTCGCGGGCGCCGTGTCGGCGCCAGCCGTACGCGGCGATCAGGCCGCCTGCTCGAGCAGCAGCCCGTTGGATTGGCGACGGACGAGCGCCGCGTACTGTCCATCACGGTGCATCAACTCGGCGTGCGTGCCGGTCTCGGCGATGGCGCCGTCGCGGAGCACGATGATGCGGTCGGCGTTCACCACCGTGCTGAGGCGGTGCGCGATGATGAACGTGGTGCGGCCGCGCGTGAGGTTCTGCAGCGCCTCCTGCACCAGCGCTTCCGATGCGGTGTCGAGCGCCGAGGTCGCCTCGTCGAAGAGCAGGATCGGCGCATCCTTGAGGAGAGCGCGCGCGATGCCGATGCGCTGGCGCTGCCCGCCGGAGAGCCGGTTGCCGTGCTCGCCGAGCGGCGTGTCGTACCCCTCCGGGAGCGCCAGGATGAAGTCGTGCGCGTACGCGGCGCGGGCCGCGGCCTCGACCTCATCGTCGCCGGCGGTGAGGCGGCCGTACGCGATGTTGGCGCGCACGGTCTCGTTGAAGAGGTTGACCTCCTGATACACGGCGGCGATCTGCTGGCGCAGCGAGCGCTGCGTCATGCGCCGGATGTCGATGCCATCGATGAGGATGCGCCCGTCGGTGATCGGATACATCCGCTGGAGGAGCATCATCATGGTGGTCTTGCCGCTCCCGCTGGCGCCGACGATGGCGACCGTCTCTCCGGCCTTCACGTGGAGGTCGAGGCCGCGCAGCACCGGGGCGCCCCCATCGTAGGCGAAGGTGACGTTCTCGAAGCGGATCTCGCCGACGAGCCCTTCCGCGTCGAGCGCGCCGGGCTCGTCGGAGACCGTGTCCGGTGCGTCGAGGATCCCGAAGATCTCCTCGAGCGCGACCGTGCCGCGCCGCAGCGTCTGGTACACGTTGGTGATCCCCTGCACGGGGCCGAACAGCCCGGTGATGTATCCGAGCACGGCCACGAGCGTCCCGACGGTGATCCGTCCCTGCATCATCATCCAGCCGCCCACCGCGAGCGCGGCGAGGCGGGCGAGGGTGGCGGCGAAGCCGCGGAGCGCGCCGGTGGCGGCGTCGACGCGGACGCCGCGCCGCACGATCTCGTTCCCCTCGCGCTGTCCGCTGAGGAAGCGGCGCAGCTCCACCTCTTCCATCGCGAACGCCTTCACCGTGCGGATCCCCGCCCACACCTCGTTGAGGCGCGAGTAGAGCGTGGTCCACCGCTGCATGAGCGTGCGCTCGCGCTGCGTCTGCTCGCGCGCCGCGAGGGCGCCGATGAGCGCGGGGAGCGGCGTGAACGCGACCACGAGCAGCGCCAGGTGCCACTCGAGCCGCACCATCGCGATCACGGAGAGCGCGAGGTACCCGACGGCGGGGACGAGGTTGAACGCGATCTCGCTGAACGCGGTGAGATAGCCGGTGATCCCCTGGTTCACCCGCTGCGTCGTGCCGCCCACGCTCTCCGCCTGATGGTACGACATCGGGAGGTCGTTGAGCTTCCCGAGCAGGCGCTCGCGCAGCGCGTAGTCCACCGCGAGGCGGAGGTCCCAGGTGGCGATGCCGAGCCACCCCTCGAAGAGCGTGCGCGCGATCTCCACCGCGAGCAGCGCCCCGACGATGAGGGCGAGCGTGTCGAGCCCCGCGCGCGTGGCGAGGGTGTCGAACACGAATTTCATCACGAGTGGCTGGAGCGCGCCGAGTGCCGCGACGACGAGCGCGAGGAGGGAGACACCGAGGAGGCGCGCGCGGTACGGCGCCACGAACTGCAGGGAACGGCGAAACAGCTTCCGGTCGCGGCCGGGGTCGAACCGGGCGTAGGCGCCGGTGTGGTACTTCAGGTGCGGCATGATCCCATGGTGACGCGCCGTGCGAGGCGTGCGGCGCGATGGTCTGCGATGTGAGCGCGGGTGTGCTCGCGTGGAGCGCGCCCGGGCGGGTGATACCCCGCCGCGTGCGGCGGTTTCCCAGCCTTCAAACATGACGCGCGGCGCGTGCGGAAGGGCACGCGACGACAGGCGTCGTGCCGCGCGAATACGGCGCGACGGCACGAACTCCTCACGCCGAAAGGTAAGTACCGGCCCGCTTGTTGCACCCTCTCCATGCCTGCGATCGAGCTCGCTGTCCGGAGCTCACGACGGCGTAGAGCGCGACCAGACGGGTCGTGGAGCACGGGTGATGGCGCCTCTCCGAGCTCTTCCCGCCGTCATGCGACTCATGTGTGGGATGGAGGTGTTGGAGATGGGGCAGATCCTGATCACCGGCGGGGCAGGGTTCATCGGGTCGCACCTCGCCGATGCGCTGCTCGCAAGCGGTCACCGCGTGCGAGCGCTCGACAATCTCGCGGAACAGGTGCATGGCGACAGCGCGCGGAGCGCGGGGCGTCCGGCCTATCTGGATCCCGACGTGGAGCTCCTCGTCGGCGATGTGCGTGATCCGGTGGCGGTGCGCCGCGCGCTGAAGGGGGTCGATGCCGTGTTCCACCTGGCGGCGGCGGTGGGGGTGGGGCAGAGCATGTACGAGATCACCCACTACACGGACGTCAACAATCGCGGCACGGCCGTGCTCCTCGAGGCGCTCATCGACCGCCCGGTGGAGCGGCTGATCGTGGCGTCCAGCATGAGCCTCTACGGCGAGGGGCTGTACCGCGATGCCGATGGCCGCATCGTGCCGGCCGCCGAGCGCTCGCTCGCGCAGCTCCGCGCGGGGAAATGGGAGACGATGGATTCGGACGGTCGTCCGCTCACCCCCATCCCGACGCCGGAGACCAAGCCTCCCTCGCTCGCATCGGTGTACGCGCTCTCCAAGTACGACCAGGAGCGCCTCTGCCTCATGATCGGTCGGGCGTACGACATCCCCACGGTGGCGCTCCGCTTCTTCAACGTGTTCGGTCCTCGGCAGGCGCTCTCGAACCCGTACACCGGCGTGCTCGCGATCTTCGCGTCGCGGCTCCTCAACGACAATCCCCCGGCCGTGTACGAGGACGGCCATCAGCGGCGCGACTTCGTGAGCGTGTACGACGTGGCGCGCGCCTGCGTGCTCGCTCTCGAGACGCCGGAGGCCGCGGGAGAGGTGTTCAACGTCGGGAGCGGCCGGAATTACACGATCCGCGAGGTGGCGGAGCGGATCGCCACGGCGCTCGGGAAGGAGTACATCGCGCCGGACATCACCGGGAAGTACCGCGTCGGGGACATCCGGCACTGCTTCGCGGACATCGGGCGGGCGCGCGAGGTGCTCGGCTACGAGCCGCGGACCACGCTGGAGAGCGGCATCGGCGCGCTCGCCGAATGGCTGGCGGGGCAGATGCCGCGCGACCGGGTGGCGGAAGCGAGCGCCGAGCTGGCGGCGCGGGGGCTGACGGTATGACGCGCCCCGCGAACGGTGAGCGCGAGGTGACGCCCCCGGTGCACCACGAACCTGGCGCGAAGCGGGCGCGGTCCTCCCGGCCGGTGCTCATCACGGGCGGAGCGGGTTTCATCGGATGTAACCTGGCGCACCGGCTCCTGTCGGCCGGCCGCTCCGTGGTGCTGTACGACAACCTGTCCCGCCCCGGCGTGGAGCGGAATCTCCGCTGGCTCCGCGATACGCACGGCTCGCGCGTCCGCGCGGAGATCGCGGACGTGCGCGATGCGGCCGCGCTGCGCAAGGCGGTGGCGCAGGCGAGCGAGGTGTTCCACTTCGCGGCCCAGGTGGCGGTGACCACGAGCCTCGTGGACCCGAACACCGACTTCGACGTGAACGCGCGGGGGACGCTCAACCTCATGGAGGCCATCCGCGCCGCGGCGGAGCCGCCGCCGCTGGTGTTCACGTCCACGAACAAGGTGTACGGCGCGCTCGACGACGTGCGGCTGGCGCGGCGCGGCGCGCGGTACGAGCCGCGCGAGTCGGCGATCCGCGAGCACGGCATCGGGGAGGAGCGACCGCTCGACTTCCATAGCCCGTACGGCTGCTCCAAGGGCACGGCCGACCAGTACGTGCTCGACTACGCCCGCTCGTTCGGGCTGCAGACCGTCGTCTTCCGCATGAGCTGCATCTACGGCCCGCACCAGTTCGGAACCGAGGATCAGGGGTGGGTGGCGCACTTCCTCATCCGCGCCATCGAGGGGCTGCCGATCATCCTGTACGGCGACGGGATGCAGGTGCGCGACATCCTGTTCGTGGAGGATCTCGTGGACGCGTTCCTGCTGGCGCAGCGGCACATGGACCGGCACGCGGGCACGGCATTCAACATCGGCGGCGGCGCGGGGAACACCATCAGCCTACTCGAGCTGCTCGATGAGATCGAGTCGCTGCGCGGCGAGCGACCGGAGACGGCGATACAGGGGTGGCGCACCGGGGATCAGCGCTACTACGTGTCCGACACGCGGCGCTTCCAGGAAGCCACCGGGTGGCGGCCGCGGGTGAGCGCGCGCGACGGCATCGCGCGGCTCTACGAGTGGCTCCTGTCCGCCCGGCTGCCGGCGCGCGCGGCGGCGAAGACGAAGCGGCCGGCCGCCGCCGCCGCCAATGCCTTGCGCACGACGTCGCGTCGCGGGTCGGAGCCGTTCGCCGACGGGGAGGAAGTGGCGTGAGCGGCGCGGTGGCGACGCCCCCGAGCCGCGCGGCCGCCGCGACGATGCGCGCGGCGGTGATCGCCGGACCGGGGGAGGCCCGGGTGTGCGCGCTGGCGATGCCGGAGCCGGGCCCCGGCGAGGTGCGCATCCGGCTGCGCGGCAGCGGTGTGTGCGCCTCGAACGTGCCGGTGTGGGAGGGGCGCGAGTGGTTCACCTATCCGCAGGAGCCCGGAGCGCCGGGGCACGAGGGGTGGGGCGTGGTGGACGCCGTCGGTGACGGCGTCCGCGGCATCGCGCCGGGCGACCGCGTGGCGGCGCTCTCCTACCACGCGTACGCCGAGTTCGACATCGCCGCGGCCGACGCGGTGGTGCCGCTCCCTGCGTCGCTGGGCGACGCGCCGTTCCCGGGGGAGCCGCTGGGGTGCGCGATGAACATCTTCAGGCGCGCGGAGATGGCCGCCGGCCAGACGGTGGCGATCGTGGGCATCGGCTTCCTCGGCGCGCTGCTCACGCAGCTCGCCTCGCGCGCGGGGGCGCGCGTGATCGCCATCTCGCGCCGTCCCTTCGCGCTGGACGTGGCGCGGCAGTGCGGCGCCGCGGAGACGATCCCGATGGTGGACCACCAGGGGATCATCGACCGCGTGAAGGCGCTCACGGCGGGAGAGGGGTGCGAGCGCGTGATCGAGGCGGTGGGGCTCCAGTGGCCGCTCGACCTCGCGGGGGAGCTGACGCGCGAGCGCGGCCGGCTGGTGATCGCCGGGTTCCACCAGGACGGGCCGCGGCAGGTGAACATGTTCCTGTGGAATTGGCGAGGCCTCGACGTCATCAACGCGCACGAGCGCGATCCGCGCGTGTACGTGGACGGGATCCGCGCCGCTGTGCGGGCGGTGGCGGAGGGCGCGCTCGATGTGGCGCCGCTGCTCACCCACGTCTTTCCGCTGGACGACCTGGCGGGCGCGATGCGCGCCACCGTCGAGCGCCCCGACGGCTTCCTGAAGGCGATGGTGCTGACATGACGGCCGCGGGCGCGCTGTCGCGGGAGGCGGCGGTGGCCACGGCGCTCCCCCGGCTCGGCTTTCTCGGCGTGGGGTGGATCGGGCGGCACCGGATGGAGGCGATCGCGCGCAGCGCCGCGGCGCGCGTGGCCGCGGTGGCGGATGCCGCCGACCAGGCGCTCGCCGATGCGCGGCGCACGGCGCCGGAGGCGGTGGTGGCCCGCTCGATGGACGAGCTGCTCGACGCGGAGCTGGACGGCGTGGTGATCGCCACGCCGAGCGCGCTGCACGCCGAGCAGGCGATCGCGGCGCTCGAGCGCGGGCTCGCGGTGTTCTGCCAGAAGCCGCTCGCGCGCACCGCTCCCGAGACGCGGCGCGTGATCGACGCGGCGCGCGCCGCCAACCGGCTGCTCGGAGTCGATCTCTCGTACCGCCACACGGAGGCGATGCGTCGCATCCGCGATCTGATACGCGAGGGGGCGCTGGGGCGCGTGTACGCGGTGGATCTCGTGTTCCACAACGCGTACGGCCCGGACAAGGCGTGGTTCCGCGATCCGGCGCTCTCCGGCGGAGGGTGCGTGATCGACCTGGGCATTCACCTGGTGGATCTCGCGCTGTGGGCGCTGGACTTCCCGCGCGTGGAGCACGTGACGAGCCGCCTCTTCGCCGGCGGGGCGCCGCTCGCGCTTCCCGCTTCGGTGGTGGAGGACTACGCGGAGGCGCGTCTGGACCTCGCGGGGGGGACGACGGTGCGGCTCGCGTGCTCGTGGAACGTCTCCGCCGGGCGCGATGCGGTGATCGAGGCGGCGTTCTACGGCGGCGCGGGCGGCGCGGCGATGCGGAACGTGAACGGATCGTTCTACGATTTCACGGCGGAGCGGTACCAGGGGACGGCGCGCGAGGTGCTCGCGTCCCCTCCGGACGAGTGGGGAGGGCGCGCGGCGGTGGCGTGGGCACGGCGGCTGGGGGAGAGCGCGGCGTTCGATCCCGAGGTGGAGCGGCTGGCGGAGGTCGCCGCCGCGTTGGACACGATGTACGGACGGTGATGTGATGAAGGTGTTGATGACGGCGGACACGGTGGGCGGCGTGTGGACGTACGCGATGGAGCTCGCGGGCGCGCTCGAGCCGCACGGCGTGGAGGTGGTGCTGGCGACGATGGGGATGCCCCTGTCGCCGGGGCAGCGCACGCAGGCGCGGGCACGCGCGAACGTCCGCGTGGTGGAGGGGCGCTACCGGCTGGAGTGGATGGCCGATCCGTGGCTCGACGTTCGCCGCGCCGGCGCGTGGCTGCTGGAGCTGGAGGCCCGCGAGCGCCCCGACGTGGTGCACCTGAACGGCTACGCCCACGGCGCGCTCCGCTGGCGCGCGCCGGTGTGCGTGGTCGCGCACTCGTGCGTGCTCTCCTGGTGGCGGGCAGTGAAGGGGACGAATGCGCCGCCGGAGTGGGACGCGTACCGAACGGCGGTGCGGCGGGGGCTCGATGGCGCCGATCTCGTGATCGCGCCCACGCGGGCGATGCTCGCCGCGCTCGCGGCGTGCCACGGCGTGGTGCCGCGCGCGCGGGTGATCCCCAACGCGCGTGATGCCTCGCGCTTCGCCGCCGCGGCCGCGAAGCGGCCGCTGGTGCTCGCCGCCGGCCGCCTGTGGGACGAGGCGAAGAACGTGAGCGCCCTCGATCGCGTGGCGCCGGAGCTCCCGTGGCCGGTCTACATCGCCGGCGACGCGCGCGGCCCCGATGGCGTGGAGCGGACCTTCGGCGCGGCGCGCGCGCTCGGGCGCCTGGACGAGGCCGCGCTCGCGAACTGGATGGGCGCCGCGGAGATCTTCGTGCTCCCCGCGCGTTACGAGCCGTTCGGGCTCGGCGCGCTGGAGGCGGCGCTCGCCGGGTGCGCGCTCGTGCTGGGGGACATTCCCAGCCTGCGCGAGGTGTGGGGGGATGCGGCGCTGTTCGTGCCCCCCGGTGACGACGGCGCGCTCGCCGGCGCGCTGCGCGCGCTCATCGCCGACGACGCGCGCCGCGAGCGGCTCGCCCGCGCGGCGCGGGAGCGCGCCGGCCGGTACGCGCCGGCGGCGATGGCGCGCGAGTACCTGGCCGCGTACGCGGAGCTGCGCGAGCGCCGCCCCGGCCCGGCGGAGGCCGCATGCGCGTCGTGATGTTCTACCACTCGCTCGTGAGCGACTGGAACCACGGCAACGCGCATTTCCTGCGCGGCGTGGCGTCCGAGCTGCTCGCGCGCGGGCACCAGGTGCTGGTGCTGGAGCCGCGCTCCGCGTGGAGCGCGGCCGGGCTGGTGGCGGAGCACGGCCCGGAGGCGCTCGGGGCGTACCGGCGCGCGTATCCGA
>DASTSH010000151.1:0-7716 GCA_035760785.1 Gemmatimonadaceae bacterium | reverse complement strand
CTCGCGGCGGCGGCGGGGTGGGGCGGGCTCTATCTCGCGCTCGCGCTCGCGCTCCCGCACGTGGCCGAGGATCTCTCCGGCCACGATGTGGCCGTGGCGGCGGCGCGCGCCGAGCGCGCCGCGCCGGGGGCGACGATCGTCTCCTATCGCGTCTACCCGCAGATCGCCCCCTGGGTGCTCCGCCACCCCATCGCCGTCGCCGATTTCGTGGGGGAGCTCGGCTCCGACGGGGAGCACCCCGCATCGCTGGTGTGGCCGCGCGCGGAGTTCTGGCGCCGGTGGCGCTCCGGAGAGCACCTGCTGGTGTGGATGAAGCGGCGCTCCCTCGAGCAGTTCGAGCACGAGGCCGTCGCGCCGAGAGCGCTGGCGGGGAACCGGCGATATGTTTTAGTGGCCAACTTCGCGGCGCCCGAGGACACCGTACCGAGATGAGCTCGAACCCGATCGCCATTCGCGACAGCTTTCTCCCCTTCTCCCGCCCGACCATCGGCGAGGAGGAGATCGCGGAGCTGCTCGACTCCCTCGAATCGGGGTGGATCACCACCGGCCCCAAAGTGGAGCGGTTCCAGGAGCGGTTCGCCGAGTACGTGGGGGGGCGCCATGCCGCCGCGCTCTCCTCGGCCACGGCCGGGCTGCACCTCGCGCTCCTCGCGCACGGCATCGGCCCGGGGGACGAGGTGATCACGACGCCGATGACCTTCGCCGCCACGCTCAACCTCATCGTGCTCGTGGGGGCCACCCCAGTGCTCGCCGACATCGACCGGCGCACGCTGCAGGTGCGCGTGGAGGAGGTGGAGCGGCGGGTGGGACCGCGCACGCGCGCGGTGATCCCGGTGCACTACGTGGGGCAGCCGGTGGACCTCGATCCGCTCCTCGACCTCGCGCGGCGCCATGGCCTGACGGTGATCGAGGATGCGGCCCACGCCGTGGGCACCGAGTACCGGGGGCGGAAGATCGGCTCCTTCCCCACCACGTCGGTGTTCTCCTTCCACCCGAACAAGAACATCACCACCGGGGAGGGAGGAATGCTCGTCACCCCCGACGAGGAGGTGTTCGAGCGGGTGTCGCTGCTCAAGTTCCACGGCATGGACCGCAACGCCTGGAAGCGCTTCGACCGCGCCGGCTCGCCGCGCTACGACATCGCGCTCCCCGGCTACAAGTACAACATGATGGACATCCAGGCGGCGCTGGGGCTGCACCAGCTTCCGAAGCTGGAGGGATTCATCGCCGCGCGCCGCCGGCTGGCGGAACGGTACCAGGAGGCGTTCCGGGAGCTCGACGCGCTCATCCTGCCGGAGCCCGTGCCGTATCCGGCGCGGCACGCGTGGCACCTGTACACGCCGCTCGTGAACCTCGACGCGCTGACCATCGACCGCGACCGGTTCATCCAGGAGCTCAAGGCGCGCAACATCGGCGCCGGGCTGCACTACGTGGCGGCGCACGAGTTCTCGTTCTACCGCGACACGTTCGGCTGGCGCCCGGACGACTTCCCGGACGCGCACTTCGTGTCCGAGCGGATCGTGTCGCTCCCGCTCTACCCGCGCCTGTCGGACGACGATCAGGCGGACGTGATCGAGGCGGTGCGCGACATCGCCGCGAGGTTCTCGCGATGAGCGCGGCGCCCCGGGGGATGGTGTCGGTCGTGATCCCCGTGTACAACGAGGAGGCGGCGCTCCCCGCGCTCGCCCAGCGCCTGCTGGGCGTGCTCGATGGGCTGGAGCGCCCGTCCGAGGTGATCCTCGTGGATGACGGAAGCCGCGACCGCTCGCTCGAGATCCTGCGAGGCTTCGCCGAGCGGTGGCCCGACCGGATCCGCGTGGTGGAGCTCTCGCGCAACTTCGGACAGCACCCCGCCATCCTCGCCGGCTTCGAGATCGCGCGTGGCGACGTGGTGGTGACGCTCGATGCCGATCTCCAGAACCCGCCGGAGGAGATCCCCAAGCTGCTCGCGCTCACCGACCAGGGCTACGACGTGGTGGGGGGCGTGCGGCAGCAGCGGCGCGACACGCTCTTCCGGCGCACTGCGTCGTGGATCGTGAACCGCGTGACGGTGGCGATCACCGGGATCCGGATGAGCGACTACGGGTGCATGCTGCGCGCGTACTCGCGCGAGGTGATCGAGCTGATCAACCGGTGCGAGGAGTACTCCACCTTCATCCCCGCGCTCGCGCAGACGTTCTCGCGCAAGCCGGCGGAGGTGCCGGTGGCGCACGAGGAGCGGCGCGCTGGAGCCTCCAAGTACTCGCTGTACAAGCTCGTTCGCCTGAACTTCGACCTGATGACGGGATTCTCCGTCGTCCCGCTGCAGCTCTTCACGCTCTTCGGCTTCCTCACCGCCTCCGGCGGCGTGCTGTTCGGCGTGTACCTGCTCGTCAGGCGGTTCGTGCTGCTCCGCCAGTCGGAGGCCGACGGCGTGTTCACGCTGTTCGCCCTCGCGTTCCTGGTGATGGGCGTGCTGATGGCGGGAGTGGGGATCGTGGGGGAGTACGTGGGGCGCATCTACCAGGAGGTGCGCGGGCGCCCGCGCTACCTGGTGCGTCGGGTCTACGGCGGCGCGGAGCGGCCGGCCGCCGGCACGCGGGAGCTGGCGGCGCGGTGACCGCGGCACGCATCGTCGTGTTCGCGTACTCGGACGTGGGGCACGCCTGTCTCCAGCTCCTGCTCGCGCGCGGCGCGAACGTGGTGGCGGTGTACACGCATGCCGACGCGCCGGGGGAGCGGCTCTGGTTCCCCTCGGTGGCCGGGCTGGCGCGCGCGCGCGGGATCCCCGTGCATCTCGACGCGGAGCTGTCGCGCCCCGAGGCGCTGGATGCCCTGCGGGCGCACGCGCCCGAGCTGATCCTCTCCTGCTACTACCGCGCGCTCCTGCCGGCGGCGGTGCTCGCGCTCCCGCGCCTGGGCGCGTTCAACCTGCACGGCTCCCTCCTCCCGCGCTACCGCGGCCGGGCGCCGGTGAACTGGGCGGTGCTGCGCGGCGAGCGCGAGACCGGCGCCACGCTCCACGTGATGACCACGCGCGCCGACGCCGGGGACATCGTGGATCAGGAGGCGGTGGCGATCGGACCCGACGACAGCGCGGCCGAGGTCCAGGCGCGGGTGACCACCGCCGCCGTGCGCGTGCTCGACCGCCAGCTTCCGGCCCTCCTGCGCGGCGATGCGCCGCGCCGCCCGCAGGATCACGGGGCGGCCACCACCTTCGGCCGGCGCCGCCCCGAGGACGGCGCCTTCGACTGGAGCCGCCCCGCGCGCGAGATCCACGACCTGGTGCGCGCCGTCACCCACCCGTACCCCGGCGCGCGCGCCACCCTCGCCGGGCATCCGCTGCTCGTCTGGCGCACGCGCGTCCACGAGGGAGTGCTCGTTGAGGCTCCTCCCGGCACCGTGCGCACCGCCGGCGACCGCCTGCTCGTGGCGTGCGGCGATGGGCGCTGGCTCGAGATCCTGCGCGCGCAGATCGCGGGCGACACCGAGCGCGATGGCGCGGAGCTCGCCCGCCGCCTCGCGACCACCGACACTCCGACACCGACCGGACCATGAGAGTCCTCATCCTTGGCGTCAACGGCTTCATCGGCAATGCCCTCACCGAGCGGATCCTGACCTCCACCGATTGGGAGGTCTACGGGCTCGACATGTCGTACGAGAAGATCGAGCCCTTCCTCGGGAATCCGCGCTTCCGCTTCCTCGAAGGGGACATCGCCATCAACAAGGAGTGGATCGAGTACCACATCAAGAAGTGCGACGTGGTGCTCCCGCTCGTGGCGATCGCCACCCCCGCCACGTACGTGCAGAACCCGATCGCCGTGTTCGAGCTCGACTTCGAGGAGAACCTGCGCATCATCAAGCAGTGCGTGCAGTACCGGAAGCGCGTGATCTTCCCCTCCACCTCCGAGGTGTACGGGATGTGCGCCGATCCGGAGTTCGACGAGGAGACCTCGCCGCTGGTGTACGGCCCGATCCACAAGCAGCGCTGGATCTACTCCACCAGCAAGCAGCTCCTCGACCGCGTGATCTGGGCGTACGGACAGCGCGACGGCCTGCGGTTCACGCTCTTCCGCCCGTTCAACTGGATCGGCCCGCACCTGGACAACATCGACTCGCCCAAGGAAGGGTCGTCGCGCGTGCTCACGCAGTTCCTGCACAACATCCTGTACGGTGAGCCGATCAAGCTCGTGGACGGCGGGCGGCAGCGGCGGTCGTTCACGCACATCCGCGACGGCATCGACTGCCTGATGAAGATCCTCGTGAACGAGGGAGGCGCGGCGGACGGCGGGATCTTCAACATCGGCAACCCGAGGAACGACGTGTCGATCAAGGAGCTGGCCGAGCGGCTGGTGAAGGCGGTGGGGACGTACCCGGGCTACGAGGAGATCGCCGCGCGCGCGGAGATCATCCCGGTGGAGTCGGAGAGCTACTACGGCGCCGGCTACCAGGACATCATGACGCGCGTCCCGTCCATCCGGCGGGCGAAGGAGAAGCTCGGCTGGGAGCCGAAGATCGGCTTCGACGAAGCGATCGAGCTCACGCTCGACTTCTACCTGAAGGGGCGGCAGCATCCGCCGGTGCCGTGAGCGGCGCCGGCGCCACCGAGCGCCGGATCGCGCTCAAGGTGGACTGCGACACCTACGAGGGGACGAAGGCCGGGATCCCGAACCTGCTGCGCGCGCTCGACCGCGTGGGCGTGCGCGCGAGCTTCTACTTCACCCTGGGTCCCGACCGGTCGGGACGGGCGGTCGCGCGGGTGTTCACGCGCAAGGGATTCCTCCGGAAGATGCTCCGCTCGCGCGCGCTCTCGATGTACGGGCCGCGCACGGTGCTCTACGGCACGCTCCTCCCGGCGCCGATGATCGGGGCGCGCCTGACGAGCACGATCCGGTCGGTGGCCGACGCGGGGCACGAGGTGGGGGTGCACGGATGGGATCACGTCCGCTGGCACGACCGCCTCGACCGGCTGCCGGAGGAGGAGGTGGCGCGCGAGTACGGGGCCGCGCACCGGGAGTTCCAGCGGATCTTCGGGCGCGCGGCGCGCGCGTCCGCGGCCCCCGGGTGGCACGCCACCCCCACCTCGCTCGCGGTGCAGGAGCGCTACGGGCTGTTCTACGCGTCGAACACGCGTGGAGGGGCCCCCTTCTTCCCCGAGGCGGCGGGGCGCCGCTTCGAGACGCTCGAGATCCCCACGACCCTCCCCACGTGGGACGAGACCTACAACGCCCCGGAGCTGCGCGACGAGCGCGCCTTCATCGAGTACTATCGCGCGGCGGTGCAGGGGACCGAGGTGCACTCCATCCACACCGAGGTCGAGGCGACGGCGCTGCTGCGCCTCTTCGAGCGGCAGCTCGATGCCTGGCAAGCAGACGGCGTGCGCTTCGTCACGATGGAGGAGCTGGCGGCGGAGGCGCTGGCGCGGCGGGAGCGGATCCCCGTGCGCCGCATCGTGCGGACGACGATCCCCGGGCGCGGGGGAGAGATCACGGCGAGCGTCCCGGCGTGACGCCGGGGGCGCAGCGCGCGAGTAGCTCGCGCGCCGCGCGCTGCGCGCCGGGTGACGCCGGCGCCCCCTCCTCCACCCACCCCTCGCGCGTGATGCGCCGCACCACCGTCTCCGCCCGCACGCGGAGGTTGGTGGCGGCGGTGTCCGCGGGGCGTAGCTCCACCGAGAGCACATCGAACTGCCGACGCTCCATCCCCAGGAGATTCGACGCGCGCTCGTCGTAGCGGCGCGCCTCGAACGACCGCGTGCGCTCGGCCCCCACGGTGTGGGCGAAGCCGAGCGCGCTCGCCGCGGAGTCCGCGCAGCGATAGGCGGCGGCAGCGGCCGTCGGGCTGCGCCCCTCGAGCGTGGGCCAGTACGTGGCGCACGCCCCGAGCACCGGCGCGAGCGCCCACCACGCGAGCAGGCGCGCCACTGGCCCCCGCTCCCTCAGGCGCCGCCGTCGCCGGTGGACCGCTGCTTGGCCGTGGGCAGGCACTCGTTGACGTCCGGTGGGGCGTTGGGCTTCACCCGCACGCTCTTCGCCGGGATCCCCACGTTCACGTGGTAGGGGCGCACGTCCTTCGTCGCCACCGCCACCGCGCCGACCATCGCGTTGCACCCCACGTGCACCCCGGCGAGCACCGTCGCGTGATACGTGATGCGCACGCCGTCGTCGATCCGCGTCACGGCGGTGGTGACGTCGCGCTGCTCCACGATGCTGTGCGTGTGGCTGTAGATGTTCGCGTAGTCGGAGACGGAGACCCTGTTCCCGAGCACGATCCCTCCGCGGTCGTCCAGCAGCACGTGGCGGTGCACGACCACGTCGTCCCCCACCTCCATGTTGTAGCCGAAGGAGAACTCCACGTGCTGGAACGCCTTGAAGTTCTCGCCGCACCGCCGGAAGATGAGCGGCGCCAGCAGGCGGCGCAGCCGCACCCCCACGTCCACGTTCTGCCCGCCCATCGGCGTGCGGTCGAAGCTGTACCAGAGCCAGAGCAGCGGCTTCACGCGCTGGAACAGCGCGTCGTCGCACTCGGCGTAGTACTCGGGCTCGAGCGTCACGTTGCGCGGGTCCAGCGCCAGGAGCGAGGCGCGCGTGGCGAGGGGGAGCGACTCGTCCTCGACCGCGGTCTCCCAGTTCGACGCGAACGACGGATGGGTGATCTCGCAGAGCGCGCGGCGGCAGATCGCGTTGCGGTCGGCATCGGGAGCGGCGAGCTCGTCGGCCAGCTGCTCCAGCCACGCCTCGAGCACGTTCGCGCCGGGCGTCGGGGGGAGCTTGCGGAGTGGTAGGAACGCCATGGTGCCCCTGCGAGGTGGCTGGTGAATGCGCGCGGCATCGCACGCCCGCGGCGACAGTCCATCCTTCGGAAGAACTAACACAGTATGAACGGGGGGGGAAGCGGAGGAGATCCCGGGGGCGCGGGACTCGGGACTCGGGACTCGGGAATCGGGAGAGGACCGCGGGGCGGCGCCTGCGGCGCACGCCCCGCACCATGGTGCGAGGGGGGCGGCGCATGAGCGCCGCCCCCCTCGCTGCCTCTCCCGATTCCCCAGTCCCGAATCCCGGCTCTACGGCACCCTCGTCCGCACCAGCGCCCGCTCCCGCTCGATGACCGGGATCACCGCGCTCCACGAGCTGCCGGGCACCGACTGCACGGTCACGGTCAGCGGCTGGTTGGGATCGATCCCCTGATCGAACAGGTAGATCGCGCTCTGCACCTCGCGCTGCCCCACGCGCTCGCTGCCGAACCCTGCCGTGAGTGGGATCAACTCCAGCGGGCGGAACTCGCGCCCGCCGCTCACGATCTGCACGTCGCGCGAGGAGAACGCGGCGTCCGGCTGGAGGCCGAAGTACGACAGGTACCAGAGGCTCGGGCGCTGCACGCCCAACCGTGCGGAGGCGCGCGCGATGACGTCGCGCTTGCCATCGCGGAGCTGACGGAGCGCGCGGTAGGAGTCGGGGGAGAGCAGCCGGATGATCGACTCATCCAGCGGGATGGCGCGCACCAGCACGAGCGGGAGGCGCACGGTCACCGAGACGTCCTCCTGCCGCAGGGAGCCGTAGCCGGGGGGAACGGGCGCGCCCGCGCTCGAGTCGCCATGCGCGCTCGCCGCCGCCGTCTGGGCGGGGGCGGGGTGCGCGGCGTTCGCGCCGCTCGCGGGTACCGCTCCGGAGGAGCCGCACCCCGCCGCCGCGGCCACCATGAGCACTCGCCAGGCGACGCCCGCCGCGCGCGGCGGAG
>DASTSH010000150.1:0-3115 GCA_035760785.1 Gemmatimonadaceae bacterium | reverse complement strand
CGCGGCGACACACCTGCCAGAGCCCCGTGATCCCCGGACGGACCGACAACCGGCCGTTGCGCCACGGGACGCAGATCTGGTTCTCGCGGAACGGCGAGGGGCGCGGACCGACGAAGCTCATCTGCCGGCACACGACGTTCGCGAGCTGCGGCAGCTCGTCCACGTTGAGCCGGCGCAGCCACTTCCCCACGCGCGTGACCCGCGGGTCGTTCGACATCTTGAATTGTGGGCCGTCCATCTGCTGCTGCGACGCGAGGGCGCGCTGCAGCGCGTCCGCGTCCACGCGCATGGTGCGGAACTTCCAGCACCGGAAGCTGCGCCCGCCCAGCCCCTCGCGCCGGTCGCCGTGAAAGATCGGCCCCGGCGAGGTGAGCTTCACGAGCAGCGCCATGACCGCGAGGATCGGGGAGAGCACGACCAGCGCGAGGAGCGCGATCGGTGCCTCGATCATCGCCTTGAGATCGCGGTAGCCGAGCCCCGGCGTGTCCTCCGGCCCCGGGATCACCGGGTTCGCCACGCCGGGCGTGTGCCGCCGGTGCGGGACGCCGCTGGAGCCGGCCGCCTGCGCCGAGACCACGCGATGGCGCGTCGTGGCTCCCGGCGGCACCACGGCCCCCGGCGTGAGCACGCACTGCGCGACCCTGGCGTCGCGCCCCACGCGCGCGCCCGGGCCGATGATCGCCGGTCCCACCACCAACGCCCCTTCCTCCACCACGGCGCCATCGCTCACCAGCACCGGTCCCACGAGCCGCGCATCCGCGTGCACCGTGGCGCGCGGCGAGCGCAGCGCCCCCTCGGCCGGCGCCTGCCCGCTCCCCTCCACGAGCTGCGCCGACATCGCGATCAGCCGCCGCTCGGCGAGCGACAGCGCGCAGGCCTCGTCGAACAGCTCGAGGAATTCGCCGCGGAAGGGCACGTCCTGGTGCGGGATGCCGCGCGACGTGAGCGTCTGCCGCAGCGCCTCGAGCGGCAGCAGCGGCACCTCGACGGCCGTCAGCAGACACGCCACCGGAACGAGCGAGGCGATGACCCCCGCGGGGAAGGGCCAGGTGACAGGATCGAAGTACCGCTGGATGCGCCGCACGCGCCCATCGTCGCCGGCGTGCACCAGCTCCTTCGTCCCCAGCGACGACGACTCGAACGCCAGGAGGTGCCGCACCATGCCGCCGCTCGCGAGCCGGATGCCCACGAAGGCCTCGAGCTCCAGCCCGGTCGCCGGGTAGTAGTGCGGCGAGATGAGCAGCAGGAGATCCGAGGAATCGTAGCGGGAGAACGGATCGGTGAAGGTCGCCCGATCCACGATCTCGGCCACCGACGGACACGCCGCGCGGATGCCGTCCTCGTACACCTCGTCGAAGGCGAACGACGGGAAGACGACGGGCGGCTGGTGCGTCACCTTCCGCGCGCTCTCGGCGATCTCCGCGATGAGCGGTCCCCGCCCCACGGGGAGGAGGAGAAGAGAGTTACCGCCCCCCTCGCTCTCGAGGTAGGGCGGCCGGGAATCGAGCAGGACGGGGTGCACCCTCACGGGCGCCTCGCTGCCAGGGGACGCTTCATCGGCGGGTGCGATCCTCGGTGCTGGCCGCGCGCTCCACGGAGCGAACGGCGGGGAACGATGCGGCCGGCAGCTCCCAATCCGGCGGCGGGACGTGCAGTGCAGCATCCTCGGGTGCGAACTTCGACGCGCCGAACAGGTGCTCGCCGGGACGGACCGTGATCCCCGCGCCGAGGAAGGAGGCATCGACGATGGCTCCCGCTCCGATCAGACAGCTCGGCCACACGACGGAACGCGACAGCAGCACCCCCGCCTCGACGGTGGAGCCCGTGCCTACCGTCGTCGGTCCGACGATCACGGCCCCCTCCCCCACGTGCGCGTTGCGCCCCACGATCACCGGCCCGATCACCTGCGCGGTCGCGTCGACCCGCGCGGATGGGTGACGCAGCAACTGCCCTTCCCGCACGAACTCGGGAAGGAAATCCGGGTGGTCCACGGTGCGGCCGATCATCCAGCGGCTCACCGACATGTACGTCGCGTAGTCGAGCACGCGCGGGGTGATCCCCTGAGCCTCGCACATCAGCACGCGCTCGCCGCGCACGTACAACCGCTCGAGCAATCCTTCCTTGATGTCGTGGTAGCCGGTGGGCGCGACCTCGTGCAGGACGCGCCGATCGACGACGTAGATGCCACCGGGAAAGCGCGGATTCTCGCTCCCGAGCGCGCGCTTGCGCCGGTCCAGCTCCACCACCACCGTCACCGCCGCCCCGCTCTCGCGGTGCCTGCGCAGCAACGCCCGCAGGTCGAGCGACGGGATCAGCGCTCCCTCCACGACCACGAACGTGTCCGCCTCCGAGAGGCGCGCGGCATCGCGCGCGCACCCCGCGGGACCGCGCGGCGTACCGTCCTCGTAGTAGTCGAGGGCCATGGCCAGCGCGCCCCCCCGGCCCAGCAGGTCGCGAACAGCACCGGTGTTGCTGTTCGCGCAGATCTTGACCTCGCGCACGCCCCCGGCCCGCAGCCACCCGAGCGGGTAGCAGATGATCGGCGTCTGCGCCACGGGAAGGAGCGGACCGCGCAGCACGTGCTCGAACGAGCCGTTCCCCCAGTGATGCGAGCCCGCGAGAACGATCCCGCAGATCCCATCTCTCGCCACATCCGGCGAGTCGCTGGTACCGGTATCGTTCGATGCCGACGGCGACGACGGGGGAGTGGGGTGCGGGGTCGATGAGGAAGTCACAGCCACCTGCGAAGGCGATTGAACTCGATGCTCCGTGCAGCTCCGACGCACTGCCGTTCGAGGAACCCGTGGCGGCCGTGCTCGCCCACAGTATCACAGAATTCTCTAATACACAAGAGATCGCTACAGTCTGCCTGACTGGTATTTCGGCGGCGTGTAACATCGCGTGCACGCGCGACGCAACAATCGGCAAAAAGTTCTCATTCGACCGGAAAAAATTGCCTCATCCCCTGGCCGCGGCCGTGTAGACCTCGAGATACCGCCGGGCCGACTCCTCGAGGGAGAGGTGCTCGCGCACGTAGCGTCGCGGCTCGTAACTGGCGAGGCGAGAGAGGAACCGGTCGAGCGCCTCCGGGAACGCGTCGGCGTCCACGAACCGC
>DASTSH010000149.1:0-2300 GCA_035760785.1 Gemmatimonadaceae bacterium | reverse complement strand
CGGCGGTGGCGCCAGATGGGGGGCGCGGACGGCGACGCGCGCCTGGTCGAACCGGCGGTGCGACCGCAAAAAGGCCGGGCGTGGCTCCCGAATCAGAGGGAGCCACGCCCGGCCCGCATCGTCCACGCAGCGCTACAGAGCAGCGCCGATCACTGTTCTGGCCATCGCGCCGCGACCTTCGCGGCGAGATCACGTGCGGCTGGTCGAGGCAGAAACACGGCGATAGGGAGTCGATTGCCCGACACCGGTGACAGAATGATCGGTGCTCCGGCGAGGCGAGAGTCGACCATGATCGCAAGCACCGCGTGGATGTGGCTCGACAACACTTTCCAGAACCGCTCGCTGCCCTCCGGAGTCATCTGCACGACGAGCTCCAATCCATCGGGGGCGGGATAGCTCTGAACGTGCGCGATGTCCGTGTCCGTGATGAAGCTCGAATCCGGGACGTAGACGGTCTTGGACTCCGGCTTGGTGATCTTCATCCGGTGCCGTCCCGGCCCCGGCGATGTGCTGGCGATCCGGAATTCGATCAGTGGCGCGGCGGCGGGCTCCTGCGCCGAACTATCCTGCGCGAAGGCTTCGGTACCGACCACGAAAGTCAGCGCGATGGCGAGAATCAACGAGGTGATGGTACTTCGCGACATTCCCACTCCTAACTCTGGAAGGACGTCGGCAAGAAGGATCATCGCGAACATACCCCCCCGAGGCTTCGCGTCAAGCATCGCGCGTCCGCCCGAGTGGCTCCAGGTGATGAATTCATTGGAGTACCTTACATTGCGGGGCACACCCGGCGCGGGGCTCCGTCAGTCGGTGCGCATCCCCGCCGCCCGCTCGAGGAGCAGCGCGCGCTCGCGGCTGTTGCGCGTGAGCGAGGCGGCGCGCTCGAGCTCCGCTCTCGCCTCGTCGAAGCGGCCGAGCTTCGCGAGGAGGTCCGCGCGCACAGCGGGGAGGTGGTGGTAGCCCTGGAGCGCGCGCTCGCCGACGAGCGCGTCGGCGAGCGCGAGCCCCGCCGCGGGGCCGAACGCCATCCCCACCGCCACCGCGCGGTTGAGCTCCACCACGGGGGAGGGAACGACCCGCGCCAGCGTGTCGTACAACGCGGCGATGCGCACCCAGTCGGTCTCCTCCGCCGTGCGCGCCCGCGCGTGACACGCGGCGATCGCCGCCTGGAGCGCGTACGGGCCGAGGGCGCGCGCTTCCCCGCTCGCGCTCTCGCTCGTGCGCTCGCGCGCGCGTGTGCTCGCGCCTGCGCTCGCGATCACGCCCCCATCCCCATCGCCCCGCGCCAGCCGCTCCGCGCGCTCGAGCGCCGCGAGCCCGCGGTGGATGAGCACCCGATCCCACTTTCCGCGATCCTGATCGAGCAGCAGCACCGGCTCCCCCGTCGGGCCCACGCGCGCGCGTAGCCGCGAGGCCTGGATCTCCATCAGCGCCACCAGCCCGTGCACCTCGGGCTCCGCCGGCGCGAGCCCGGCGAGGATGCGGCCGAGTCGGAGCGCGTCCTCGCACAGCGCGGGGCGCACCCAGTCGTCCCCCGCGGTCGCCGAGTACCCCTCGTTGAACACGAGGTAGATCACCTCGAGCACCGACGCGAGGCGCGCGGCCAGCTCGTCGCCGCGCGGGACCTCGAACGGTACGCGCGCCTCGGCGAGCGTGCGCTTGGCGCGCACGATGCGCTGCGCGATGGTGGGCTCGGGAACGAGAAAGGCGCGCGCGATCTCCGGCGTCGTGAGCCCGCCGAGGAGGCGAAGGGTGAGCGCGACGCGCGCCTCGGTGGAGAGCACCGGGTGGCAGGTGGTGAAGATGAGGCGCAGCAGGTCGTCGCCCACCGGGTCGTCGAGCGCGGCATCGAGATCGGGCACCGACATCTCCCGTTGCTCCTCCAGCTCGTAGCCGAGCTGCTCGTGCTTGCGCTCGAGCATCCGGTCGCGGCGCACGAGGTCGATCGCCCGGCGCTTCCCGATGGCCATGAGCCAGGCACCCGGGTTCTCCGGGATGCCCGACTCCGGCCACTTCTCCAGCGCGGTGAGGAGCGCATCCTGCGCGAGGTCCTCGGCGAGCCCGACGTCGCCAACCATGCGCGCGAGCCCCGCGATGACCTTCGCCGATTCGATGCGCCACACCGCGTCGATCGCGCGATGGGTTGCGGAAGCCGTCATGGCCTCCAATCAGGTCATCGCGCGTGGGTGGTGCAAGGTGCGCGGGAGGCGACAGGGGCGGGGGGGCGGGGGTCAGGGGTGGACCGCGGGGCGGCGCCTTCGGCCCTCGCCCCGCACCACTGTGCGAGGGGGGGGCGCATT
>DASTSH010000148.1:0-6013 GCA_035760785.1 Gemmatimonadaceae bacterium | reverse complement strand
CGCGCGAGCCCCGCGATTCCTTTTTCATCCCCACAGGGTCCCACACGGTCACGGCATGCGCACACGGCAGCAGGACATCGCCTTCACTCTCCTCCGCATCATCGCGGCGTTCCTCATGATGCAGCACGGCGCGCAGAAGCTGTTCGGCGCGCTCGGCGGGATGGGCCCCGCACACGGCGGCGTCCCCCTCGTGTCGCTGATGGGGCTCGCGGGCGTGATCGAGACGTTCGTCGCGCTGCTCGTGCTGGTGGGGCTCTTCACCCGCCCCGCCGCGCTGCTGCTCTCCGGCGAGATGGCGGTGGCCTACTTCAAGGCGCACGCGCCGCACGGCTTCTGGCCGCTCCTCAATCACGGCGACCTGCCCGTGCTCTTCTGCTTCGTATGGCTGCTGGTCGCCACCATCGGCGGCGGCCCGTTCAGCCTCGATGCGCTTCTCTTCCGGCGCCGCCGCATCCCCGCCCGCGAGGCCCGCGCGTCCTGAGCGCCGCGCCGGGGGCGGCGCGCCGCCCCCGGAAATTGTTGCCGGGGGTCGCCCGTGGACGTCCTTGGGGTGATGGCCACCATCCTCCACGTGGACGACGAGCCCGACGTCGGGCTGATCCTCGAAGACACCATCCGGCGCGCCGGACACCGCCCCATCGCCGCCACGAACGCAACCGAGGCGATGCGGGCGCTGTCGCGCGGCGCGATCGACCTCGTCGTGTCCGACGATCGGATCCCGGGGATCGGCGCGGTCGAGTTCCTCGAGCTGCTGCGTGGCGAAGGGTACGACACGCCTTTCATCATGATGACCGGCTGGGCGACCGTCGAGCAGGCCGTGGCGGCGATCAAGGCAGGCGCGGTGGACTTCATCACGAAGCCCATCCGGCCGGCGCAGCTCGAGGTGGCAGTGGAGCACGCACTGGAGCTGGCGCGCCTCCGCCGAGAGAACGACGCGCTCCACCGCGAGGTGACGGAGGTGCGGCACGAGCGCCGGATCATCGGCGACAGCCCGGCCATCCGGCGCGCGCTCCAGGGCGCGGCCACGGTGGCCCCCACGAGCGCCACCGTGCTGCTCCATGGGGAGAGCGGAACGGGGAAGGAGCTCTTCGCGCGCGCGATCCACGAGCTCGGCGACCGGCGCGACCGGCCGCTCATCATGGTGAACTGCGCGGCGCTGCCGGACGGGCTGGTGGAGTGCGCGCTCTTCGGCCAGGAGAAGGGCGCGCTCGCCGGCGCGACGCAGCGGGTGGAGGGAGCGCTCGAGCGCGCGCACGGCGGGACGCTCCTGCTCGATGACATCGCCGAGCTGCGCCTCGAGCTTCAGGGGAAGCTCCTCCGCCTGCTCCAGGAGCAGGAGTTCGAGCGCGTGGGCGGCACCGTTCCGGTTCGCGCGGACGTGCGCGTGCTGGCCACGACCAACCGCGACCTGGCGGCGGAGGTGGCGGCGGGTCGCTTCCGGCGGGATCTCTTCGTCCTCCTGAGCGCCGTCTCCCTGCGCATCCCGCCGCTGCGCGAGCGGCCGGAGGACATCCCGCTGCTCGCCCACCGGTTCGCCATGCGCGCCGCCGCCGACGCGGGGAAGACGCTCGGCGCGATCGCGCCGGACGCGATCGCGCTGCTCCAGCGCCACGATTGGCCGGGGAACGTGCGCGAGCTGCGACGCGCGGTGGAGCGCGCGGTGATCCTCGAGGACGCATCGGTGCTCGGGAGCCAGGCGTTCGTGCGCCAGTGGCCGGCCCTCGCCCCCGCCGCCACGCTCCCGCCGCGGTCACCGGCCGCCGGCGCGGCGCACGCCGGAGAGATCGTCCTGCGCTCGCTGGACGTCGCCGAGGCCGAAGCGGTGCTCATCCAGCACGCGCTGGCGGCCACCGGCAACAACCGCACGCGCGCGGCGGCGCTCCTCGGCATCAGCGTGCGCACGCTGCGCAACAAGCTGAACGGCCAGCGCCAGGAGCCGAGCGTCGCCTGACGAGTCGCGGGGCGCGCCGCGCGACGGCCCGCCCCGCCGACTCAGAACACGAGCCAGAGCAGCAGATACGCGGTGTCGTTGTCCGACGCGCGGCGGCCGAAGCCGTCGTACGACGAGGATGCGCCGTCGAACTTTCCGTAGTGCACGTACTGGAACGCGAGCCGCGCGTTCTGCCACGGGTTGAAATCGAGCTCGCCGAGCACGCCGTGGCTGTCCGGCTTCCCCGTCCGGCTGCCGCTCACCGGGGCCGGCGCGTACAGGAGCGTGTCGGCGGTGCCGGTGGTGGAGAAGTAGCCGGCGCCCAGTCCGTAGCGCGTGGTCGGCACCCACGACGCGTTCACGCGGAACGTCTCGAGCGTGTGCCGCCCGCTCTCCGCGGCCGGTGGGTCGGCGGCCTGGAACGCGTCGAGCGTCTGCCGCTCGTGGATCCAGGTGGTGCGCCCGATGATCGCGCCGCCGCCGCCGAAGCGGTGCTCGTACTGCGCGTCCACCGCCACATCGGTGAAGCGGTTCGTGGGCCCGCTCACCCCCTGCGGGTACAGGCGGGCGGAGAGCCCGTACGTTCCCACCATCACGTACTCCGCGCCGAACCCGCGCTCGAGCGCCACGCGCCAGTACGGGATCGCGCCGCGATTCGCGCCCTGCGCCGTGGAGTCCAGTGGCTGCGCCGTCCCCTGCGGCGCCGCGCGGTACGCGGCCACGTGCGCGTACACGAGGTCGTTCCAGAGCGCGTACGCGCCCACGCCGAGCACCTGCTGCGCCAGGCCGCCGTCGATGAGCGTGCTCGCCACGGGGGACGGCGCCGCATCCGATGCCGCGAACGGGAATCCCCACGCCGGCGTGGTGTTCCACGGATCCTCGACCGATGGGCTGTTGTTCACCGTGACGCCGTACAGCAGCGTGCGCGAGGCCATCGTGGAGCGCGCCGCGAAGCGGATGTCGGCGTTGTCCATCCCGAAGCTGCCATCGGCGCCAGAGTAGGTGAACTGGAGGAAGGTGCCGATCTTCGGGGTCAGCGCGCCGCCGAGGAACAGGCTGAGCTGCTGCGGGAGCGCGGTGGCATCGTTCTGGGCGCCGGGCGTGGCGCTTCGGACATGCGTGTACGATGCCTGGAGCATGGCCGAGAGCGGCGGGATGGAGAGCAGCTTCAGCGTCTGCCGCCGCGCGGTGGTGTCGCGCGCGTCGATGGTGGGGACGCTGGACAGCGTGTAGCCGCCGAGCTTGAACATCCGGCCGAACGGGGTGAGCTGCAGAAACTGGTAGTGGCAGGCTCG
This sequence comes from Gemmatimonadaceae bacterium, assembly GCA_035760785.1. Classification (GTDB taxonomy): domain Bacteria; phylum Gemmatimonadota; class Gemmatimonadetes; order Gemmatimonadales; family Gemmatimonadaceae; genus JADGGM01. The sequence goes on along the minus strand of DASTSH010000148.1, from coordinate 2,788 downwards.
GCACGCCAGCCCGGTCTGTCGGGAGAAGCTCGGGATGCGGCGCTCGGCGAGCGCGGTCGCCAGCGCGCGCGGGAGCACCACGCGGCTCGCGGGGAGTCCCGCGAGCCCGGCCTCCGCGCGCGACGCGCGAGCGGGCGTCGCCAGCGCCGGCCGGGGGGCGCAGAGCGCCGCGACGAGCATCGCGGCGATCGGGAGCGCAGCACGCTCATGGGGACGGTCCATGCGACACCTCCCATCGGTGGAGGTCAGGGCTTTGCCTTCCCGTGGCTCACGGCCCAGACGTACGCCGCCACATCGGTGGCTTCTTCATCGCTGATCCCGCCCGGGTGCGACACCATCAGCGTGCCGGGGACGCCGTGCGTGATCACGCGCAGGATCTCGGGGAACGTGCCGTCCTTCGCATCCTTCCACGCGTGCTCGCGGAGCGTCGGCGCGACCGGTCCGCCCTCCAGATGCTCTCCGTGGCACGTCGTGCACGTGCCGGCGCCGTGGAAGATCGCGCGCCCCTCGTCGATCTCCTTCGTGGTGACGGCGGCGGAATCCGATCGCCCGCCGGCCGCCGTGTTCTGTTGCGCGCGCCGGCCGGGATGGCCGAACGCCGCCGGCGCGTGCAGGGACGCGAGCGCCGCGAGCGCCGCGATGCCGGTGATGAGGGGAGTGATGCGCATGGCGTCCTCGTCCGCGGAGGGTGGATTCGCGGGCCGATGCACGCCGCGCGATGGGAATACGTTGAGCGCGGGACCACGCGGGAGAAGAAGGATTTGCAGGACGCTCGGTCAGGGCCACCCGCACGACGCGGCGCGGCGCCCTGACGTCCAGCGTGCGCGGCCGTTAGCTTGACCGTCGGTTCCCGCTCGGCCGCGTCGCCGCGCGTCCGCGTCTCCACACACCATCGCCATCCGCATGACCCATCGCTTCGCCCTTCGCGCCACGCTCGCGCGAGTCGTCGTCGCGCTCGTGCTCGCCGCGCCAGCGCTCGCCGCCCAGCGCGCCTCGTCCACCGCCGATGTGGACCGGCTGATCGATGCCGCCGTCCGCGACAGCGCCGGCTATCGCCGCCTCGCGGAGATGGTGGACACCTTCGGGAACCGGCCGAGCGGGTCGAGCCGGCTCGAGCACGCCATCGACTGGATCGTGGCCGAGATGAAGAAGGATGGCCTGGAGAACGTGCACACCGAGCCGGTGATGGTGCCGCACTGGGAGCGCGGCGCGGAGTCGGCCACGCTCCTCTCGCCGCGGCGCGCGCGGATCGCCATGCTCGGGCTCGGCCGCAGCGTGGGGACACCGGAGGGCGGGATCACCGCCCCCGTGCTCGTGGTGCGCGACTTCGCCGACCTGCGCGCGCACGCGCGCGAGGCACGCGGCAAGATCGTGCTCTTCGACTACCCGTTCCGGCAGGATCTTCCGCCGTTCCAGGCGTACGACGACGCCGTGCGCTACCGCGCCGTGGGCGCCGATTCCGCCGCGGCGGTGGGGGCCGTCGCGATGCTGCTCCGCTCCGTGGCGTCGTACTCCATGCAGACGCCGCACACCGGGAGCATGATCTACCAGGACAGCACGCGGCGCATCCCCGCGGCGGCGGTGAGCGTGGAGGCGGCGGAGATGCTGCACCGCATGCAGGATCGCGGGGACAGCATCGTGGTCCACCTCGAGATGGGGGCGCGCACGCTCCCCCCCGCGCCATCACGCAACGTCGTGGCCGAGCTGCGCGGGAGCGAGCATCCGGAGCAGGTGGTGGTGCTCGGCGGCCACATCGACTCGTGGGACGTGGGACAGGGCGCCATGGACGACGGCGGCGGGAGCGTCGCGGCGTGGGAAGCGGTGCGGCTGATGAAGACGCTCGGCATCCGCCCCCGCCGCACCATCCGCGTGGTGCTGTGGACGAACGAGGAGAGCGGAACCGCCGGCGGGCGCGCCTACCGTGACGCGCATCGCGCCGAGCTGGCGAATCACGTGCTGGCGCTGGAGAGCGACAACGGCGTGTTCACGCCGCGCGGAATTCGCGTGACCGGCTCGGACCACGCCGTGGAGACGCTCCGCCGCATCGCCGCGCCGCTGGCGCGGATCGGCGCGGGGAACGTGGTGGCGGGCGATCCCGAGGCGGACGTGTCCCCGATCGTGGCGCTCGGCGTTCCCGGCGCGGCGCTCGACATCGATGGCTCGCGCTACTTCTGGTACCACCACAGCGAGGCCGACACCATCGACAAGCTCGACGCGCACGAGATGGCGCTCTGTGTCGCCACCATGGGCGCGATCGCGTTGGGGGCGGCGGATCTGGAAGGACAAATCCGCTAGGGGATGGGATCTGGTTACTAGACCACCAGACAACGCGTGTGGCGTGTGGGGAACTGACGGGAGTAGATGCGAGGTAGAGCGCGAGTAGGTTCGGATGTAGAGAGAGTTCACCTACCGCCGAGCCTACACGCGCTCTACCTCGCCCCTCTCGCCTACGACCGCCTTCTACACGCCACACGCGTTCCATGGTGGTCTAGCAACCAGGTCCCATCCCCTAGCGGATCTGCCCTTCCAGCTCCGCCGCGCCGAGCGCGATCGCGCCCATGGTGGCGACACAGAGCGCCATCTCGTGCGCGTCGAGCTTGTCGATGGTGTCGGCCTCGCTGTGGTGGTACCAGAAGTAGCGCGAGCCATCGATGTCGAGCGCCGCGCCGGGGACGCCGAGCGCCACGATCGGGGACACGTCCGCCTCGGGATCGCCCGCCACCACCTTCCCCGCGCCGATCCGCGCCAGCGGCGCGGCGATGCGGCGGAGCGTCTCCACGGCGTGGTC
>DASTSH010000147.1:0-5895 GCA_035760785.1 Gemmatimonadaceae bacterium | reverse complement strand
TTCGCCTCCTCGAGCCGGTGGAGATACGCCTCGAGGTCGTCCTTCGTGAACCACGCCGTACCGTAGATGCGCTGCAGCATCTGCCGGCGCTCGTCCCCCCGCCAGTACGCGCCCGCAGTGTGGGTGAGCTTGAAGTGCTTGACGCGCGAGGTGTCGGGGACGTGCGGCCCGCGGCAGAGGTCCACGAACGGCCCGTCGGTGTAGACGGAGATCACCTCGTCGTCACCCAGCTCCGAGAGGCGCTCGAGCTTGAGCGGGTCGTCGACGAAGCGGCGCTCCGCCTCGGCGCGATCCACCTCCTCGCGCACGAAGGGGTACTTCTCCGCCACCACCTTCTTCATCTCCGCCTCGAAGGCGGAGAGGTCGTCGGGGGTGAACGGCTCGTCCACCTCGAAGTCGTAGTAGAAGCCGTCCTCGATGGCGGGACCGAAGCCGATCTTCGCCGACGGACGCAGCCGGCGCACCGCGGTGGCCAGCAGGTGCGCGGCGGAGTGGCGCAGCACGTCCAGCGCCGGCGCATCCTTTTCGGTGAGCACGCGGAAGGTGCCACCCTCGCGCAGCGGCGTGACGAGATCCTGGATGCGGCCGTTCACCTCCACGGCGACGGCGGCGCGCAGCAGTCCCGCGCCGATGGACGCGACGACGTCCTTCGGCGTCGTCCCCACAGGGACGCGCCGCTCGGAGCCATCGGGGAGAACGAGAGTCAGCTCTTGCTCGACGATGTCGATCATTGACAGGAAGGCGAAGCGCACACGAGTGAGTCGGCGGCGGTCGGAGGGTGGCCTTCTTCTTGCACGCCCCTCGCCCGCCATCCCACGCTAAGTTATCCTTACCCCATCACCTCCGCCACAGGTCCGGACATGTCACGCATTCGCTTTCGCGAGGAAGAGCCATCGGTCGGCAGCGTGGTCGCCAGTCTCGCGGTCGGCGCGCTGGCGGGCTTCGCCGTCGGCGTGGTGGTCGCGCAGAAGGTGGGCGGGATCTCGGGAATCCGCACCCGACTGCGCCGCGGCTTCGCGGAGCACGAGGATGAGGAGCGTGAGGAGTACCGGCGTGGCCACGAGCACGCGTACGTGGAGGAGGGGGAGGACGAGCTCGTCGACGATTACGTCGCGGCGCTCGAGGAGCGGGTGCTCGAGGCGTTCCAGGAGGACGCCGTGCTGCGGGAGCGCGCGGTGGACATCGGCGCGATCGGCGCGGGGGTGATCGAGCTCACGGGGTGGGTGGACTCCGACGACGAGTCGCAGCACGCGACGGCGGTGGCGCGCGGTGTGCCGGGAGTGTCGTCGGTGGTGAACCGACTCTCGGTAGGAGATGAAGACGCGATGGATGCAGCGGAGTTCGAGGAGACCGACGCCGGCCGGCCGAACGAGGACGAGCTCGACACGAACGAGCCGCTCGCCGGCGGACGGTGGGAGGGGAACCGCATCGGCACCGGACGCCGCCGGCAGGGGACGTCCGACGAGCGCGACCGCCACGCCGATCCCAAGCCGGAGCTCGAGGACAAGTGGCTCGACGAACGGCACGCCGAGCAGGAGGCGGCGGGGGAGATCGAGGGGATCGCGGAGCGGCGGCGCCGGGGGAAGAAGTCGCCCAGGCCCGATCGCACCGAGGGCGGCCCGATCGCCCCGGGAGGCGTACCGAAGGGCGACCACGTCGTGGACCCCGAGGGGGCGCGCGACGTGGATCCGAACACCTGAGCCTCACGGCACCCGGGCACGCACCCCGAGCGGGGGCGACGCGCGGCGTCGCCCCCGCTCTCGCATCCGGGCACCTGAGCCCCGACATCGCTCGTGAGTACCTAACCCGTTGACCGCCAGCTATTTTACCCGGTCTATGTCCACCGAACTCTCTCCCGAGCTCTCCCCGCAGTACGATCCGGCGGCCACCGAGCCCGCGACCTACGCGCGCTGGATGGAGCACGGCGTGTTCACCGCGCACGCCGACCGCTCCGCGCGCATCGGCGGCGACCGCGAGCCGTTCACCATCGTGATCCCGCCCCCCAACGTCACCGCCGTGCTCCACATGGGGCACGGGCTGAACAACACGGTGCAGGACGTCCTCATCCGCTGGCGGCGCATGGCCGGCGACGAGGCGCTCTGGGTGCCGGGGACCGACCACGCGGGGATCGCCACGCAGAACGTGGTGGAGCGGCTGATCGCGCAGGAGGGAAAGACGCGCTTCGACCTCGGACGCGAGGCGTTCGTGGAGCGCACGGCGTCGTTCGTGGAGGCGACGGGCGGCGCGATCCTGAAGCAGCTCGAGGCGATCGGCGCCTCCTGCGACTGGACGCGCACCGCGTACACGCTCTCCCCCGAGCTCTCGCGCGCCGTGCGCACCGCCTTCGTGCGCCTGTTCGAGGACGGGCTGATCTACCGCGGCCACCGGGTGATCCACTGGTGCCCGCGCTGCCTCACCTCCCTCTCCGATGAGGAGGCGGAGTTCGAGGAGACCGCCGGCGCGCTCTACCACATCGCGTACCCCGTGGCCGGCGAGCCGGGGCGCGCCGTGGTGGTGGCCACCACGCGCCCGGAGACGATGCTCGGCGATGTGGCGGTGGCCGTGCACCCGGACGACGAGCGCTATCGCGACCTCGTGGGGAAGCACGTGGTGCTGCCGATCGTGGGGCTCGAGATCCCCGTGATCGCCGACACGTACACGGACCCGGCGTTCGGCACCGGCGTGGTGAAGATCACCCCCGCGCACGACGCGAACGACTTCGAGGTGGGCGCGCGCCACGCGCTCCCGATGCCGGTGGTGATCGACGCGCACGGCATCATGGCCGAGGGACCGGATGGCGCGGGGCGCGTCCCCCGAGCGCTCGCCGGTCTCGACCGCTTCGCCGCGCGCGAGCGCATCGTGGCCATGCTCCGCGAGAGCGGCGCGCTGGTGAAGGTGGAGCCGCACCAGCACGCCGTGCGGCACTGCTACCGGTGCGACACCGTGGTGGAGCCGCGGCTCTCCGACCAGTGGTTCGTGAAGATGGCTCCCCTCGCGAAGCCGGCGCTCGAGGCCGTGCGCGAGCGGCGCGTGCGCATCGTGCCGGAGCGGTGGGAGGCGGTGTACGTCAACTGGATGGAGAACATCCGCGACTGGAACATCTCGCGGCAGCTCTGGTGGGGGCATCGCGTGCCGGTGTGGTACTGCGATGCGTGCGGCGAGGCGTTCGCCAGCGTGGACGACATCGGGCAGTGCCCGCGCTGCCACGGCCCGGTGCGGCAGGACGAGGACGTGCTGGACACCTGGTTCTCGTCGTGGCTCTGGCCGCTCTCCACCCTCGGCTGGCCCGATGAGCGGTCGCGCGACCTGGCGGCGTTCTATCCCACCGACGTGCTCGTGACGGCGCCGGAGATCCTGTTCTTCTGGGTGGCGCGCATGATCATGGCGGGGCTCTACTTCGCGAAGCGGGAGCCGTTCCACACCGTGTACCTGCACGGCACCGTGCGCGACATGCAGCACCGCAAGATGTCCAAGTCGCTCGGGAACGGGATCGACCCGCTGGACGTGGTGGCGCTCTACGGCGCGGATGCGCTGCGGTGGACGGTGATCGCCGGCCTCGGGCTGGGCACCGACGTGATGCTCGACCCGGAGAACCTGGAGCAGTCGTTCGCGCCGGGGCGGAACTTCATCACGAAGCTGTGGAACATCGGGCGCTACCTGCTCTCGAACATCGGCGGGGAGCCGGTGACGGCGCTGGAGGCGGTGGATCCGGCGACGCTGACGCGCGCGGACGAGTGGATCCTCGCGCGGCTCGATGCCGCGATCCGCGAGTGCGACCTGGCGCTCGGCCCGCCGCGCCCGGATGGAGGCGCGTGGGGGGAGGAGGAGCTGCGTCGCGGCATGCGCCTCAACGACTACGCGGAGACGGCGCGCCGCTTCGTGTGGAACGAGCTCGCGGACTGGTACGTGGAGACGACGAAGTCGCGCATGACCGGAGACGGCGCGGACCGCGACGTGGCCCGCGCGGTGCTCGTGCACGTGTTCGACGCCGCGCTCCGCCTGCTGCACCCGATCGTGCCGTTCGTGACGGAGACGCTCTGGCAGCGCATCCCCCTCCCCGGGCGCGCGGGGGACGAGTTCCTGGCGCAGGCGCGCTGGCCCGCGCCGCGCGCCGCGCGCGCGGAGGGCGCCGCGCGGGCGGCGGCGTTCGAGCGGGTGATCGAGGCAGTGGCGGCGATCCGGCGCGCGCGCTCCGAGTACGGCATCCCGCCGGGGCAGCGCGTGGCGGCGGAGATCCGCCCGGGCACCGACGACACGGCGGCGGTGTACCGCGAGGAGGCCGCCGTGATCGAGCGCCTGACGCGCACCGACGTGCGCGTGGTGGCGCTCGCGCCGGCGGGGCCGGTGGCGCACGAGCTCCTCGGCGCCGACGGCTCCGAGGTCTACGTGCTCCTCGCCGGCGCGGTGGACGTGGAGAAGGAGTGCGCGCGCCAGCGCAGGGAGCTCGTGGAGCTGGAGAAGCAGTTGGGCGGACTGGAGCAGCGGCTGGCCAACGAGAAGTTCGTGAGCCGCGCGAAGCCCGAGGTGGTGGAGGGGGAGCGACGCAAGCTGCGCGAGTGGACGGCGCGTCGCGAGCAGCTCCGGCAGAAGGTGAGGGCCCTGTGCGGCGATTGATCATCGCCGCGCTCGCCCTCCTCGGGTGCGCGCAGCCCGGCGCGCCGCCGGGTGGCCCCGAGGACAAGGTACCACCGAAGCTCCTGTCCGTGTCCCCCGAGAGCGGCGCCGTGAACGTGCGCGCGAAGGAAGTGGAGATGAAGTTCGACGAGGTGCTGAGCGAGCGCCCCGCGGCGAGCGGCGCGTCGACGCTCGACCAGCTCGTGCTCATCTCCCCCCGCGATGGCGACCCGCACGTGGGGTGGCATCGCAGCACGCTCACCATCCACGGCCGGCACGACTTCCTGCCGAACACGGCGTACACGGTCACCCTGCTGCCGGGGCTCGCGGACCTGCGCGGCAACGTGCGGAAGGAAGGGACGACGATCGTCTTCTCCACCGGCCCGACGATCCCGAGCACCAGGCTGACGGGAATCGTGTTCGATTGGGGGGCCGGTCGTCCGCTCGCCAACGCCGCGGTGATGGCGGTGGCGCGTCCGGACAGCGACCTGCGCTACGTGGCGCGTGCCGACTCGAACGGGCGGTTCGCCCTCCCTGCCCTGCGCCCGGGCACGTACACCGTCACCGGCTTCGCCGACGCGAACAACGACTGGGCCGCCACCGGCCGCGAGGCGTACGACACCGCGCACGTGGTGCTGCGCGACAGCGCGCGCGTGGAGCTGCTCGCCTTCGTGCACGACACGATCGGGCCAACGATCCAGAACGTGGCGACGATCGATTCGGTGACGATCCGCGCCACCTTCGACAAGCCGCTCGACCCGGCGCAGAAGGTGGATGCGAGCCTGTTCACGCTCAGGGCCAGCGACTCGACGGTGGTGCCGCTGAAGCTCGCGATGCCATCCAGCACGTGGGACAGCACGCACGTGGACACCACGAAGCGCGCGGACACGACGGCGGCGGCGCGGCTCCCCGCCGGGCCACCCCCCAGGCCGGGGCAGCCAGTGCAGCCGGGGCAGCCGCCGGGCGCGCGCGCGGGGCGCGACACCACACATCGCGCGCCGGCGCCGCGACCGAGCCGGCCGGTTCCGGTCTCCGAGGTGGTGATCGTCACCGCGCGCCCGCTCACCCCCGGTGGCACGTACCGGCTCTCGGCGCACGGCGTGCGCAACCTGCTCGGACACGCATCGAACTCCTCGCGGTCGTTCGTGGTGCCGAAGGGGGCGGAAGCGACGGCGGGCGCGCCAGGCGCGCGGCCGAAGGCGCCGCGCCCGGGGGGGAAGCCCCCCGCGGCGAAGCCCCCCGCCGACACGGGGCGCGCCCGCGCGGACACCGCGCGCCGCC
>DASTSH010000146.1:0-7869 GCA_035760785.1 Gemmatimonadaceae bacterium | reverse complement strand
GCGAGCGCGCGAAGATCGACGCGCCCGCGGGCGCCGTGAAGCGCTGGTCGTAGCGCGTCCACTCGTTGTCGATGGTGAGGCGCACGCGGCCGCCGGGCGGCGTGGTGGCGTCGTCCCCGAAGCCGGTGACGGCCTGCGCGCGCACGGCGGCGGGAACGAGCAGAACGAGAAGCAGGCGCGCCGCGAGCGCGAGCGGCCCGCGGTGCAGTGATGGCGTGCTCACAGGGTGCATCCGTCTCCAGTCCGATGGCGCCCCGCACCGGGGCCGCTGACGGCCGGAGAGTGCCATCGCGCCCCGCGGTTGTCAACGCGCGCGCGGCGGCGCCGTGCGCGGCCGCCGCCATCGCGGCGCGGTTTCGCCGCGCACCCGCCGCGTGTATTCTGCTGGAGACGATGTGACGGCCGCGTGCCGTCCTGCCCCGGTCCTTCTCTTCGCGTGAACACCCGTGAACGAGCTCCGCACGCCCGCCATGCCCTGGCAAGTCACCGGCAATCACTGGCTCTCGCTCCCCTGCATCCACCCGGCCGATGCCAGCATCCGCGCCATCGGCATCCTGCATCGCGGCGCGCGCGCGGCGGTGGAGTTCGCCGGATCGCCGGACTTCCTCGAGGGCTCCGGGGCGCCGCTGCTGCGCCCGGTGCTCCAGGTGAACGGCGAGCGGCGGGAGCTGGGGGAGCAGGGGCTCGCGTGGGAGCGCGCGCTGAACTGGCTCCCCACGTTCACGTGCACCGTGGGCTCGCTGGTGGTGCGCGGCACCATCTTCGCGCCCCACGGGCGCGACGCCGATGTGGCCGGAGCGGTGTACGCGCTGGGGTTCGAGAACCGCGGCTCGGAGCCGGTGACCGTGGGGGTCGCGATCGAGGGGGTGCTCGGCCACCGGCAGCTCCGCGTTCGCAGCGCGCGCCCCGCCGACGATGCGCACCGCGTGGTCGCCGCGGCCGATGACGTGATGGTGCTCGAGGGGAGCGCGCAGCCCGGTCTCGCGGCGCTCGCCGTGGCCGCCGACGGCGAGGCGCGCGTGGAGCTCACCGAGAGCGATGCGCCCGTGTTCACCCTGCGCCGCGAGCTCCTGGTGCCGGCGGGGGAGCGCGTCGGCACCGCCTTCTACATCGCCGCCGGCCCCGAGCGCGACGGCGCCGAGGCCACCGTGGCCGTGATGCGCCGCCGCGGGTGGAGCGAGCTGCTCACGCTCACCCGCGATGCGCTCCAGCAGCTCGAGCAGACCGTGGGGCACGACGGCATCGACCGGCTCATCAACCGCAACCTCCTGTTCGCCTACTTCTACGGCGCGGGACGCGCGCTCGACGATGCGCATTACTATCTCGTGCGCTCGCGCGCGCCGTGGAACGGGCACGGCGTGACCATCCGCGACTGGGCGGCGCTCGCGTGGACGCTCCCCGCCGTGCAGCTCGCGGACGGCGCGCTCGCGCGCGAGCTCCTGCTCCGCATGTGCGAGCTCCACGGCTACGCGCCCGGCAACGGCGTCCACTACCTGGACGGCACGCTCTTCGAGCCCGGCTTCTCCCTGGAGGGGGTAGCGTCGTTCGCCATCGCCACCGACCGCTACATCCGCGACACGGGCGACGACCGGATCGTGGAGGAGCCGGTGATCGCGGACACCCTGTATGCGTCGTGGGACGATCTCTCGGAGCGGCGCGACGAGCACGTGCCGTTGTACACCACCGAGGTGACGCTCTCCGGCGTGCCGGCGCCGCACCCCTTCACGTTGCACGGCAACGCCGTGGTGGCGCAGGCGCTCGACGTCCTGCGGCGCACGCTCGACGAGGAGACCTCGCGCGAGGTGGAGGACCCGGACGCGGTGCGCGCGGCGCTGCGCCGGCACTTCGCCGTGGAGCGGGAAGGGAAGGTCACCTTCGCCTCGTCCATCGATCTGGCCGGCCGCGCCGACGCGGCCGAGGATCCCGCCGCGTCGGCGTACTGGCTCCCGCTGTACGAAGCCGTGGAGCGCTACGACTCGGTGTACCGCCGCACCGTGCGCGGGGTGGGCGCGGAGGCGCGCTCCCTGGCGCAGCAGTGCGCGCGCCTCATGGGCCCTGACGCCGGCGCGGTGCTCCAGTGGCTTCGCCGCGCGCCGCTCGACAACGGGATCGCCGCCGAGCTGGTGGACGCGGACGGGCGAGCGGTCGCGAACGGTGGCGATGCGGCGCTCGCCGGGCTCCTCGCGTGGAGCGTGTGGTACGCCGTCCACGCGCTCGGCGTGCATCCATGAGCGAGCGGGAGGTCCGTGCGCTCTTCGCGCGCGCGTACGGTGGGGAGCCTTGCGTGGTGGCCTCGGCACCGGGGCGCGTGAACCTCATCGGCGAGCACACGGACTACAACGGCGGCGAGGTGCTCCCCATCGCCATCGCGCGCCGCACCTGGGTGGCGGCGCGGCGCGGGACGGGCGAGCGCTCGCGCGCCGTCTCCGCGGCGGAGCGCTCGCCAGGCGAGTTCGACGCGCGCGAGCCCGTGCGCACCGGCGCCTGGTGGGACTACATCGCCGGCGTGGTGTCGGAGATGGAGCGGCGCGGCCTCGTCGCTCCGCCCGCGGAGGTCGCGGTGTGGAGCGACGTCCCGCTCGGGGCGGGGCTCAGCTCCTCCGCCGCGCTCGAGGTGGCCACGACGCTCGCGCTGCTGGCGCTCGCCGGCGTCGCCGCCGAGCGTCGTGAGGCGGCCCTGCTCGCGCACCGCGCGGAGTGCGAGTTCGTCGGGCTCGCGGTGGGCATCATGGATCAGTTCGTGTCCGCGCTCGCGCGACCGGGGCACGCGCTGCACGTCTGGTGCGACACGGGCGCGGTGGAGCACGTGCCGATGGGCGAGTCGGTGCTGATCTTCGACACCGCCGTCCCGCGCGCGCTCCGGGGATCGGAGTACTCCACGCGGAGCGCGGAATGCGAGCGGGCGCTCGCGCTGCTCAGGCGGCGGTACCCCGAGCTGCCGTCGCTCGCCGCGGTCTCGCCGGAGGAGCTGTCCGGCGTGACCCTCCCCGAGCCGCTCCTGCGCAGGGCGCGGCACGTGAGCGAGGAGACGCATCGCGTCCGCCGCATGGTGGAGCGGCTCCGCTCCGGCGCGCCGGTGGATGGATCGCTGCTGATCGCATCGCACGAGTCGCTGCGCGACTTGTACGACTGCTCGTCGCCGGAGCTCGACTGGTTCGTGGCGCGCGCGATGCGCGCCCCGGGCGTGCGCGGGGCGCGGCTCACGGGGGCGGGGTGGGGTGGGTGTGCCATCGCGGTGGGCGACGAGGACGCGCTGCGCGCGGCGGCGCCGGCGATCGCCGCCGAGTACGAGGGCGCGTTCGGCCGTGCGCCACGCTGGTGGATCACCGCGGCCGCCGCCGGCGCGTCCGTGGCCGGAGAGGGTGCGAGCGGCGGAGCGTGACGGGTCGGGGGAGGGCGGGGCGGTATCGCGCGGCCGATGCGCGGTCAAGCCCCCGGTACGGGTTCGGCCGATCTTTCCGAACCGGCCGCGGTCGGCTACTGTTACTCGCCACATTTTTCCATTCCGTACGTCCCGCAGGCGCCCCACCCGCCGCACGCGGGGCTCCGAGGCACGTCAGCTCCCACTCGCCGCCGCGCCCCCGTCCCCGGGGGCGCTCCCGTTCTCGCTCAGGAGGATGCCCATGAGGCTCGATCGTGTTGCATGGTGTTTCGCGGTCCTGGCGTGCGCTGCGCCGGCGACCGCCCTGGCGCAAGGGTTCGAACTCAACGAGATCGGCACGTGCGCCACCAGTCGCGGCCAGTCCGTGACCGGCGCAACGTGCAACGATCCCTCGGTGATCTACTGGAACCCGGGAGCGACGACCACGCTGCCCGGGTGGAGCGCGTACGTGGGGCTCGCCGCCATCGCCGTGGGCGGCAACTTCACCGCCGACATCACGAAGAACGTGTTCGCCGGATCGGTGCCGGTGTCCTTCCCCCCGCACCTGTTCGTGAACTACACGTCCAAGGACAGCCGTTGGGCCGTGGGGCTCGGCGCGTACGTGCCGTACGGCCTCACGTCGCAGTGGCACGCCGACTTCCCCGGCCGCTTCTCGGCGCAGAAGGCGGCGCTCGCCAGCGTCTACATCCAGCCCAACATCGCGTACCAGTTCGCGAAGGGGTGGTCGGTGGGGGGCGGCCCGATCTTCGGCCACTCCACCGTGCAGCTCCGGCAGTCGCTCGATCTGGCGCAGCAGTTCGCAGCGCCGGGGGTGACCTTCGGGATGCTCGGCATTCCGGCGGGCACCGAGTTCGCACGCGCGAAGCTCGAGGGGAGCGCCAACGCGTGGGGATTCAACGTGGGCATCCACGGGCAGCTCACCCCCGACTGGCAGGTGGGCGCGCGCTACCTGTCGCAGCTCAACTTCAAGTACGACGACGCCGACGCGACGTTCACGCAGTCGCTCACGAACCTGGTGGTGCCCGGCGGCAATCCGCTCGGAGTCCCCGGTGGGACGCCCCTCGACGCCGTCCTGAGCGCCGAGTTCATGAACGGCGGTCCGCTCACGAAGCAGAAGGTGTCCACCCGCATCAAGCATCCGGCGCAGTTCGAGGTGGGGCTCGGCTACACCGGCTTCACCAGCACCACCCTCTCCGCCGACTTCCAGTGGGCGCAGTTCTCCGTGTTCGACAAGCTCCCGGTCGACTTCCACGGACCGGCGGCAGCGTCCAGCCGCACGCTCATCGAGGACTACAACAATTCGTGGTCCATCCGCGCCGGGATCGAGCACGGCTTCGCGAGCGGGATCAAGGGGCGCGCGGGGTTCACCTACGTGAAGTCGCCGGCGCCTGACGAGACCGTGACGCCGCTCCTCCCCGACCAGGACCGCCGCAACTACGCGCTCGGCCTCGGGATCCCGATGTCCCCGCGCTTCACGCTGGACGCCGGCTACCTGCACGTGGACACGAGCGGGCGGCGCGGCCGCATCGTGGAACGCACGTCGGAGAGCCAGACCGCCGAGGAGCTGAACTCGGGGTTCTACAGCCTGAACGCCAACATCTTCTCGCTCAGCCTGCGCGCGAACTTCTAACGCCATGCGAACGACACGGGAGACCCACCGCATGATGCGCAACAAGATTCTCGCCGGTGGCGCGGCCGCGCTCCTCTGCTCGGCCCTGCTCACGGCGTGCAGCGACACCAAGGACCTCGTGACCCAGCCGCCCCCGGCGGATCCCCTGTTCACGAGCTACGTCGCGCTGGGGAACAGCATCACCGCCGGCTACCAGTCCGACGGGATCAACGACTCCACGCAGCAGCAGAGCTACGCGAATCTCCTGGCGCAGCGCATGGGGACGCCGTTCGTGATGCCGCTGCTCGCGAAGCCGGGGTGCAAGCCGCCGATCGACACGTTCACGACGCAGCACCGCGTGGGCGGCGGGACGAACACCACCTGCGCGCTGCGCTCGGATGTGGCCGGCGTGCCGGTGATCAACGACGTGGCGGTGCCCGGCGCGAACGTCTTCGACCTCACGGACGCGGCGGGGTCGGCCGGGAACACCCTCACGACGCTCATTCTCGGCGGCAAGACGCAGGTGCAACGCGCGCTCGATGCCAATCCCACGTTCGTGAGCGCCTGGATCGGGAACAACGACGTGCTGGGGCCCGCGTTGGCGGGCGTGCTCGTCGCGGTTCCGAACGTCTCGCGCGGCGTCACGAGCGAGGCCAACTTCGAGAAGTACTACGCGAAGGCGATCAGTGGGCTCCAGGCCGCACCGTCGCTGCGGGGCGGGGTGCTCATCGGCGTCGTGAACGTCACCGGCGCGCCGATCTTCTTCAGCTCCGATCTGCTCTTCTCTCCGCAAGTGAAGGGGGCGATCGACGCGGTCGCCGGGACCACGGTCACGGTGGACACGAGCTGCACGCCGGGCGTGGGCTCGCTCATCAATTTCGCGGTGGTCGGGGCGATCCGCGCCGGAACCGCGCCCGACACGATCGCCTGCCACGCCATCCAGAACCATCCGCAGCTCCTGGGGCAGCTGTACGTGCTGGACGCGACGGAGGTCGCGGCGGTGACCAACGCGGTGAACGGCTACAACGCGTACATCCAGGCGAAGGCGGACAGCCTGGGGTGGGCGTACGTGGATCCGAACCCCGCGCTCGCGCAGTTGCGCGCGAACAACCTGATCCCGCCGTTCCCCGACCTCGCGAATCCGACGAAGCCGTTCGGCGACTACATCTCCCTCGATGGCGTGCACCCCGCGGCTGCGGCGCACCAGCTCGTCGCCGGGATGATCGCCGCAGCGATCGACGCGAAGTACGGCACGCACATCGGCGGCGGCACTCCCTGACCGCGCCACGGCTCGGCCTTCGAGCGAACGACGCGCGGGGCGCGATCCGACCGGATCGCGCCCCGCGTGCATCGGGAGCGGTGCGTCGCCACGCGCCACCGCGCACCACCGCGCGTCCCCTTGTCGCCCCGTCGGCCTCGGGCTACTTTATCCGTGACGCGGGAATAGCTCAGTTGGTAGAGCACAACCTTGCCAAGGTTGGGGTCGCGGGTTCGAGTCCCGTTTCCCGCTCTTCACGCGGCAGGTAGCACACGGGAGCGGTCGCTCGGCGGCCCGCTCCCGTTCTCGCATCGCGGCCCGGGTGGCGAAACGGCAGACGCGGGGGACTTAAAATCCCCTTCCCGCAAGGGAGTGCGGGTTCGATCCCCGCCCCGGGCATCGCAGCTGCGCAGCATCCGACGATGCGCCGTGCGAAGACGTCGATGTCGCCGGCGACGTGGACGAACCACCGCCACGTCGCCAGCGACGTGCGACGCGCCACCCCGAGCTGGCTCGATCCCTCCGCCCCGCACGCGCGCAGCACGATCGCGCGGTGGCGCCCTCGCGTCATCGAGATGCGGTGGTCAGCGTCCGTCGCCCGCGTGCCTCGCCCGGCACGCCCTCGCCGAGCCCCCGGCGCTCGACCGTATCTCGCCGTCACCGGTGCGTTGGATCGGCCTGTCAGCGCTGGACGCCTCCCGGGAACACGGCGCCGTTCACACGCATCAGACCTATCGATGGCGGCGTCGCGATCCGGACGGCGAGGCCAGAACTGCGTGAAGGAGAATCGAACGGCATGTCAGGACAACGCTTCGGGGTCGGTATCGTCGGGTTGCAGCCGGGGAGGAGCTGGGCCGCGCGAGCTCACGTTCCCGCGCTGCGTGCGCTCTCGGACACCTTCCAGATCGCCGGTGTCGCCAACACGAGCAGGGCCAGCGCCGAACGGGCCGCGGCCGCAACGGGGATATCGAGAGCCTTCACCGACGTCGCCGAGCTGGTCGCGGCGCCGGAGGTCGACATCGTCACCGTCGCGGTGAAGGTGCCTCATCACCTGGAGATCGTGAAGGCGGCAATCGAAGCGGGCAAACACGTCTATTGCGAGTGGCCGCTCGGCAACGGGCTGGCGGAGACCGAGGAATTGGCCGCGCTCGCGCGGGCGAGAGGAGTCCTGGGTGTGGTCGGAATCCAGGCACGTGTCGCTCCGGAGATCGAGTACTCGAGACAGCTGATCGCGGACGGCTTCGTCGGCGACGTGCTGTCGACCACGCTGGTGGCGCGCGGCGGCGCCTTGCAGGGTGGCGGCGCCATCCCCGACAAGAAGACCTGGGCCTATCTGCTGGACCGTTCCAATGGCGCCACCTTGTTGACGATCCCGGTGGGGCATACGCTGGCGGCGCTCCGGGACGTGCTCGGCGAAGTGGCGGAGGTCTCCGCGGTCCTTGCCACCCGGCGGACCACGGCGCTCGTGGCCGATACCGGGGAGACGCTACCCGTGTCGGCGCCGGACCAGGTGCTGGTCAGCGGCGCCCTCGCCAACGGGGTCCCCCTTTCGCTGCATTTTCGCGGTGGCACGTCGCGCGACGGCCACGGCCTGCTCTGGGAGATCAACGGCACCGAAGG
>DASTSH010000145.1:0-23824 GCA_035760785.1 Gemmatimonadaceae bacterium | reverse complement strand
TCGCAGAATCTTGTACAGGCCAGGCTCGAGGTCGAGCAGCTCGGCGGCGTGGCCGAAGCGCGACATCATATCGTCGAACGGATTGTCCTCGTTCAGGAAGCGGTCCTTGTCGGGCCTGACGATCTTGTCGGTGGAGAGTCTGAGGTCGGTGGACATGTTATGCGGGAAGCGCCGGAGGAGCTCCGGCTGGCTCAGGGTTGACGATGTGACGCGTCGAGCAGGGATGTGAGGAGGTGGTCGATCGCGCTCTCCCCCGACTCGACGTCGATCCGCTGAGAAACATACCACAACGGCGGCACGGCGCGAGGCCAGACGGGGTGGAGCTTGACGGCATCCTTGAGGGTACAGACGGGGCGCGCGTCCTCGGCGCCGGCGCGCGCGGCGAGGCGGGCGCACTCGGCGGCGACGAAGTGGTGATGGTCGGGAAAGGGCGCCGCGATCACACGGGCGCCGGAGGCCGCGAGCTGGGCCGCGAACGCCCCGGGATCCCCCACCGCGGAGATGGCGAGCACGCGCTCGCCCGCGAGCGTGGCGAGGGGGGCGCGGGTGGACTCGTCCGCCCGATGCAGCTCGCCCGGCGCCAGGTGCACCACCGCGCGCGGCACGTCCGGCGCGAGCGCCGCCAGCTCGTCCGCCACGCGCGCCGCGCGGTCCGGCGGCACCGCCTTGCGCGTCACGATCGCGAGCGAGGCGCGGCGCAGGGCGCGAGGGCGCTCGCGCCAGGGGCCTGCGGGGAGGAGCCGCCGACGGCCGGTCCACCGGTCGGCGCTCACGAGCACGATGTCGGCATCGCGGGCGGCCCGGCGGTGCTGGAAGGCGTCATCGAGAACGGCCACGTCGGCGTTCGTCTCCTCCGCGGCACGCGAGACGCCGGCGACGCGGTCGGGGGACACGATCACGGGGACATCGGGGTTCAGCCGCTGGTGGACGAGGGGCTCGTCCGCCCCGTAACCGCGGAGCACGATCGCCGGGTGGGCGCCCCGGTCGGCGAGCCGGCGCGCGAGCCACGCCGCCACCGGGGTCTTCCCCGTCCCCCCCACGGTGAGGTTGCCCACGCTCACCACGGCGATCGGAGACGCGCGCGCGCGCAGGAGGCGCGCGTCGTACAACGCCCCGCGCGCGGCGACGACGGCGGCGTACAGCGCCTCCGCGGGCGCGAGCGCCGCCCGCGCCGCGCCGGCCAGCGCGTCGTCGCCGAACCAGAGCCGCTCCACTCCGCGCACGTCAGCCATGCGCCGAACGCGCCGTCTCCGTCATGAGCGCCTCGAAGGGTGCCCCCAGTGCCGCCGCCTCGCGCGGCGTCGGCGCGTCCACGGGCGCGGGCGCGCCGTACGCGATCGCGATCCGCGCGAACGGCTTGGGGATCATGAACCGGTCCCAGCTCCGGAGGCGCCAGCAGCGGCGCGTCGTCACCGCCAGCGTCACGATCGGCGCGCCGCTGCGTTGCGCGACGATGAGCGCCCCCGGCGCGAACACCCGGGCCGGCCCGCGCGGCCCGTCGGGGGTGAACGCCAGGTCCCCTCCCTGCTGCACCACGCGGCTCATCCCCAGCAGCGCCCGATCGGCACCGCGCGACGTGGATCCCCGCACCGTGCGGAAGCCCAACGACTCGGCCACGCGCGCGATGATCTCGCCGTCGCCGTGCTCGCTGATGAGCACCGTGATCCCCTCGCGCCGGTGATGCCACAGCAGGGCGAGCATCTCGCCGTGCCAGAGCGTGAAGATCACCGGACGCCCCGCATCGCGTAGCGCCTGGCTGGGCGCGCGGTTCACCTCGCGGATCCGCCACGTGCGCGCGAGGAGGCGGAGCACCACGCCCCCCAGCCGCACCGCCAGCGCCACGCGCCGCGCCCGGCGCCGCGCCGCGGCGTCGCTCGCCGCCGCCTCCCGTACCGCGGCGTCGCTCACCGCGCCAGCTCCAGCGCCAGCGTGGCCACCCGCTCCGCCGCGCCGGCCTCCCCCAGCCGCCCACGCACCTCGGCGAGCCCGGCGAGCATCGCCTCGCGCTCCGGCGTGCCGGCGCGCAGCAGCGGCTCGAGCCGCCGCGCCGCCCCCGCCGGCTCCAGGGCGTGCTGGATCAGCTCGGGCGCCACCTCGCGCCCGGCCACCACGTTCACCAGCCCGATGCGCGGGATCTTCACCACGCGCCGGGCGATCGCGTAGCTCAACGCGCTGGTGCGGTAGGCCACCACGAGCGGGCACGCGGCCACCGCCGCCTCGAGCGTGGACGTTCCGCTCTTCGAGAGCGCGGCATCGGCGGCGCGCCACACGGTGAACGACGCGCCGTGCACGAGCCGATACGGACAGCGCGCGGGATCCAGCGCGATGCCAGGGGCCACGCTCACCACCGTCTTCACCCCGGGCATGCGGCGCTCCAGCTCGCGCGCGGTGGCCACGAACGCATCGAGATGGCGCGCGATCTCCTGCGCGCGGCTCCCGGGAAAGAGCGCGAGCACCGGCGCATCCGGCGGCAGCCCGAGCTCGCGCCTCGCCGCCTCGCGCGTGGGGAGGGAGCGCGCGCGGTCGAGCAGCGGGTGCCCGACGAAGGTGGCCGCGATCCCGTGCTCGCGCAGCAGCGGCTCCTCGAACGGGAGGATCACCGCCGCGCGCGTCACCGTGCGCGCCATCTCCGCGAGCCGCGCGGCCCCCCACGCCCACACCTGCGGGGTGATGTAGTAGAGCACCGGCACGCCCGCCGCGTGCGCCTCGCGCGCCACCTTGAGGTTGAAGCCCGGGTAGTCGATGAGGATCACGAGCCCCACGCGCCCCTCGCGCAGGCGGCGGCGCAGCATCCGGAGCAGCTGCCAGTGCCGCGGCACGTGCTTGAGCACCTCGGTGAAGCCCATCACCGCCAGCCGGTCGGTGTGCTCGAGCAGCGTCACTCCCGCCTGCTCCATGCGCGCACCGCCGATCCCGACGAGCGGCAGCGCGGGAGCGCGGCGGCGCAGCTCGGTGGCGACTCCGGCGGCATGAAGGTCGCCGGAGGTCTCTCCGGCGACGAACAGCACCTCACGCACGGGGCGCCGCCACCGACGGAAGTCCCTGCTCGATCTCGCGCATGATCCGCAGCGCGAGCGCGAGCGCCTCGCGCCCGTCCTCGCCGCTCACGAGCACCGGCGCGACCCCGCGCACCGCCGCCACGAAGCTCTCCAGCTCCAGGCGCAGCGGCTCCCCCTCCGGCGCCTCCAGCGGCACGCGTTCCATGAACTCCTCGAGCTGGCGCGGCGCCGACGCCAGCGCCCCCACGTCCAGGCCCCCGCGCAGCCGGTAGAACTCCCCCGTCCCCTGCGCGAGGTCGAGCGAGAGGTAGCCGCTGCGCTGGAAGATCCGGAGCTTCCGGAACCGCTCGCGCGACACGCGGCTCGCGGTGATGTTCGCCACCGCCCCGGTGTCGAAGCCGAGGCGCGCGTTGGCAATGTCCACCGACGGCGTGAGCACCGGCACGCCGGCCGCCGCGAGCGACTGCACCCGACCACCGACGAGCGTGCGCACGAGGTCGATGTCGTGGATCATGAGGTCGAGCACCACCGCCACGTCGGAGCCGCGGGGGTTGAACGGCGCCAGGCGGTCGCTCTCCACGAACAGCGGCGCGTTGATGTGCGGCAGCGCCGCGCGGATGGCGCGATTGAACCGCTCCACGTGCCCGGTCTGGATGAGCGCGCCGGTGCGCCGCGCCGTCACGAGCAGGTCGTCCGCCTCCTCGAGCGTGGTGGTGATCGGCTTCTCGATCATCACGTGCACGCCCCGCTCGAGCGCGCGCTTCGCCACCGCGTGGTGCGCCGGCGTGGGCACCACGATCGTCACCGCATCCACCTCGTCGAGCAGCGCGTCGAGCGACGCCGCCGCCGGCACGCCGAGCTCGTCCCGCACGCGCGCCGCTCGCTCGGCGGCGGCCTCGTGGAACCCCGCGAGCCGAACATCCGGCAGGTCGCGCAGGAGGCGCACGTGATGGTACCCGAGGCTCCCCGCGCCCACCACGCCCATCCGCACCGGTGTCGTCATCACATCACCACCCCGCGCCCGCTCGTGTCCACGAACGACAGGAAGTGCTCCACCTCGGGGTAGAGCTGCAGCTCCTGGCGCGCCCGCTCCAGCGCCTGCGTCACGTTCAGCTCCGAGCGGAAGAACAGCCGGTACGCGCGCTTCAGCTCCCGCAGCACCGTCGGATCGAAGTTGTTCCGCTGGAGCCCCACGCTGTTCAGCCCGTAGAGCTTCACCGGATTCCCCACCGCCTTCAGGTACGGCGGGATGTCCTTCGCCACGCGCGAGCACCCGCCGATGAAGCTGTAGGTGCCGATGCGCACGAACTGGTGCACCGCCACCAGCCCCGAGATGATCGCCCGGTCCTCGACGGTGACGTGCCCCGCGAGCTGCGTCGCGTTGGAGATGATCACGCCGTCGCCCAGATGGCAGTCGTGCGCGAGGTGCACGTACGTCATGATGAAGCACTGCTTCCCCACCGACGTCTTCATCGACTGCGCGGTGCCGCGGTTGATCGTCGCATACTCGCGGATCACCGTCCCCTCCCCGATCTCGACGGTGGTCTCCTCCCCCTTGAACTTGAGGTCCTGCGGATCGCCGCCGAGCACCGAGCCGATGCCGACGTGCACGTTCGCCGCGAGGTGCACGTTGCGCTCCAGCGTGGCGCGCGGCGCGATCACGCACCCCCCGGCCACGGTGCATCCGTCGCCGATCATCGCGTGGGCGCCCACCTCCACGTCGTCCGCGAGCTCGGCGCGCGGCGATACGAGCGCGGTGGGATGAATGCGGGCGCTCATCGATCGACGACCATCGCCGCCATGTCGGCCTCGCACACCACGTCGCCATCCACGCGCGCGACGCCGCGCATGCGGCACACGCGGCCGCGGAGTTGCATCACCTCCAACTCGAAGCGCAACTGGTCGCCCGGCTTCACCGGCTTGCGCCACTTCACGTTGTCGAGCGACATGAAGTAGACCACCTTGTTCTCCGGGTCCTCCACGGACCCCATGAGGAGCATGCCCCCCACCTGCGCCATCGCTTCCACGATGAGCACCCCGGGCATGATCGGATGCCCGGGGAAGTGCCCCTGGAAGAACGGCTCGTTGATGGTCACGTTCTTGATCCCCACGATCCGCTTCCCGCCCTCCATCTCGACGATCCGATCCACGAGCAGGAAGGGGTAACGGTGGGGGAGGACCTTCATGATCTCTTCGATGCCGAGCATCCGCGTCTCCATGGCGGCCAGTTTCACCATCTCCCGAACGAGCGTCACCGTCCCGCGGTGACTGGGCTTCACGGCGATCACGCGCGCGCGCACGCGGCGCCCGGCGAGCGCGAGATCACCCACGCAGTCCATCGCCTTGTGGCGCGCGAACTCGTCGGGCCAGCGGAGCGTGCCATCCACCATCCCCTGGTCGTCGAGCACCACCGCGTTCGCGGTGGACGCGCCCTGGATCAATCCCTTCGCCCGCAACGCCTCCACCTCGCGCACGAACCCGAACGTGCGCGCCGCCGCCAGCTCGCGCGCGAACGTCTCGGCGGTGACCGGCAGCTCGCAGCTCTGCCGTCCGATGAGCGGGTGGGGAAAGTCGATCGTCACTTTGAGGGAGAGCGACGGCGCGGGGAACGCCTCGTAGACCGACGCGCCGTCGATCACCCGCACCGGATGCGGGAGATCGAGATACTGCACCGTGCCGCCATGCTCGGCAATCCCCGCCCGCTTCAGCGCCTCGAGGAACGGGAGCGCGCTCCCGTCCATGATCGGCGGCTCGGGACCATCCATCTCGATCAGCAGATCGTCGATCTCGAGCCCGGCCACCGCCGCGAGCACGTGCTCCACGGTGTGCAGCGCGCCCTCCCCCTCGCCGAGCTGCGTCCGCCGCTCGCTGAGCACCGCCCGGTCGGCGCGCGCCGGGATCGACGGCGCATCGGGCAGATCGGCGCGGCGGAACACGATCCCCGTTCCGGGATCGGCGGGGTGGAAGGTGAGCCGGCACGGCCGGCCGAGGTGCAGCCCCACCCCCTCCAGCGAAGCGGGCGATGCGATCGACCGCCGGCGCGCCGTCATGTCTCCGAGCGCTCCAGCAGCCGCTCGATGCGGCGCATCAGCCCGGCGAGCTTGAACAGCGCGGCGTGCGCGCGCAGCGCCTCCTTGTGGGGGCGCGCCGGGTAGCCCGACCACGTCTCCCCCGCCGGGATGTCCCCGAACACCCCCGCCTGCGCGGCGAGCACCGCCCGATCCCCGACGGTGTGGTGACCGCTGACCCCCACCTGTCCCGCCAGGATGCACCCGTCGCCGATGTGCACGGAGCCGGCGATCCCCACCTGCGCCATGATCAGGCAGAGCTTCCCGATGCGGACGTTGTGCGCGACGTGTACCAGGTTGTCGATCTTCGTCCCCGCGCCCACCACGGTATCGTCGATGCTCCCGCGGTCGAGCGCGGAGTTGGCGCCGATCTCCACGTCGTCCTCGAGCACGCACCGCCCCACGTGTGGGATCTTCACGTGGGCACCGCCGGACTGCACGTAGCCGAAGCCGTCGCACGCCACGCGCACGCCGGCGTGCAGGCGCACGCGCCGCCCCACCACCGCGCCCGGGTAGAGCGTCACCGAGTCCACGAGGTGGCTCTCCTCCCCCACGGTCACGCCGTCGCCCACGGAGCAGTGCGCGCCCACCACCACTCGATCGCCGAGCACCGCGCCGGCGCCCACCACGCTGTACGCGCCGATCGAGATGCCGTCGCCGAGCACGGCGCCGCGCCCGATCACCGCGGTGGGGTGGATTCCGGCGGGAAGCGGCGTGGGGGGATAGAGCACCGGAAGCACGCGGAGCATCGCCTCGAGCGGGCGGTCCACGACGATCCGGCACGCCGGCCCGCCGGCGGTCTCCGCGAGCTCCGGCGACACCAGCGCGGCGCCGGCGGCGGAGCGCTCGAAGAGAGGGACGTACTTGGGCTGGGCGAGAAAGGCGAGCTCGTGCGCGCCGGCGCGGTCCAACGGCGCTACCGCGCGCACGCGGCGCGCCGCGTCGCCCCGCACCTCACCGCCGACGAGGCGCGCGATGGCCTCGGCGGTGAGAGAGCGATCCTCCTCACCGCCGAGGGAAGGGTGCCTGGACTCGTGGTGCGTCAACGCTCGCTAGGCGGATTCTTGGGACGTGTTGCGCCCGCGGGGCGACCGGTCGGTCCCGCGGGCTTGGCCGGCGTCGCGTTCGCCTGCGGCGCCGACGCCTTGAGCCGGGCGATCACCTTGTCGGTGATGTCCAGCGACGAATCGGCGGCCACCACCACTCCAGCCTGGTTCCCCGCGTCGAACACCATCGCGTACCCGTCCTCGGCACGGATCTGCTCGATCACCTTGTTGATCTGCTGCATCACGGGACCCACCAGCTCGGCCTGGCGCTGCTGCGCCTTCTGCTCGAGCTCCTGCGCGCGCTGCTGGTACTCGGCCTCCTTCGCCTGGATCTCCTTCTGCTTCCCCTGCTTCGCCGCAGGGCTGAGCGTGGGCTCCGCCTTGTTGTACGCGGCCACCAGCGTGTTGAGCGAATCGCCCATCACCTTCACCTGCTCGCGGTAGGTGTCCATCTCCTTCTGGATCTGCGCTTCCGCCTCGGCACGCCCGGGCGCCTGCGCGATGATCTTGTCCGAACGAATGTAGGCGATCTTCGGCGTGCCTTGCGCCGCGGCGACGCCGGTGGACACGACCGAGAATGCCAGCGCGCCGAGCGCGGCACGAATGAACGAACGCATGTCGACTCCGGTGATTAGAAGATTTGCCCCAGCTTGAAGTGCAGTTGCCACTTCGGATCCTTGCGGCCGAACTGGTCCACGCGATCGAACCCGTACGCCCAATCGAGACCGAGCGGTCCGAGCGGGGTCACGATCGAGACGCCGATTCCCGCGCCGCGGAAGAGTCGCGTGGGATCGAACTCCTCGGGCCGGTCGTACACGTTGCCGGCGTCGAAGAAGAGATCGGTGTACAGCATCTGGTTGAAGCGCAGCCCCAGCTCCGCGGTGCCGCTGAAGAACGCGTTCCCGAACGAACTCGTGGACGCGTTGCTGTTCGTCCCCGGCACGAAGCCGTGCGGCGTGATCGAGAACTCCTCGTAGCCGCGGAGCTGCTCCCCGTACTGCGTGCCGCCCATCGCGAACTTCTGGGAGAAGAAGAACGGCCCGGCATCCCCGAACAGCGCGCCCGCGCGCAGCGTGAGCCCGAACACCAGCTTGAGCGGCTGCGAGCCGGGTTGGTCGCCCCCGAACGCCGCCAGCGTGGAGTAGTTGCGCAGCTCCGTGGTGTAGCGCTGGAAGCTCGACGTGCCGCCGAGGGGGCCGCCGTTGAACTGCGCCGTGAACGTGCGCATGGAGCCGGCGGAGGCGAACGGCAGATCGATCCGGTTGTCGTGCGTGATCGTGAGCCCGAGCGTGGAGCGGAAGTGGTTCCCCTGGTCGATCGTCGTGTCGCGGCTCGCGATGCCGCCGGTGAACTTCACCGCCTCGCCGCCGTACGACACGAACAGCCGCGTGTACAGCGAGTTGTGCAGCGGGAACCCGAACTGGAGCGAGCCGCCCGTGCTCTGGCTCTGGCCGAGGTCGGAGATCAGGTAGCGCGATCGGGTGTGATACGCCGTCGCCGTTCCCGATACGCGCGACAGCTTGATCGCCGGGTCGGTGTAGCTGAGCTGGAAGTCGTTGATGTACCGCCCGAACTGCCACTGCAGCGAGGCCCGCTTGCACGCGCCGAACAGGTTCGGCTGGTCGAGCCCGATGAAGCCGCCCACGCCGGTCCCCTGTCCCACCGACGCGCCGAAGTTGATGCTCCCCGTCCGCTTCTCCTTCAGGTGGAAGATGACGTCCACATCGCCCTTGTCGTTCGCTGGCCGCGTGTCGGGGGGCGGCAGCGGCGACTCGAAGAAGCCGAGGTTCTGGATGTTCTGGTAGCTGCGGATCAGGCGATCCTGGCTGAACACGTCGCCCGGCAGGATCACGAGCGCGTCGCGGATGCACGCCTCGCTCGTGTAGTCGTTCCCGGCGATCTCGACGCGATTGATGGTCGCCGGCGTCCGCTCGTCGATCTCCCAGCGCAGGTTCACCGTGGGCACGGAGTCGCGTCCCGTGACGCGCTCCACCACGGGGCGGATCTGCGCGTAGATGTAGCCGTCGTTCGCGTACGCCGTGCGCAGCTTGTTCGTGGCCTCGTCCCAGGCGTCCTGGTCGAAGAGGTTCTGGCCGTCGTCATCGCCGCCGCCGAACAGCCCCTTCACGCGCTCCGCCAGCGATGCCTGGTGCGCCTGGAAGGGGAAGAAGCGATCGATGTCCTCGGTGGAGAAGTGCCGGTTGCCCACCACCTCGAACGTGCCCACGTGGTAGCGCTTCCCCTCCTGCACCTGGATGCGCAGCATCCCCTTCCCGCTCGTGCGGTCGACGAGCAGCGTGTCCTTCGCGACCTGAAAGTCGATGAAGCCGTTCTTCTCGTAGAGCTTCGGAATGCGCTCTCCGATGTCGGCCGCGAACTTGTCCTCGTCGAACTCTCCCTTCTTCCACCACCAGAAGCCCTCGGGCTTGGTCTTCATGGCGTCGACGACCTTATCCGCAGGGAGCGCGTGGTCGCCCGCGATCTCCACGCCGGAGATGGCGAGCCTGCGCCCCTCATCGATGGCGAAGTTCACGTGGGCGGCGCCGGCCACCATGGTGGTCTCCGGCTTCACGCGCGCGAGATAGTACCCCTTCGCCTCGTACAGCGAGTCGATGCGCTGCACCGAGCGCGTGACCGCGGCGGGATCGAGCGGCTTCCCCTGGACGAGCGAGATCTTGCCCCGCACCGCGCCATCGGACACCACTTTCGTCCCGGACACCGTGTAGCCGCCGAGGATCGGCCGCTCGACCACGGTGAAGACGACGGTCGAGTGCCCGGTGGCCGGATCCGAGGCGCACGACATCCGCACGTCGGAGAACTGGCCGGTGGCGTACAGGTTGCGAATGGCGCGCTGCGCCACGCGGAAGTTGAGCGTGTCGCCTTTGATGATTCCCGCGTCACCGAGCACGGTCGCGGTGGGAACCCGCTGGTTCCCTCGGACCGCGATCGAGTCCGGGGTGCTGCAAGGATTCGCCGTGGAGGGCTGTTGTGCCCGCGCCGTCGCAGCCGCCAGCAGCAGGGCCAGCGGGAGGAGAGTTCGTGACATGCCGTAAGATACACACGAAACGGCCGAATGGCCCACGGGGGGTCATTCGGCCGTTCGCCAGGGTGGGCTTACTTCAGGGAGTCTTGCTCAGAACGCGGAACTCCAGCTTGGCGCCATCGGCCGCCACATCCACCTCCACCTCGTCCCCCTTGGCGAAGTCGCCGACGAGGATCTTCTCCGACAGCGGGTCCTCGATGTACTTCTGGATCGCCCGCTTCAGGGGACGGGCGCCGAAGTGCTCGTCGTACCCGTGCGTGCTCAGGAACTCGGTCGCCGCCGCGGACAGCTTCAGCGTGATCTCCTCTTCGGCGAGCCGCTTCTGCACGTCCCGGAGCAGGATCCCGACGATCTGCGAGATGTGCTCCTTGTTCAGCGGGTGGAAGACGATCACGTCGTCCAGCCGGTTCAGGAACTCGGGGTTGAACACCCGCTGGATCTCCTCCTTCACCTTCTCCTGGATCCGGTCGAAGTTCTCCCGGTCATCGGGGGCGGCGAAGCCGAGTCCGCGGCTCTTCGTGATGTCCCGCGCGCCGACGTTCGAGGTCATGATCACGACCGTGTTCTTGAAGTCGATCACGCGACCGTAATTGTCGGTCAGATGCCCCTCGTCGAGCACCTGGAGCAGGATGTTGAACACGTCCGGGTGCGCCTTCTCGATCTCGTCCAGGAGCACCACGCTGTACGGCTTGCGCCGGACGGCCTTGGTGAGCGTCCCGGAATCCTCGTAGCCGACGTAGCCCGGAGGCGCGCCGATGAGCCGCGACACGGAGAACTTCTCCATGTACTCGCTCATGTCCACGCGGATGAGCGCCGTGGGATCGGCGAACAGGAACTTGGCCAGCGACCGCGCGAGCTCGGTCTTCCCGACCCCGGTGGGGCCGCTGAAGATGAACGAGCCGATCGGACGCGCCGGGTCCTTGAGCCCCGCGCGGCTGCGGCGGATCGAGCGGGCGAGTGCCTTGATCGCCTCGTCCTGTCCCACCACGGACGAGTGCAGCTCGTCCTCCATGCGCAGCAGCCGGGCGCTCTCCGCCTCCTGCAGCCGCATCACGGGGATCCCCGTCCACCGGCTCACGATGAAGGCGATCTCCTCCTCGCCGAGCACGGGGCGGTAGGACTGCCGCCGCTTCTCCCACTCTTCCTGCTTCTTGCGAATGTCGCCCTGGAGCTCGCGCTCCCGGTCGCGCAGCGCCGCCGCGCGCTCGAAGTTCTGATCGCGGACCGCCGTTTCCTTGTCCGTGTTCACTTCCTCGAGCTTCCCCTTCAGCTCCGCCACCTCCGGCGGCGGTGCCTGCGCGGCCAGCCGCGCCCGGGCCCCCGCCTCGTCGATCACGTCGATCGCCTTGTCCGGGAGGAAGCGGTCGGTGATGTAGCGCTCCGACAGCTTCGACGCCGTGACGAGCGTCGTGTCCGGGATCGTGACGTGGTGGTGGTCCTCGTACTTCTTGCGCAGCCCCTTCAGGATCTCGACCGTCTCATCCACCGACGGCGGATCGACGATCACGGTCTGGAAGCGCCGCTCGAGCGCGCCGTCCTTCTCGATGTACTTGCGGTACTCGTTGAGCGTGGACGCGCCGACGCACTGGAGCTCGCCCCGCGCGAGCGCGGGCTTGAGCATGTTGCTGGCGTCGATCGCCCCCTCGGCGGCTCCCGCACCCACCAGGGTGTGCAGCTCGTCGATGAACAGGATGATGTTCTTGTTCTGGGCGATCTCGTTCATCACGGCCTTCAGCCGCTCCTCGAACTGCCCGCGGTACTTCGTACCGGCGATCACCGCCGCCATGTCCAGCGCCAGCACGCGGTGGTCGCGGAGCGACTCCGGGCACTCGCCGTTGGCGATCAGCTGCGCCAGCCCCTCGACGATGGCGGTCTTGCCCACGCCAGGCTCGCCGATGAGCACCGGGTTGTTCTTCTTCCGGCGCGTCAGCACTTCCATGACTCGCTGGATCTCCTTGGCCCGCCCGATCGTCGGATCGAGCTGCCCCTCGGCCGCGAGCTGCGTCAGGTCGCGGCAGAAATGATCCAGCGCGGGGGTCTTCGATTTCTTCTCCCCCTTCGCCTGCTGCGGCGCCGGCTGGTTCCCGGCCTGCGCGGTCGTCCCCCCCTGCGGCATCTCGGTGCCGAGGAGACGGAGCGTCTCCGTCCGCGCCGCTTCGAGGTTCACGCCGGTGTCCGTCAGCACCTGGGCCGCGATCCCCTTCTCCTCCCGCAGGAGGCCGAGCAGGAGATGCTCCGTGCCGACGTACGAGTGGTTCAGCTCGCGCGCCTCGCTCATGGCGAGCTCGAGCACTTTCTTCGCGCGCGAGGTATACGGAAGGTCTGGGCCCGTCGTCTGCGCCGCTTTCCCCTTCTTGACCGTCTCCTCGATCTTCTGCTGGATCTCGTCGAGATCGACGCTCAAGTTCTGGAGAACGGCCGCAGCAACACCCTCACCCTCGCGGATGAGGCCGAGCAGGATGTGCTCCGTCCCCACGTATTCATGATGGAGACGCGCGGCTTCCTCGCGGGCCATCGCGAGCACCTTACGCACACGCTCAGTGAAGTTGTAGCCGTTCATAGGTCCCTCAGTTCCGGGCCCCGGTTCGCCGGGTCACCCGTTCGTCCCCGCCTCATCTGCGAGCAACTGTCGCACATATCGTGCGCGCACGAGATTGGCCTCACCTTCCGTGAGCACCTTCCCCTCGGCGTGTGCGAGATGCGCAGATTGGGAAAAAATCAGGAGCTTGTTGAGGGTATATACACTCAGGCCGGTGATCAGTTTCAACCCGACGGCCAGACGTACGCCGCTGAGGTAATTCATCGCCTCTTCGAACGTGAGGCTGCGCGCGTACCGGAGGGTGCCGTAGGCCCGCCAGAGCTTGTCTTCAATAATATAACCCGCGTCGCGAAGCAATACCCGCCGCGCGTCCTCCTCGCGCGACACCACCGACCGCAGCACGTACATCAACTGATCGATGATCTCCTCCTCCGACCGCCCGAGCGTCGTCTGATTGGAAATCTGAAAAAAGTTGCCGACGACCTCGCTCCCCTCCCCGTACAGCCCACGGTACGTGAGCCCCATCTGCTGCAGCCCCGCCAGCGTCTTCCCGATCTCCTTCGTCAGCACGAGCCCCGGCAGGTGGATCAGCACCGACGCGCGCATCCCCGTCCCGGTGTTCGTCGGACACGACGTGAGAAACCCGAACTCCTGGTGGTACGCGAACGGCACGCGCCCGCCCAGTTCCTCGTCGATCCGCTCGATCGTCGCGTACGCCCCGGCGAGGTCGAATCCCGAGCGGAGCGTCTGCAGCCGCAGGTGATCTTCCTCATTCACCATGACGCCCGTGCCGTCGCCGAGAAACACCGCCGCGCCGCTCCGCACCGGATGCTGCGGATCGAGTCCCGCGAGCTCCCGGCTCACCAGGTGCCGCTCGTGCAGCAGCAGGCGATCGGACGGCGGTAGCTCGTCCACGCGCACGAGCAGGTTGTGCCGGAGCGCCGCCGCCCCCTCCACCGCCTCTCGCACCCGCGCCAGCACCCGCAGCCGCTCTCCATCGCGCGCCCGTCCGGGGAACGCGAACCCCTCGATGTTCCGCGCGAGACGGATCCGCGTCGAGAGCACGATCCCCGAGTGCTCCCCCGAGGCCTCCAGCCAGCTCACGCCCCCATCAGGGAGCAGCGACAGGTCCAGCATCACTCCAGCACCTTGATCTGGTCGCGCAGGCGCGCGGCCTCCTCGAACTGCTCCTGCTCCACCGCCCGCCGCAGCCGGTCGCGAAGCTCGGCGAGCACCGTGGCGCCCTCGGCGACGTGCGGGAGGGGAGCCTGGTAACGCTTCCCCTGATGCCGCGAGTTCCCGTGCACCCGCCGCAGCAGGTCGCGCAGCGTCGGCTCGAACGCCGCGTAGCAGTACGCGCACCCCAGCCGCCCGGTATTGCGGAAATCGCGCAACGTCCCGGAGCAGAAGGAGCACCGCGTCCCCTCCACCGCCGATGCCGGAAGCTGCTTCTGCACCGACAGGATGAAGTCGGTGAGCGGCTGCTTCGGCGAGCTGAGCTGCGTCTCGATCCCCCGCTCCGCCGCGCACTTCTCGCAGAGGTGCAGCTCCGTCACCCCCTGCGCGTCGGACCGGGTGAGCGTGATCACCGAATCCCGCTCCCTGCAATTGTCGCACAACATCAGGCCACTACCTCGCGAACATCGGTGTCCCGCAGCCGCCCATCCTCCAGCAGCAACGTACGGTCGGCCCGCCCCGCCAACGAGCGGTTGTGGGTCACCACTACCATGGCCACCTCGAGCTCGCGCACGATCTCCACGAACTGGTCGTGCAGCCGCTCGGCGTTCAGGTGGTCGAGGTTGCCGGACGGCTCGTCGGCGAGCACCACCGCCGGATCGATCGCCAGCGCCCGCGCCACCGCCGTGCGCTGCTGCTCGCCCCCGCTCAGCTCCGACGGCCGGTGCGTCATCCTGCCGCTCAGCCCCACCCGCGCCAGGAGCTCCTCGGCCCTCGACCGCGCCCGCCGCGGCTCCCACCCGGCGATCCGGAGCGGCATCATCACGTTCTCCAGCGCCGAGAACTCGCGCAGCAGGTGGTGGAACTGGAACACGAATCCCACCTTCTTGTTGCGCAGCCGCGCCAACTCCTCGTCCACCAGTCCGTGCAGCGGCACCCCATCGAGCACCACGTAGCCGCGCGATGGCCGGTCGAGCGCGCCGAGCAGGTGCAGGAGCGTGCTCTTCCCCGCGCCGCTCGCGCCCACGATCGCCACCATCTCGCCACGGCGTACCTCGAGCGTCACGCCGTCGAGCACGGGTATCATCCCCCCGTCCCCGCCGACGTACGACTTGGCCAGGTCGCGGGCCTCCACTGCCGCCGTCATTCGTGCCGGATGGCCTCCACCGGGTAGAGCCGCGCCGCCTGCAGCGAAGGGTAGAGCGTCGCCAGGGCGGCGATCGCGACGCTCGCGGCGACGATCAGCACCACGTCCCACGGCTGGATCGCCACCGGAAGGTGATCGATGAAATATACCGATGGGTCGAGGGAGATGAACTTGCCGCGGTCGAGCGCCACCCCGACGGTCACACCGAGCAGCACCCCGAGCAGCGTGCCCACCGCCCCGATCACCAATCCCTGGGTGAGGAAGATCCGCCGGATCGAGCGCGACGGCATCCCCATCGCCTTCAGGATCCCGATCTCGCGCGTCTTGTCCTTCACGACCATCGTGAGCGTGCTCACGATGTTGAACGCCGCCACCACCACGATGAGCAGGAGGATCACCCCCATCGCCAGCTTCTCCAGCTTCAACGCCTGGAAGAGCGAGGAGTTCTGCTCCTGCCAGTCCACCACCCGGTACGGGTAGCCGAGCCGGTCCGCCAGCTTCACGCCGACCTTGCCCGCATCCCAGCGCGAGGTGGTCCGGGCCTCGATCCCCGTCACCCCCTCGCCGAGGCCGGCGAAGACCCGTGCCTGATCGAGCCCGATGTACACGTACGAGTTGTCGTACTCGTACATCCCCGTCTCGAAGATCCCCGTCACCTCGAACTGGTACATGCGCGGCACGTACCCCCCCACGGCGGCGTTGAACTTCGCGCCAGCGGGAGAGATGAGCGTGATCTTGTCCCCGGGCTGCACGTTGAGCCGCTCGGCGAGCCGCTCCCCGAGCACCGCGCCGCGCCCCTCGCCGTCCGAGCTCGCGAAGCGGAAGTCCCCCTCCCCTTTCTTCGCGTGCCGCCGGATCTCCGTCACCTCGGGCACCCCGGCCCCCTGGGGCGGAATCCCTTGCACGAACACCCCCTCCGCGTAGTCGTGCCCCGCCGTCGCCAGCCCCTGGGTGAGCACGAAGGGGGCCGCGGCCACGACACCCGGCTGCTTCCGAACCTTCTCCAGCGTCCCCTTCCAGTCGCTCATCTTGAGGTCGTCGCCGAACGTCAGCACGCGCAGGTCGGGGCTTCCCACGAGGATCTTCTCCCGCAGGTCGTCCTGCATCCCGGTCATCACGCCGTTGATGATGATCAGCGCGCTCACCCCCACCAGCACGCCGCCCATGGCGATCACGCTGATGAAGGAGAAGAGGCGCGACCCTCCGCGGCTGCGGAGGTAGCGCCAGGCGATCGACAGCTCGAGCCTGCTCATTCGGGGCGCATCGTGGGAAAGAGGATCACGTCCTTGATGTTCGGAGTGTCGGTGAGATACATGAACAGCCGGTCGATCCCCATGCCGACGCCGCCCATCGGCGGCATGCCGTACTCCATCGCGCGGAGATAGTCCTCGTCCACGCCGCTCGCCTCCAGGTCGCCCGCGGCACGCAGCCGCGCCTGCGCCTCGAAGCGCCGGCGCTGGTCGAGCGGGTCGTTCAACTCGCTGAACGCGTTCGCCAGCTCCTTCCCCCGCGCGAACAGCTCGAACCGCTCCGTGAGCGTCGGATCCCCGCGCTTCGGCTTCGCCAGCGGCGAGAGCTCCACCGGATAGTCCACGACGAACGTGGGCTCCACGAGCCGCGACTCCACGAGCGCCTGGAACAGCTCATCGAGCAGCTTGGGGCGGCTCAGATCCGCTACGTGTTGGACACCGTGATGCACCGCCGCGTTCCGCAGGGCGTCGTCGCTCATCGCCATGGCGCGCGCGCCGAGGGCGCGGTCGAGCGCGGGCAGCCACTCGATGCGCGGGAAGGGGGGCGCGATCACGGGGACGCGCTCCGCGAGCTCGGGGAAGGCGCGCATCGTCTCGGCCGCATGCGACACGAGCGCCTCCACCACGTCCATCATGTCGCGATAGTCGGCGTACGCCTGGTAGAACTCGAGCATGGTGAACTCGGGATTGTGCGTACGGTCGATTCCCTCATTGCGGAAATCGTGCCCGATCTCGTACACCCGGTCGTACCCGCCCACGATCAGCCGCTTCAGATACAGCTCATCCGCGATGCGCAGAAAGAGCGGCACGTCCAGCGCGTTGTGGTGCGTGGTGAACGGACGTGCGGCGGCGCCGCCGTAGAGCGGCTGCAGCACCGGCGTCTCCACCTCGAGGAAGCCGCGCGCGTCGAGGAAGGCGCGGATCGCCGTGATCAGCCGCGAGCGCGCCACGAACAGCGCGCGCACGTCGGCGTGCACCGCCAGGTCGGCATAGCGCTGGCGATAGCGCTGCTCGGGATCCGAGAACCCCGAGTGGCGCACCACCTTGCCCTCCACCACCTCCTCCTTGCCGAACGGAAGTGGCCGGAGCGACTTCGCCAGCACCTCGAACGACGCCACGCGCACCGTGATCTCCCCCGTCCGCGTGCGAAAGAGCGATCCCTCCACCCCCAGCACGTCGCCGATGTCCAGGAGGTTCAGCACCCCGTACCGCTCGGCGCCCAGATCATCTTTGCGGAAGTAGAGCTGGATCCGCCCCGACTGATCGGCCAGGTTCGCGAAGGTCGTCTTCCCCTGGTCGCGCCAGGAGATGACCCGCCCCGCCACCCGCACCCGCTCTCCCTCCGTCGCGCCGGCCCCCGCCTCCGCCCCATCCTCCGCGCCCTCCAGCGCCTCCCGCGCCTCGAGAATGGAGTGCGTGCGGTCGTAGCCGTACGCGAAGGGTGGAATGCCGAGCTCCGCGAGCCGGTCGAGCTTCTCGCGTCGCGCCTTCAGCACGAAGTTCAGTTCTTCCCCGCTCACGCCACCGCCTGGCTCGCGCCGAACTTCTTGAGGTACGCCTCGATGAACGGATCGATCGCGCCGTCCATGACCTTCTGGACGTCGGCGACCTTCAACTCCGTCCGGTGATCGTTGACCATCGTGTACGGCTGGAAGACGTAGCTGCGGATCTGGTTGCCGAACGAGACGTCGGTCTTCGCCGCATCCATCGCCGCCTTCTTCTTCTCGCGCTCCTCCACCTCGCGCTGGTAGAGCGCGTTCTTGAGCATCTTCATCGCGGTCGCCTTGTTCTTGAACTGCGACCGCTCCTGCTGGCAGCTCACGACGATCCCCGACGGGAGGTGCGTGAGCCGCACCGCGCTGCTCGTCTTGTTGACGTGCTGGCCGCCGGCCCCCGAGGCGCGGAAGACGTCCATCTTGATGTCCTCATCGCGCACCTCGATGTTGATCTCATTGTCCACGACCGGGTACACGAACACCGACGCGAAGCTCGTGTGGCGCCGTGCCTGGGCGTCGAACGGGGAGATGCGCACGAGGCGATGGACGCCGGCCTCGCCGCGCAGGAAGCCGTACGCGAACTCCCCCGTGATCTCGAGCATGGCGCCCTTGATGCCGGCCTCCTCGCCCTCGCTGAGGTCGAGGATCTCGTACGAGTAGCCGCGGCGCTCCGCCCAGCGCGTGTACATGCGCATGAGCATCGAGGCCCAGTCCTGCGCCTCGGTGCCGCCGGCGCCGGCCGAGATCTCGAGCATGGCGGCGCGGTGGTCGTCCGGACCGGTGAGCAGGGCGCGCAGCTCGAAGCGCGGGATCTCCTCGTCGAGCGCTTCCAGCTCGCGCCCGACCTCCGCCGTCATCGCCTCATCCGGCTCGAGCTCGAGCAGCTCCTCCATCTCCAGGAGCGAGCGCACCCGCGCATGGAGCCGGTCGAACGGCTCCACGAGCTCCTTCAGCTTCTTGACCTCCTGGATGACCTCGCGCGCCCGGTCCTGATCGTTCCAGAACGAGGCATCCGCCATTCGCGTCTCGCGCTCGGCGAGCGCTTCGCGCTTGGCATCGACGTCAAAGATACCCCCGGAGCTCGCCGAGTCGTTCCTCGTGCTCCCGCAGTCTCCGAGCGCGTTCCGATTCCGCCATGGTATGATCCCTTCGCGCGCCGTCGCGCGATTCCGCCGCTTGTCGATCACATGTATGACACGAGCCGTCCCACCGCGGCTGCGCAGGACGGCTCGTGGAGTCGTTCGAAATATAGCGAGCCCGGAGCCGGCGGCGTAGCGCGCTCGGCTGCCGCTCAGAAGATCCGCTTTCCCCCCGCGAGCACGTCGTTGAGCGCGTCCTGGAAGTGCGTCGTGCTCTCCGCGAATTCCTTCCCCATCTGCTCGACGTACTCCTCGTAGCTCTTCTTGATCTCCTCGCGAAAGAGCTCGCGGAGCGTGCCGTTGCGCAGCCCTTCCTGACGCCGGTCAGGGAAGTACGCCACGATGTCCGACACGAGGGCGCGCGCGAGGCGCTTGGCCTTGGTGTTCGGGTCGTTCGCGAGGAAGGGGTTGATGGGCGGACGCGTGCTCCCGCCGGATGCGGCGGGGCCGGACTGCCGCGGAATGGGCACCGTGGACCGGGGGGTAGGCGCGGACGCGGTGGCCGGAGCGCGCGGCGGGACCGGCGGCCGAGCCGGCGCGGCAGGCGCTCCGGGCGCCCCCGGTGCGCTCGCGGGGCGAGGCGCGGCCGAGGGGATGCCGACGCCGAACGCCGGCGTGGGCTGCCGCGGCGGCGCTGCGGGGCGCTGCGCGGGGGCGGCCGGCGCCGCCGGCGCGGGGGCGGGTGCGGCGGCGGGAGGAGCTACCGGCGGACGCGCGACGGGGTGCTGCGCCCCTGCGGGGGCGCCACTGGGCGCCGTGGGCGCCGCGGGCTGCGGCGCGGCGGCCGGACGCACCGGGGACGTCGCGGGCGGCGCCGCGGGAGGCTGCTGCGGGCGCACGGGAGTCGTCCGTTGCGGAGTGCGACGCCCCATCGAGCCGAGCATCTCCGCGAGCTGCGCTTTGGTGGGCTGCGGCGGCGTCGGCATGGACACGGACGGTCGCGGGGAGAGCGGCGCCGGCGCCGAGCCGGGCGCGCGAGGGGCGGAGGCGCCCTGCGGGGGGACGGCGGCGGGGCGCGGCGCGGCCGCTGGCGAGGGCACGGTTGGCGCGGACGTCGCTGGCGCGGACGCGGACGCCGGTGGGCGAGCGACGCTCCTCGCCGCGGGAGGCGCCGCGGCGAAATCATCGTCGATGCGGCCGGACTCGCCGATCGCGATCACGCCGCCGCACACCGAGCAGCGCGCCCGCACCCCGGCCACCGGAATCTTGGCCGGATCCACTCGAAAGATCGATCCGCACTCCGGACACGTGACGTTCATCGGCGTTCCGCGGCTCCCCCTCAGTGTTCCGACGCGCCCACGGGCGCGTCCACGACCGGATCCTGCCGGCGGTCCACCACGTACACCGATCCCGGCAGCGTCTTCGCATAGCTCTTCATTTCCGTCGCCAGCTCGCTCACCTGCGCCGGATGCGTGAACGTGCGGCGCTCGTTCGTGACGATGCCGATGCTCACGGTCATCAACGGCACGCGATGGAGCTGGCCGCGGCGATCCTTGCCGAAGAAGTACCCCGCGTGCCGGTCCTGCTCCGAGTACTGGTACGGCACCAGCGCGTCGAAGATCGCGACGATCTCCTGGCAGATCTCCGGAGCCACCGCCGCGGGCACGATGAAGATAAAGTCATCGCCGCCGATGTGCCCGACGAAGCCGTCCTCCGGGCAGATTCCCCGCACCACGTCGTGCAGGATCTTCGCGAGGATGCGGATCACCCGATCCCCCTCGAAGTAGCTGTACCGGTCGTTGTACTCCTTGAAGTGATCGAGGTCGGCGTAGCACACGGCGAACCGTCCCCCCGCCGCGATGCGCCGCCCGATCTCGACCTCGATCTCCGGCGCGCCGGGGAGCCGCGTGGACGGGTGCACGTGCACGTCCCGCTCGGCGCGGCGCAGCATCGCCTCGAGCCGCCGCCCCCACTCGCACGCCGGCATCCGCGGCGCAAGCACCTCGTCCGCGCCGGCCTGGAACGCCGCCAGGAGCTCCGCCTCGTCTTCCCCGACGAGCATCGCCCCCGGTACGACGCCGGTGTACGAGTCGTCCTTGAGCCGCCGGCACGCCGCGAGCGTCTCCGCCGCGGTCGTTCGCGCGTCGAAGATCACGACCGGCGGCCGACCGCGGAGCGCGCGCGCCATGAGATCGTCCCGCGAGGCGCACACCACGAACGGCATGGCGCGCGCTTCCAGCCACTCGCGCACGTGGGCGGGCGGCTGCTGCGCATCTGGGGAGAAGTAGACCGCGTGGAGCGAAGCCACGCTACATGGCCCTCTCGTCGGCTCGCGCCGGGTGGGCGCGCGCGCGGGGCGGAAGTGACCGAACCGGGATCCGTGAACGTCGTTCTCTCACGGACGATCAGAAAAAGAAGAACGCAACGGCCAGAATGCCGTAAACTATGATCAGGAAAGCGCCTTCGAGCCAGTTCGACTCGGCGTCGAACGCGATCACCGCCGCGATCCACACGGCCAGCGCCACACTCGCCACCTCGAAGGTGGTGAACGCCAGGTCCATTGGCTTCCCAAGGATCGCCCCCACGAGCACGAGCAACGGGGCCACGAGCAGCGCCACCTGCACCGACGACCCGATCGCGATCCCCACCGCCAGGTCCATCCGGTTCTTGAGCGCCATGAGCACGGCCGAGCTGTGCTCGGCGGCGTTCCCGATGATCGGTACCACCACGAGGCCGACGAACATCTCGGAGAGTCCCAGCGCGCGCGACGCCGCCTCGGTGGCGCCCACCAGCAGCTCGGACATGAAGCCGATCGCCGCGGCCACCACCGCCAGCACGATCAGCGTGGTGCGGAGCGACCATGACGGCTCCTCCTCCCCCGCCGCCACAGCCCCGCCCTCGCCGAAGATCGCGCGGTGCGTTCCCATGGAGTACAGGAGCGACAGCCCGTAGCCGATGATCAGGAACACCGACACGAACTCCGACATTCGCACCGTCTGCACGCGTGCGGGGTCGGGGTGCGCGCCATGGAAGAGCGCGGGGACGATGAGCCCCACCGCGGCGATGACCAGGAGCGCGATGTTCATCCCCGCCAGATGCGGATTGAACTTCTGGACCCGGTAGCGCAGCCCTCCCACGAGCTGGGCCGCTCCCAGCACCAGGAGCAGGTTGCCGAGGATCGAGCCGGTGATGGACGCCTTCACCAGATCCACCAGCCCCGCGCGCAGCGCCAGCACGGCGATGATGAGCTCCGCGAGGTTGCCGAGCGTGGCGTTCAGCAGCCCGCCGATCGTGGGACCGGCATGCCCGGCCAGCTCCTCGGTGGCGGTGCCGAGCAGCGCCGAGAGGGGAACGATCGCGAGCGCGCTGAGGAGGAAGATGGCGAGCGGTGGAGCGTGCAGCAGCTCGGCGGCGACCGCCACGGGGACGAACGCGAGCAGCCAGTAGCGCCAGCTCATGGCGTGCGGCCGGCTAGAGCGCCGCACCAGCGCCGGGGGCACTCAGAGCGGCGTCGCTTCATCGATGAGCATGATCGGGATGTCCTCGCGGATCGGATAGCGCAGCCGACACGCGTGACAGATCAGGCTCAGCTCGGCCTCACGATACTCCAGCTCTCCCTTGCACTTCGGGCAGACGAGGATCTCCAGCAGCTGCAACGACAGGCTCATGATCAGCTCTCCTCGGGTGGCTCGTAGCCGAAGCGGCGAACCGCGCGCGCGTTGCGCCGCCAGTTCTGCAGTACCTTGACCCAGAGGTCCAGATAGACCGGGCTCCCCACGAGCTCCTCGATCTTCCCTCGCGCCACGCGACCGATCTCGCGAATGCGCGAGCCTCCGTGTCCAATGAGAATCCGCTTCTGGCTCTCGCGCTCGACGTAGATGACCGCTCGAATGTACACCGGACGCCGCTCCTCGCGGAACTCCTCGACCTCCACGGCGATGCTGTACGGCACTTCCTCCTCGAGCTGCTCGAGGGCGGTCTCACGCACCAGCTCCGCGGTGAAGAACCGGAGCGGCTGGGTCCCGATCTCGTCCTCCGGGTAGAGGAACGGACTCTCCGGCAGGAGCGACGCGACGCGCGCGAGCAGCTCATCCACGCCGCTGCCGGTGAGCGCGGAGATGGGCGCGGCCTCGGGGACGCTGGCGACGAGCGCCGCGCGCTCCGCGGAGGAGATCGCGTCCACCTTGTTGAGCACCGTGATCACGGGGGCGCGAGGGGGAGCGGGGAGCTCGGCCGCCTCGGTGAGCGGGGGGGGAGCGCCATCGGTAGCGTCGGCGAGGTACAGGATGACGTCGGCGTCGTCGAGGGCGCGCCGTGCCGCGGCGCGCATGGAGCGCTGCAGCTCGTACCGTGGCTGGAGCAGGCCGGGGGTGTCGGCGATGATCATCTGCACGTTCCCCTCTGTCCTGATGCCGACCACTCGATCGCGGGTGGACTGCGGCTTGGGGCTCGTGATGCTGAGCTTCTGGCCGACGATGCGATTGAGGAGGGTGGACTTACCCGCGTTCGGCTTCCCGACGACGGCAACGATCCCGGCGCGCATGCGGAGTCTCCTGGTGCGACCGTGCGGTGACCAAAACGAACACGCCCCCACGCTGCATTACGCGGCATGGGGGCGTGTCGAAGGGGTGCCGGCGACGGCCTACTCTCCCGCGCCCTCTCGGGCGGAGTACCATCGGCGCTGTAGGGCTTAACGACCGTGTTCGGGATGGGAACGGGTGTGGCCCCTACGCTCTAGTCGCCAGCGATCGTCGAACGAAATCGAATGACAATCGGAGGTGGTGTGATCGTGTTCAGCGAACTTCTGTTGAAGTGCTTGCTCTGCTTGCAGCTTGATAAGGGAGTAGTCAAGCCGCACGGGCGATTAGGACCGCTGCGCTCGGAGTGGGTTGCCCCACGTCCACGGGCGGCCTATCGACGGAGTGGTCTTCTCCGGCCCTTCAGTGCTCTCTAGGAGCAGGGAGGGTTCATCTCGGGGGGG
>DASTSH010000144.1:0-3673 GCA_035760785.1 Gemmatimonadaceae bacterium | reverse complement strand
CGTCCGTGAGGACCAGCGCGCCGAGCGAGCGCCCCTTCGCCTGGAGCGAGAGCACCAGGCTCGTGCCGGCGCCGAGCGCTTCGCCGAGCGTACCGAGCGCGGGATCCATCGATCCGATCGATGCCGCCGGAGCAGTCGGGTCGTGCGGCACGACCTCCGTGAGTCCCGTGCGAGCCACGCGCGCGATCGCGCCATCTGCCTCCGGCGCGATCGCGCGGCGCGTGAGAGCATCACGCATCAGCACCTCCCCGCGCCGGGAGGCGGCGGCACCCTCGCGCCGCTCCAGGCGTCGGTCGCTCCCGGCGAGATAGACGACGCACCAGTCGGAGAGCGCTGGCACCGGCGCCGCCGCGGCGCGCGCGAGCGTGGTCCCGAGATCGAGCGAGCGACCGAGCACCGTGCCGGCGTGCACCAGGAAGCGGAGCGCGTTCACCTCGGCACGAAGGCTCTCGTCCTCTTCCGGCAGGGCGAGGGATGTGGCGATGTCGGCGTGATTCGGTTGCATGATGGTTCCGTATTGAAGGGTTTCATGGGAGCGCGAACGCTCGCCTGTCGCGGAGTTCGGCGTCGGCAGGTGCAGCACGTCCCACCTCACGGCCGCCTGCCCGCGCGCGCGCATCCCTCGCGCGCCGGATCGGTGCCGTCGCGCGCCAGCGCATCGCGCGCGCGCATCTCCTCGTCCGTGAGCGGTCCCGGGTCCGGCACGCGCAGCCGGAGTCCATCCGGCAGCACCGTCGGGCTCACGAGACGGCATCGGTTCGCCACCCAGATCTTCGGCCACAGCGCCGCGTCGCCGTACATGAAGCTCGCGATCGCCATGAGATTGGTGTCCCATCTGGTCACCGTGTACCAGTGCCGGACCGCTGTGGAGCCCGGCGCCCCGCTTCGCACTCCATGCCGGCCCGCGGTGTAGCTGTCGCGCGCGGCGATCTCCTCCGAAGTGAGCGGCGCGGAGTCGGGGACGAACAGCCGCACTCCCGCCGGGAGCCGCTCGGCGGAGCGGAGCATGCGCCGGTTCGCGAGCCACAGCTTCGGCCAGAGCGCGCTGTCGCCGTACACGAAGCCCGCGATGCTCGGCAGGTCCGTGTCCCATCGCGTGACCGTGTATCGGTGGTGGATCGCGCCCTGCGCGCGGGCCTCGCGGCCGGCGGCGACATCGGTGCGGCGCACAGAGGAGTCGGCGGCGGCCACTCGGGCCACCGTGTCGCCCGCCGGCCGGAGGTGCGCCACGGCGGTGCTGTCACGGGACCTCGCATCGAGCTCACCCTTGATGATGATGCGTATCGCGCGCTTGCGCGGCAGCACTCGCGCGGCGATGGCAG
The DNA here is from genome assembly GCA_035760785.1 of Gemmatimonadaceae bacterium. GTDB lineage: Bacteria > Gemmatimonadota > Gemmatimonadetes > Gemmatimonadales > Gemmatimonadaceae > JADGGM01. The sequence continues at coordinate 2,351 of DASTSH010000144.1, read as the reverse complement.
TGTCGCTCCCCGGCGCGACATCGAGTTCGAAGGCCTCCTGCTCCAGGTAGTGCTCCGGCGGCAGCATCGCCCGCTCCACCCGGAGCGTCCAGCGCCCCGGACGCAGATCCTCGAAGCGGAAGCGCCCGTCGCCGTCGGTGACCCGCCGCACGATCTCGCTCCCGCTCGTGAGCGCGACGATGGCGCCCTGCAGACCGCCCACTCGCGTGATGGACGAGCCCGAGTCCGCCGCGCCCGCAGCCGTGGCGTTGAACACATCCACTTGCCCGCTCACGCGCGCGGCGCGTACCACCCCCAGCTCCACGCGCGTCGTGCCACCTACCGTCACCTTCACCGGCAGCGGGTTCTCCTGCGTGGGTACACGGTCGAGCCCGATGCTGCCGCGATCGAGCTCCAGGTACTGCACGCCGGGGCGAATGCCCGTCAGCATCAGACGCCCGGCACCGTCGGTCAGGACGGCGCGCCCGCCCACTCGCACGAGCGCATTCGCGACGCCGCGTCCGCTCTCCACGTCGTACACGCGCCCGCTGATGCGCGCCGACGTGCGCGAGTGGCTCACCGGGATCCCGAGCGGCACGCGGTATTCGAGCTCCGCCACCGACTCGCCGAGCGCCGCGACGCCAGCGAACGTGCGCAGGCGCACTCTCGCACTCAACTCGTGTCCGAACGGGAGCCGCTGCTCCACCGCCGCGTCCACGCTGCCGGACCGGAACGAGGAGTTGGTGCCGTCGCGCACCCCGCGTGCGAGGAGCCGAATGCGCGTGGCATCGTGACCGAGCCGCATGGTCGCATTGGCCGTGGCCGACATCTGCTCGCGCGACCAGGACGTGTACAGGCTGCTCCCTGCCCAGCGGTCGACCGAGACGCCGTACGACATCCGGGTGCCCGGCGCGAGCAGCGCCTGCACCGCTTCGTGCTCGAACGGGCGCCACTCGGCGACCGCCGCCCGCTCCCTCGAACGCCCGCGCTCGGCGAGTCCGGCAATGGTCAACGGACCGAGCCGCGCGCGCGCGCGCAGCCGCACCGATTCCTGCACGCCGCCACGACCGAGGAGCAGGGAACCGGCGCGCTCCGTCCGCACGTAGTCCGCGCCGATCGCCGAGCCGTACGCGATCCCCCCTTCCATCCGCCGCTGCCGATCGTCGATCGTCGTGGCCAGGAACGGGATCGAGTGCGACTGTTCCGCGATCTGGCCGTGCACCGCGAGCTGGCGCCAGACGCGCACCCAGGCGCTGCCGCCATCGTAGGCGGTGCCGCTCGCCGAGCCCGGGTAGTCCCTCCCCGCCGCGAGGTGCTGCGCCGAGATGCCGAGCCGCGCCCAGCTCCCGGTGAGCGAGACGGTGTTCGCGGTGCTCCGCCTCGTGGCGCTGGCGCCGAAACCGTACTCCGCATCCACGCGCGTGCCGGGGATCGGCGCCACCGAGCCGCGCACGGCCCAGAGCGAGCCTGGACGGCTCCCTCCTCGCGACAGGTAGGTGACCCCCAGCGTGGAGCTCGTGCCGAGGCGGGCGGTGGCGAAGCCGCCCTCGTGCCGGTCGTCGTAGAACGTGGATCCCCACCGACTGCGGAGCGCGAAGCCGCCGACGGTGAGCGGGCCGGTGGTGACGCGCCCCGATGCGCCGAAGCCCGAGCGCCCGCTCTCGGTGAGCGGCGAGAGTGCCACGCTCTGATCGCCGAGGCGAAGGTCGGCGCGCGACGAGCCGAGTCCGATCCGGTATTCATCCCGCTCCCCGAAGGCGACGAGCGGTGCCGGCTGGGGGCCGCGCAGGAGGACGTCGAGCTGCGTGTCCCCTCCATCCGTGAGCGTTCCTCGCGCCCGCAGCTCGCCCGTGTAGTACATCGCCTCCGGCGTCCCCGGCGCGCCCTTCACGCTGATGCCGCGCACGGCCACCTCGGCGGGGAGCGTGTGGAAGCGATGCGCCGGTTCGGTCACCTGCGGGATGAGCTCCACCACGCTCGCCGCGCTGGCCGGCGGCACGCTGTCGCGCGCGGCGAGACTCGCGCGGAGCTCGAGCCGGTGCAGGAGATGCCGGCTCCGCAGGCCGTCGGTCCGCACCACCACGCGCACCTGCGCCGACGCGCCGGGGCGCAGGTGCACCATGCCGCTGTCGAGCGATGTCGGAAGGTCGTTACCGCTCGCGACGCGCAGTGTGACCGTTCCCTCCACGTTGCCGGCGTTCCGCACCGCGAACGTCGCCGCGTAGGAGCTCCCCGCCGCGATGCGCCGCGGCGCATCGAGGAGCGCGACCTCGATGTGGTGGTACGCGCGCACGTCCACGGCGATCGAGTCCACGCGCAGCAGCACGCGCGCATCGCTCGGGAGCGGTGTGAGCACCACCCAGTACCGCCCC
>DASTSH010000143.1:0-24016 GCA_035760785.1 Gemmatimonadaceae bacterium | reverse complement strand
CCCCCCCCCCCCCCCCCCCACGACGGCAGAGATGAGCAAAACGACGAGATCAGCGGCTCACCCGCGTCACGTTCTCCGCCGCGGGCCCCTTCTGCCCCTGCACGACGTCGAACTCCACGGACTCGCCCTCGGCCAGCGTCTTGAATCCGTTCCCCTGGATCGCCGAATGGTGGACGAAGCAGTCCTTCTGACCGTTCGCGGGTGTGATGAAGCCGAAGCCCTTCGCATCGTTGAACCACTTCACGGTTCCGGTCGTACGCATCGTGTGACTCCTGAGTTCTGATTGGTGCCGTGGCCGGAGCACGGGTCCGAGAACCGATGCAGTACGAACCGACGACGACGTGCTCGTGATCTCCCTCACGCCGGGTGCCACCAGATGGTGGCCGGGACGGAACGAAAAAAGGCCTGCTCGCATCGGCAGGCCCCTGAATCCGTCGGAACTTGTCCACGCGCTGAGCGCGTGTATCGATGTATGAAGCTTAGCGCACGTGCACCCGATCCGCAACAGCGGTGCGCCGTGCGCTCTCCTGCGCGTCACCTGCGATCCGCCTACAGTCCCAGCTCCGGCTCCGCCACGAGCGCATCCCCCGCCACCACCTTCTTCGCGGCGAGCTCCCGGCAGACGTAGCCGATCACGTACTCTGGCGCGGTCGTGATGGCGACCTCACCGCTCGCCTCGAGATCCGCCAGCACGCGCTCCACCGCTGCCCACAGTGGAGTGTCTCGGTATTCGGTGTACGGTTGTTTCATCCTCGGGCTACCCACGGTGTGAGGTCCGGATGGTCCGCGCCGGCACGGCTCGCCACGGCCGGGCTCGCGGGCGGCGCGATGCCGTCCCCGGCTCCTCAATGATAACGACCGGAGGCGATCCCCGGCCTCCGAGTTGACAGTCCGACGGCACCGTCGTACCGTTCCCATCAAACGCTCAGGGGAACGCCGATGCCCGCCGATCTCGATCTCCTCCAGGGGACGCTCGACCTGCTGATCCTCAAGACGCTCGCCTGGGGGCCGATGCACGGCTACGCCGCGGCGCGATGGATCCGCGACACCAGCGACGACGACCTGCAGATCGAGGAGGGCGCGCTCTACACCGCCCTGCATCGCATGGAGCAGCGCGGCTGGCTCGAGAGCGAATGGGGGCTGTCGGAGAACAACCGCCGGGCGAAGTTCTACCAGCTCACCGCCGCCGGCCGGCGGCAGCTCCGCGCCAAGTCCGCACTGTGGACGCGCTACGCCAGCGCGGTCTCCAAGATCCTCGCCGCCCAGGGGGCCTGACATGGCGCGCATCCCTGGCGTGCGGCGGCTCTTCCGCCTGGACCGCGGCGCGCAGGACGTGGACCACGCGGTCGAAGACGAGCTGGCGTTCCACCTCGAGATGTCGACGCGCGAGCTGATGGCGCGCGGGATGTCCCCCGACGCCGCGCGCCGCGAGGCGGCGCGCCGCTTCGGCGATGTGGAGCGGACGCGCGTGGCGCTCGCCGCGATCGACCGCGACACCGTCGGCGCGCGCCGTCGCGGCGAGTGGCTGGACGGCATCTGGCGCGACCTGCGCTACGCCGCGCGGCGGCTGCGCCTCGAGCCGGGCTTCACCGCCGCCGTGGTGCTCACGCTCGCGCTGGGCATCGGCGCCAACGCGGCCATCTTCTCCGTGGTCGACCGCCTGCTCTTCCGCCCCCCGCCGATGCTCGCCGCGCCGGCGCGCACCCATCGCGTCTATCTCGCCACCACCTACCGCGGCAAGGAGGTGGCGAACGGCGGCGTGCAGTACGCGCGATGGGTGGACCTCACCCGCGACACGCGGTCCTTCGACCGCACCGCCGAGGTGACCGAGCGCGCGCTGGCGATCGGCACGGGGGACGAGGCGCGCGAGATGCAGGTGGGGATCGTGAGCGCCGGCTTCTTTGGCTTCTTCGATGCGCCGCCGGCGCTCGGCCGCTACTTCACCGCCCGCGAGGACCAGCCGCCGTCGGGAACGCCGGTGGCCGTGCTGAGCTACGGCCTGTGGCAGACGCGCTTCGGCGGCCGCCCCGACGTGCTCGGCGCGACGCTGCGCATCGGCGCCACGGTGTACACGATCATCGGCGTCGCGCCGCGCGGCTTCGTGGGGCTCTGGCCGAGCAAGCCGCCGGTGGCGTTCATCCCCATCTCCTCCTACGCGGGCACCATCGAGATTCGCCTCCACGGGGAGCAGTGGTGGTCGACGTACCACTGGACCTGGGCGGAGATGCTCGTGCAGCGCAAGCCGGGGGTGACGCTCGTGGCGGCGACCGCCGACCTCACCGACGCTTTCCGGCGCAGCTACGAGGCGGAGGCGGCCGCGGGCTCGGAGCGCCAGCCGGTGGCCATCGCGCGTCCCCACGCCATCGCGGCATCCATCCTCGACGAGCGCGGGCCGAATCAGAGCAGCCTGGGCAAGGTGGCGAGGCTGGTGGGCGGGATGGCGCTGCTCGTGCTGCTCATCGCCTGCGCGAACGTGGCGAACCTGCTGCTCGCGCGTGCCCTGCGCCGGCGGCGGGAGATCGCGGTACGGCTGGCGCTCGGGGTGTCGCGCGCCCGTCTGCTCTCGCAGCTCTTTCTCGAGAGCGCGCTGCTCGCCGCGCTCGGCGGCGTCGCCGGGGTGCTGGTGGCGCAGTGGGGAGGCGCGCTGCTGCGCGCCGCGTTCCTCCCGAAGGGGGCGGAAGCCTCGGTGCTCGGCGATGGGCGGACGCTCCTGTTCACGGGGCTCGCGGCGCTCGCGGCGGGATTGCTCACCGGGCTCGCCCCCGCGTGGCACGCCGGCCGGGTGGAGCTGGCGAGCGATCTCAAGGCCGGTGTGCGCGAGGGCACGTACCATCGCTCGCGCGCCCGCGCCGCGCTGCTCGTGATGCAGGGCGCGCTGTCCGTGGTGCTGCTCGTGGGCGCGGGGCTCTTCGTGCGCAGCCTCCGCAACGTCCGCTCGCTGCGGCTCGGCTACGACGTGACGCCGGTGCTCCTCGTGGAGCCGAACATGCGCGGCGTGCACCTGGACAGCGCCCGGGCGGTGACGCTGCGGCGCGACCTGCTGGCGGCGGCGGAGCGCATCCCCGAGGTGGAGCACGCGGCGCTGCACACGAGCGTGCCCTTCTGGAGCACGTGGGACCTCGACCTGCACGTGGCCGGCATCGACTCCGTGCGCCGCCTCGGGGAGTTCGACCTGAACGCGGTCACGCCGGACTACTTCGCGACGATGGGAACGCGCCTCGTGCGCGGGCGCGGGATCGAGGCGCGTGATGTCGCCGGCGCGCCGCGCGCGATGGTGGTGAGCGAGTCGATGGCGCGTGCGCTCTGGCCGGCGCGCGATCCGATCGGCGAGTGCGTGAAGGTGGGCGCGGACACGATGCCGTGCACGTACGTGGTGGGCATCGCCGAGGACATCAAGAACAACAGCCTCGGCGACGATCCATCGCTGTACTACTACCTGTCGTCGGACCAATTCCATCCGGACCAGACCGGGCTGCTCGTGCGCGTGCGCGGCGACGCCGCGGCGCACGCCGACGCGATCCGCCGCCGGCTCCAGCGCGTGATGCCCGGCGCCTCGTACGTGACGGTGACGCCGTTCTCCGACGTCATCGGCGGCGAGATGCGCTCGTGGCGCGTGGGCGCCACGATGTTCACCGTGTTCGGCGCGCTCGCGCTCGCGCTGGCGGCCGTCGGTCTGTACGGCGTGGTGGCGTACGACGTGGTGCAGCGGACGCACGAGATGGGCGTGCGCGTCGCGCTCGGCGCGCGAGCGGCGGACGTGGTGCGCCTGGTGCTCGTGGGCGGGCTGCGCCTCGCGGCGGTGGGGGTGCTGCTCGGCGGCGCGATCGCGCTCGCCGGCGCGCGATGGGTCGCTCCCCTGCTCTTCCAGGAGCCGGCGCGCGACCCGGTGGTGTTCGGCGGCGTGGCCGCCGTGCTCATGGCCGTCGCCGCGGCGGCGGCGACGCTCCCCGCCTGGCGCGCGGCCCGCGTGGATCCGCTGGAGGCGCTGCGCAGCGAATAGCCGCTACGTTCAAGGGACCAGCCGCTTCGTTCAAGCTGGCACGCCTCGCCGGTCGTAACCTGGAGCCACGTCCACACGACGTGGCTCTCGTCGTTCCCGACCATTCGACCGCGAGGCTCTCATGCGCTCCACCGACTCGATCCTCACCGCGCGCCGCGCGCGCGTGCTCCGCTCGATCGCCCGCACGGGCGTGGCGGCGGCCGCCGTCGCCCTCATCGCCGGCTGCATGATGTTCGCCAAGCCGCCCCGTGATCTCGACTACTCTCGCACGCGCACCAGCGCCGCCGGCGTGTATCGCGGCACGATCCGCCCGCAGGCCGACCCCATCCCGCAGGGGCGCATGCAGCGCTGGACGTTCCACCTGGAGACGGCGAGCGGCACGCCGGTGGACGACGCGCAGATCACCATCGACGGCGGCATGCCCCAGCACGGGCACGGGCTCCCCACGCAGCCGGTGGTCACGCGGCACGCCGGCAACGGCGATCACCTGGTGGAGGGGGTGAAGTTCAGCATGTCCGGCTGGTGGGTGATGAAGTTCCACGTGCACTCCGCCGCCGGCGACGACTCGCTCGTGTTCAACCTGAATCTCTGACGGCCGCCATCTACATCGAGACCGAGTGCATCCCATGCGCCCCACCCGTGTCGCCACCGTGGTCGCCAGCCTGCTCGCGCTGGTGTCGATCTCCGCGGCCGCCCTGCACTTTCCGTCTTCCGCCCGCGCGCGCTGGACGCCGCGGGAGCGCGAGCAGCTCCGCTCCCTCTCCCTCGCGAGCCTCGGCCTGGTGCCGGCGGATCCCTCCAACCGGTACGCTGATGACAGCGCCGCCGCACGCCTGGGACACCGCCTGTTCTTCGACACGCGGCTCAGCGGCACGGGGACGGTATCGTGCGCGAGCTGCCACATGCCGGAGCACGACTTCCAGGATGGCAAGCCGTTCGGCGAGGGGGTGGGCACCACGGCGCGGCGCACCATGCCCGTGGCGGGTACCGCGCACAGCCCCTGGCAGTTCTGGGATGGCCGCGCGGACAGCCAGTGGGGGCAGGCGCTCGGCCCGCTCGAGAGCCCGGTGGAGCATGGCGGCGACCGCACCCAGTACGCGCACGTGATCGCCGCCGCCTACCGCGCCGAGTACGAGGCGGTGTTCGGTCCGCTGCCGGATCTACGCGGGCTTCCCGATCGCGCCGGGCCGGTGCTGGACACCGTGCGCCGCGGCGCCTGGAGGCGCATGCCGGCCGCGCGGCGCGATGAGATCACCCGGGTGTACGCGAACATCGGCAAGGCGATCGCCGCGTACGAGCGGCGGATCCGCTTCGCGCCTTCCCGCTTCGATCGCTACGTGGACGCGGAGCTGGCCGGGCGGCCGCACACGCCCGAGGATGCGCTCACGCGCGACGAGGAAGCGGGGTTGCGGTTGTTCATCGGCAAGGGCAACTGCTCCACCTGCCACAACGGAGCGCTGTTCACCGACGAGAGCTTCCACAACACCGGCGTGCCCCTCCCCGCGGTGGCGCTACCGTACGACAGCGGGCGCGCGGTGGGCGTGCGGCAGGCGCTCGCGAGCGAGTTCGCCTGCACGGGGCGCTACAGCGATGCGACGCCGGACGACTGCCAGGAGCTGCGCTTCGCCGTCACCCGTGGGGCGGCGCTGATGCGCGCGTACAAGACGCCATCGCTGCGCAACGTCGCCGACCGGGCGCCGTACATGCACGCCGGCCAGTTCGCGACGCTCGCCGACGTGGTGGCGCACTACAGCGCCGCGCCCGCCGCGCCGCTCGGGCGCAGCGAGCTGAAGCCCCTGCACCTGACGCAAGAAGAGCAGCGGCAGCTCGTGGCCTTCCTGCGCACGTTGAGCGGGCCGCTCACCGCGCCTCCGGGCGACCTCGCGCCGCCGGCGCCGCGCCGGTGACGGGCCACACCGGCACGCCGCGACCCGGCGTGCCGGCGCGGCCGCCGGGGATCACGGCTCCACGTAGCGCATCGACTGCTCCACGTACGGATCGCGCACGGGAAGCGGTGGATGCCCCCTGGCGCGCCACGCGGCCGTGGCGGTGGCGGCGCCGCCGATTCCGAGCAGCGCCGCGACGTCGAGCCAGCTCGCACGGATGCCCGCGGGATCCAGCGCCGGCAGCACGAGCCAGTACACATCGAGCACGTGCATCGCGAGCAGCCACGCGCCGAGCGCGCCGAGCACCGCGGGGTGCCGCTTGAGGGCGCGCGGGAGGAGCAGCAGGAACGGGATCGCGAACTGTCCGGCCGCGACCACGAGCGCGAGCGCCCCCCAGCCGCCGCGCGTGCGGACCACGTACCACGACACGTCTCCTGGCAGGTCGCCGATCCAGATGATGAGGTACTGGGAGAAGGCGATGTACGCCCAGAAGATCACGAACGTGAGCAGGAGCTTGCCGAGCGCTCCGACGTGCTCCGGCGTCACGGCGTCGTCGAGCGCGCCGCCGCGGCGCGACGCCAGCCAACCGACCGTGGCCATGAGCGCGAGCGCCGCGAGGTAGCCGCCGGCGAACACGTACACGCCGTAGATGGTGGAGTACCACGCCGGCTCGAGCGACATGAGCCAGTCGAAGGCGGCGAAGGTGAGCGTGAGCCCGACGGCGATGAGCCCGATCGCGCTCGTGCGGCGGTCGCGCCGCGCGAGCGCCGCGGCCCTCTCGGGGGTGGCCGCGTCCTGCCGCAGCGACGCCCGCCGGAGCGTGACGCCCACGACGATCCACACCAGCAGATAGAACAGCGCGCGCGCGATGAAGAAGCCGGGCGCGAGCCATCCGTGCTTGCGGGCCACCAGCACGCGCGTGGCCGGCGGGAGCGACGCCGGGACGGCCCACGGATAGAGCGCGTGCACACCTGCCAGGATGGGAATGGCGAGCACCAAGAGGGCCGGCATGGCGCCGGCCACATCGAGCGCGAGCCGGCGCAGCACGGTGAACCACCTCGCGGCGGTGACGTGGCTGATCATCACCTGGATCAACGCGCCGAGCGCCACCGTGAGCACCGTGGCGTAGCCAAAGAGGTACGCGCCCAGCGCGCGCCGCGGGTCGATCGCCGCGCCGATCCCCCACGCGACGAGCCCGACGATGCCGGCGATGCCTCCGTATCGCACGAGCTTCCCGGTGTCCGGCGGGGTCGATGCCGGCCGTTCGCGTATGCGGGGCGTCATGGCTGCGCTCCCGGAGCGGACGCGCTGTCCATCGCCGCACCCGCGGGGTGCTCACGCTGCAGTGCCCGCACGTACGCCACTACCGCCCAGCGATCGGCCGGGGACAGCTCGTTGGCGTACGACGGCATCCGCCCGAATCCCCCGCTGATCACGGCGTGGAGCGCGTCCGGTGGGAGCGCGCGCACCGGCGCCGAGAGCAGCGACGGCGGCTTCGGCGGCTCCATGTTCGCGGCGACGATGCTGCGACCATCGCCGCGCTCGCCGTGGCAGACGGCGCAGAAGATGTGGAAACGGTCCGCCCCGCGCCGCAGCATGGCCGCGGACGGCGATGCCGTCGCCGCGCGCGCCGCGGCATCCGCCTCGGCATCGGCGCCGGACTCGCGCGATACGGTGCCGGAAGGGGGCGCCTGCATCGACTTCCCATCGGGGAAGAACGCGCTCGCGCCGTACGCCTGATAGCGCGGCTGCGAGCGCATGCGCTCCCAGTCCCAGCCGCGCCCCGGGCGGTCGGAGCAGGCCGCGCACATCACGCCCGCCAGGACGAGCGCGACGCGGTACGCGAGGGAGGCGCGATCTGCTCTTCGCATCACCGTGGCAGGGAGATGATCCGGTGGGCGCCCGCGCGACGCAGCAGCTCCTCCGCGTGCGCGCGATCGAGGTCGCTCGCCAGCGTGCCGATCGCGATCCAGAAGCGGTCGATCGTCGCGCGCTCGAAGCCCTCGATCTCGTCCTCCGGCGCCCAGAGCTTCGGCAGGCGCAGCACGAGGAGCAGGCCGAAGAATGCCGCCAGCGCGGCGACGAGCACCGTCCCCTCGAACGTCGCCGGCACGAACGCCGGCACCGCGTGCACCGGGCGGCCGCCGATGTCGAGCGGATACGAGCGCACGTTCGCCCACCACTGGATGCCGTAGCCGGCCACCAGCCCGAGCGCCCCCCCGGCGACCACGAGCCACCCGAGCCGCGACCGGCGCAGGCCGAGCGGCTCGTCGAGCTCCGGCATGTCGAAGGGCGCGTAGGTGTCGAGGTCGTGGTAGCGCTCGCGGCGCAGCGCATCGAGTGCGGCGCGCATGGCATCGGCGCTCGCGAACTCGGCGAAGAGGCGCGGCCTCCGCCGCGATGCGCCGCTCACGCCGCGCCTCGCTCGGCGGACTCCGGCGCCGAATCGGCGGCGCGTGACAGCTCGTAGCGCACGCGCTTCACCTCGGAGATGGGCACGAACGGCACCCAGCGCAGGAACGCGAGAAAGAGAAAGCAGAACAGCCCGATGCTGCCGGCCAGCAGGCTCCAATCCACCCAGGTGGGCGCGTACAGGTGCCAACTGGAAGGGAGGAAGTCGCGGTTGAGCGAGCCGACGATGATCACGAACCGCTCCAGCCACATCGCCGCCCAGATGAGGACTCCGGCGACGAACAGCGCGAGCTGGCTCGTGCGCATGCGCGCCGACCAGAAGAGCTGCGGCACCAGCACGTTCACCGCCGTCATCACCCAGAACAGCGGCGCGTACGGCCCGAGCGGCCTCGCGATGAGCATCGTGTAGCGCTCGAACGGGTCTCCGCTGTACCAGGCGCCGAAGGTCTCGCACAGGTAGCTGTAGGCGAGCATCGTGCCCGTGACGAGCATCAGCTTGGCGATCCGGTCCAGGTGCGTCGGGGTGATCACCTGCTCGAGCCGGAAGATGCGGCGCACCGGAAGCACCAGCATGAGCACCATCGCGAAGCCGGAGTGGATGGCGCCCACCACGAAGTACGGCGGGAAGATGGTCGAGTGCCAGCCGGGGAGCTGGGCGATGGAGAAGTCGAGGCTCACGATGCTGTGCACGGAGATCACGAGCGGCGTGGCCAGCCCGGCGAGCAGGGTGTACGCCACGCGATAGTGGCGCCATTCCTCGGCGCGCCCCCGCCAGCCGAGCGCGAACACGCCGTAGATGCGCCGCCGCGTACGCCCCGGCGCCCGATCGCGCGCCGTCGCGAGATCGGGCACCAGCCCCAGGTACCAGAAGAGGAGCGAGACGGTGAAGTACGTCGAGATCGCCGCGACGTCCCACGGGAGGGAGCTCTTGAAGTTCGGCCACACGCCCATCGTCGCCGGATACGGGATGAGCCAGTAGAAGAACCACGGCCGCCCCAGGTGCAGGAGCGGGAAGAGCGACGCGTTCACGAGCGCGAACAGCGTCATCGCTTCGGCCAGCCGGTTGATCGATGCGCGCCACCGCTGATTGAGCAGCAGCAGGAAAGCGGAGATGAACGTGCCCGCGTGGCCGATCCCGATCCACCACACGAAGTCGGTGATGGCGTACGCCCACGCCACGGGGATGTTGTTCCCCCACACGCCGATGCCGCGCGCGAAGGTGACGCCCATGGCCACGAAGAACAGCGCGGTGAGGGCCCCCGAGGCCAGGAAGAGCCAGCGCCACGCGGGCGCGGCAGTCCACGTCGGCGCGAGCAGCTTCGTGGTGAGCGTGCCGTCGTCCGGCAGGTCACTCGCCGCCATCGTCCCCCTCGGTGGGGCGCCGCGAGTCCCCCGGCGCGGCGACGGACGCGTTCCGCGCGCGCGCCAGGTACCGCACGCGAGGAACGGTCCCGAGCTCGCCCAGCGCGCTGAAGGCGCGCGGGTCGCCGACCGCGCGCGCCACCTCGCTCGCCGGGTCCGTGAGCGAGCCGAACACGATGGCGCGCGTGGGACAGGTCTGCTGGCACGCCGTCATCACCGGACCGGTGCGCGGCTCCCCCGCGAGCTGCGCCGCCATCTGCGCCCTGCGCACGCGCTGCACGCAGAACGTGCACTTCTCCATCACGCCGCGCGCGCGCACCGTCACCTGCGGGTTCTTCACCATCCGCTCGGTCTCCGCGAGCTCGGCGTTGTAGTCGAACCAGTTGAAGCGGCGTACCTTGTACGGGCAGTTGTTGGAGCAGAAGCGCGTGCCCACGCAGCGGTTGTAGATCATCTCGTTGAGCCCGTCGTCGCTGTGCACCGTGGCGCCCACCGGGCACACGTACTCGCAAGGCGCCTTCTCGCAGTGCTGGCAGAGCATGGGCTGCGTCTCGAAGCGGGGCGCGTCCGCGGGTCCGTCGATGTACCGGTCGATGCGCAGCCAGTGCATCTCGCGACTCTCCAGCACCCCCTCCTTCCCCACCACCGGCACGTTGTTCTCGGCCTGACAGGCGACCACGCACGCGCTGCACCCGGTGCACACGTCGAGATCGATCACCATCGCCCACTGGTCGGCGCCGAATCCCTCGGCGGGCGGAGCGGGAGGCTCGTACAGCGTGAGGGGGCGCCGCTTACGCGCCGGCGCGACGGGCGGCGCCTCGGCGCCCCCCGATTCGGGGCGCACGACGCGCTGGCCGAGGACGCTCTCCCCGCGCCCTTCGATCGACCAGTGCGCCTGCGTGATCGCGAGCGCGTGCCTGCGCCCGGTGCGCGCGATCGTGAGACCCGTGGCCGCGTACGGCGCATCCCAGGTGCGGAGCGCATTGGCGTCCACCCCCACACCGCGCGCCGCCGCCTCGGCGCCGGTGCGGCCGTAGCCCATCGCCAGCGTGATCCCCCCGTCGGCCTGCCCCGGCACCACGAGCGCGGGCGCATCGAGCGTCCGCGCGCCGAGTCGCAGCGCCACCACGTCGCCGCTCGCGACCCCCAGCCGCGCCGCGAGCGCCGGCGCCATCAGCGCGGCGTTGTCCCACGTGAGCTTCGTGACCGGATCGGGGAGCTCCTGCAACCACGCGTTGTCGGCGAACTGGCCGTCGTGCACGGCGTGGCTCGCGACGAACGCGATCTCGAGCCCGCCAGCAGGGCGAGTGCTGCGCTCGAGGAGGGCGTGGTGCGCGCGACCCACGGCATCCCAGCGCACGGCGGGAGTGACGCGCGGGAGCGTCGTGCCAGCGATGACGCCACGGCGGAGCGCTTCGCTCCACGCCGCGTCCGCATCGGCGCCGTCGCCATGGCTCGCGCGCCACGCCTCGCGCAGCAGGTCGTGCGCGCTCGTGGTCCCCTCCCCCGCGAGCACGGCGAGCAGCTCCGCCACCGTGCGTCCGCCGTGGAGCGGCGCGATGAGCGGCTGCACCAGCGACGCGGTGCCGTCGTACGCCCGTGCATCGCCCCACGACTCCAGATAGTGCGCGGCCGGCACGTGCCAGGTGCACGCGCGCGCGGTCTCATCGGCATACGCGCCGAGGTAGAGCGAGTTGGGCACCGCGCGCACGCCGCGCGCGAGCGCGAGGTCCGCCGGCGCGCCGTAGCAGGGATTCCCCTCCAGCACCACGAGCGTGTTCACCGCGCCGCCTCGCAGCTCGGCGGCGAGCGCGGCGAGATCCCGCTCGCGATCGCCGGCGTCGAGCAGCGCGCTCGGCGTGTACCACACCGTGGAGCCGATGTTGCCGAGCGCCGCGTTCAGCGCGTGTACTATCGCGTGCACTTCGGCCGGCTGGCCGGCGCCGGCCGCGACGATCGACCGCCCGGCGTGCCCGGCCAGATCCGCCGCCGCGGCGCTCGCCCACGCGCGCTCACCCTGGGAGAGCGGCGGCTCGCCGAGCGGGCCCGTGCCCACACGCGCGGCGAATCGCGCGTCGCTCTGCACGGCGCGCAGCAGCGCCGCGGCGAGCGCGCCGATGCCGGCGGGGGTCGCGGCGATCCGGTGGTCGGCCACCGTCCCCGTGGGTGACGGGGTGGGCTCGGCCACGTACAGCGATCCCGCCGGCCGCGCGCGCCGACGCTCCGCGTGGTCACGAGCCCAGCGAAGGTTGAAGGGACCGCTCGCCAGCACGTCGGCGTCGAGCGTCACCACCACATCGGCGGCGCGGAAGTCGTACTGCGGCACGAGCGCCGCGCCGAGCACCGCGCGCGCCGCCGCGTTCGGCGCGGCGCTCACCATCGGAGCGTAGAACGTCACGCGCGCGTCGGGGTAGCGCGCGAGCACTCGCCCGAGCAGCGTGCCCACGAGCGGGGATGCCGTGGGCGCGAGCAGGAGCCGCAGCCCGCCGCCGCGCACGCCCACTCGCCGCGCGAGCGCCGCGGGAGCGAACGCGGCCGCGACGGCGCCCCACGACGATCGACGCCCGCCGCCGCGCACGACGCGCGCGCGATGCGGATCGTAGAGCTGGAGCACCGAGGCCTGCTCGTGGATCCCCGCCGCGCCGAGGCTCGCCGGATGGTCCGGGTTACCCTCCACCTTCGTGGGACGCCCGGCGTTGCTCTCCACGACGAGGCCGGTGGCGAAGCCGTCCAGCGTCATCGCCGTCGCGTAGTGCAGCGGTTCGCCGGGAACCACTTCCGGCGGCGCGTCCACGTACGGGAAGATCTTCCGATCCGGCTCACGCACGCAGGCGCCGAGCCCGGCCAGCGCCGCGCTCGCGCCGAGCAGGCGCACGAAGTCCCGGCGGGAGAGCGCGCGCGGCGGATCGGCGGCCCCCGGCGGGAACTCCCCGCCCGCGTGCTCGGCGAGCGCGTGGTACCAGTCGCGCCCCGAGTACCGCTCGAGACGCTTCCGCCAGCTCCCTCGCGCTCCATCCTCTCGCATCACCCAGCCCCCTTTCCCACCGTGCTCGTTCGCGCTCCGCCACGTCAGCGGTGGCACGTCGTGCAGTTCGTCAGGCGGCGCACGTGGTAGCGCGCTGCCAGCACCCGCCCCGATGAGTCGTCTCCCGCCGGGCGCGTCCATCCCATGGCCGTGATCGCCTGCGGCGGCCGCAGCCGCGGCGCCGGATCGCGATGGCAGTCCACGCACCACGTCATCGTGAGCGGCGCCACCTGCTCCGCCGTCGCCATGCGGTCCACGCGGCCATGGCACGTCTCGCACCCGACTCCCTTGGTCACGTGCATCGCATGGTCGAAGTACACGAAGTCCGGAAGCTGCGTCACCCGCGCCCAGGGAATCGGCCTCCCGGTCGCGAGGCTCCGGCGCACCGGTGCCATCACGTCGCTGGACATCCAGAGCTTCGTGTGGCACGGCACGCATTGTCGCGTGGACGGGAGCCCCGCCCACGCGCCGCGGTCCGCCTCCGCGTGGCAGTAGCGGCAGTCGATGCGCAACCCGGTGACGTGGATGCGATGATCGAACGCCACCGGCTGCGCGATGCGCCGGTGCTCCCCCCGTGCCCACGGGGTGCGCACCCACGTCATGGCGAGCGCCGGTACCACCGCGGCCACGAGGAGCGCCGCGATGAGCACGCCGCGCGCCACCCAGGTGGAACGGGGCGAGAAGAGTGCGGTCATTCGTCAGGCATGACGGCCGGGCGACGATGCGATCGCCACCGAGGCGCCGCGGCCCATGCATGTTCGCGGACTGTGGAAGCGCGCTACGAATGCGTGCACGCCATACGCCCCAGGGGCGCAGGGATCGTGCCGCCATCCGCGCCGTCCGTCACCCTCCGTGATCGCCCGACGACATCACGCGCGGACGAACCCTGACGTAGATGTCGATCCCCTTGGGCGTCCGCGTGCCGTAGAACCGCCCGACCGCCGACGGCACGATGCCCATCGACGCGCGGCCACCGATGCCGATGGTGCCGCCGGGAATCGAGGCGATCTCCCGCAGATATCCGAGCACCAACGAGCCCACGTCGAACTCCCGCTCCGGATCGATTCCGGGGAGCACGAGATCCTGCGCGCTCTTCCGCACGTACTCCGCGCGCGCGAACACGGTGTGACGCTCCCCGATCTCGAGGTTGGTCTCCGCCAACGCGCTGTTCTCCACCCGCCCGCCGTGCGCGTTCGCGCCCCACACCAGCGCGCTCGCCCACGCGCCGCCGCGGATGCCGCGGCCGGCATAGAGCATCGAGGCGCCGTAGCGGTGCACCGACTCGTCCGGGTGCAGCGCCTCCGGACTCGACAGGTAGCCGTACCAGCCGGCGACGCTCAGCCGCCCCGTCGGATTCACCGTCAACCGGCCGGAGTACGAGTCCGGACGCCGCAGGTCGAGGTTCCACCGGTGCTCGTCCGGCTCGCGGCCGTTGAACGCGGAGCCCTCGAGCTTCCACCGGCGCCCGTACACCCCCGCCGTCACCACGCCGAACGAGATGTGCGTGGCATCCTGCCAGTGATGGCCGAGTGGGGCGAGCGGATCGCTCTGCGCGGAGGGGCGGTGCATGAAAGCGACGGGACCGAGCGCCGGCTCCCCCGCGAGTCCGGCGTACAGCTCCACCGCCACGCCCGCGCCGACGGGCTGCTGGAAGAGCGCCGCGAGCTCCATCACCGCGTCGTGCGGGTGCTGCCGGTCGTGCAGCGGCTCGCCCCTGTACGACTCGCCGGTCTGAAGGAGCAGCGGATACCCCTTCGCACCGATCGTCGCCGGCTCGAGGCTCACCATGGCGTGCAGGTGCAGGAGGCCGTCGCCGATGCGGCGCATCAACATCGGCATCTCCCAGTCCACGATCCCGAGCTGATCGGCGCCGCGCTCGGAGCCCTGGTAGTCGTACTGCCCGAAGGCGACGCCGTGCAGCATCACCGTCCAGTCGCCCCACATGAAATGGGTGGCGTGCATCGGTGACGAATCGGGGAGCCACGACGTGCCGGAGCCCATGCGCACGTGCGAGATGCCGAGCGGTCCCGTCATCATCCCCTGCATGTCGCGGGCGGGCATCGACCCACCGGCCATGTGCGCCATGCCGGGCATTGCCGGCATGCTGTCGGCCGAGGGGTGTTTGGCGCGCTCACCGCTCGTGTCGCGGTGGGCCGAGTCCGGCGGCACCGGCGGGTGCCCCGCCCGGTGCTGTGCCTGGACGGCGGGAGCGAGCGCGAGGAAGAGCGCGGCGGCGAGCGCCGACGTGAGGAAGGTACCGCGCGCGACACGAGCGCGGCGTGAGGTGTGGAGCGACTGACCCGGTGAGACGGACATGGACTGCGACTTCCCGCGATGGATGTGGCGAGGACGCCGAGCGAACGCGATCGCGCTCGAGGCTCGGCACGGCGTGCACGGACGGTGTGGGTGCTACGCGCGGGGAGGCGGGGGCTCGGGAGCGATGCTCACCGAGCGGAGCGCGTGGGGCCGTGCGGACGCGGGGAGCTCGGCCGAGCGGGACGGGGTCGCGGCGGACGCCATCTTCCGATCGAGCGGAGCGGATGCACAGTGCGTACCCGGGACGCAGCCGTCGGGGACGCAGGGGAGGTCGCAGCCGGAGCCATGCCGGCGCGGCGCGTGAGGGCAGGAGGAACGCGACGATGTCGCCCGGTGCGCCGCGCGAGGGACAGCGCTCGCGTCAGCCGACTCGTGGACCGAGTGGACTCCGCCGCCCATGTGGCCATCCATGACTTCGCCGAGCGCCGGCGCGCTCTCCATCGAGCACGCCGCGGCGCCGCTCACGATCGATGACTGGATCGTGAGCAGGCCCATGATGATCGCGGCGAAACGGCGGATTCGGTGCACGAGGACGGCGTGGGCGAGCGAAGCGGGACGAGGGTGAATCTCCAGTGCAGGCGGAGACTAGCATACCCCCACCCCCTATGTCAAGCGCCCGCGCCCTCCCGCGGTGAGAGACGGCGCTGGTCGCGCCGCCCGCACCGTGCTACGGAGTCACCACCACCACGCCCTTGAAGTGCGGGTACAGGTTGGGCGGATGGTTCGAGCAGTGATACGTGTAGGTCCCCGCCTGCGTGAACGTGAAGCTGAACGTCCCGCCCGCCGTGGTGCCGTTTCCGTACGTGCCGTCGCCTGGCGCGGCGAGCGAGTTGCTCGACCACAGCCCCGCGTCGCTCGTGGTGGTGTGCGCCGACGGTCCATCGTTCGTCCACTGCACGGTCTGCCCCACCTTCACCGTGACCGTCTCCGGCCCGAAGCTGAAGTCCTGAATGTGCACGCTGCCGTTCGGCGGCGGCGGAGGCGGTCCGCCGCCCCCGCTGTTCGTGCTTCCGGTGATGGACGAGCTCCCGCCGCAGGCGATCAGTGCGGCCAACCCGCTGACGACCAACAGGCCTCGGTAGCGCATGCCCCCTCCTGGTTGAAGGCGCGGAACGCCCGCACGATCGCGGCCGGGACGCGCTACTCCAATGGAATTGGGGTGAAAGGCGTGCGGCGCGTCGTGAAGGTCGTCACTCGCGCGATCAGCGCGCCGGGACCCCCGCGCGATCGAAACGGAACCGATACACCTACCTCACCAGGGTGCGGCGAGGCAGATTCATCCTTCCGTCGCTGGACCACGTACCCTCCCCTCCACCAGCTCCCACGTTCTTCATGCCTCTCTTCACTCGCCGGCTGCCCCGCGCGGCCGCCCTCGCGCTCGCACTGCTCGGCGCCGCCGGGTGCTCCGAAGCTCACCCGGGCGCCACGAAGCCCGGCACGCCGGCCATCGGTCACGTGTTCGTGATCGTGCTCGAGAACCAGGGGTACGACACCACCTTCGGGCCGGGCACGCGCGCTCCGTACCTCGCCGACACGCTGCCGCGCGCGGGGGCGCTGCTCCACCAGTACTACGGGATCGGTCACTACAGCCTCGACAACTACATCGCGATGGTGAGCGGCATCGCGCCGAGCCCCAAGACGCAACTGGATTGTGGGCGCTACGAGGAGTTCGTGCAGACCGGCACCGCGCCCGACGGCCAGCCGATCGGTGACGGCTGCATCTACCCCGCGCACGTGCAGACCATCGCCAACCAGCTCATGGCGAAGGGACTCACGTGGAAGGGGTACATGGAGGACATGGGGAAGGATCCCTCGCGCGAAGCGGCCACCTGCGGTCACGCGCCGATCGGTGCGCTCGACCCCACCGAGCGCGCCGCGCCCCAGGACCAGTACGCCGCCAAGCACGACCCGTTCGTGTACTTCCACGCCATCCTCGACTCGGCGTCGTGCCAGCAGAACGTGGTGCCGCTCCCCGAGCTCGAGACGGCGCTGCGCACCGTGGACCAGACGCCGAATTACTCGTTCATCGTCCC
This sequence comes from Gemmatimonadaceae bacterium, assembly GCA_035760785.1. Taxonomy (GTDB): domain Bacteria; phylum Gemmatimonadota; class Gemmatimonadetes; order Gemmatimonadales; family Gemmatimonadaceae; genus JADGGM01. Next base: position 6,982 of record DASTSH010000143.1, on the reverse strand, counting down.
GAGCCTCTGCCACGATGGCCACGACCGGCCGTGCAAGAACGGCGAGCCGGGCGGGCTCGTGTCGGCCGACGAGTTCCTGAAGCACTGGGTCCCGCTCATCACCAACTCGCCGGCGTTCCGCAAGGACGGCCTGCTCATCGTGACGTTCGACGAGGCGCTGAGCATCGACGCGACGTCGTGCTGCAACGAGCAGCCGGGGCCGAACGTGCAGAAGGCGGGGGTCAACGGACCGGGCGGCGGGCGCACCGGGGCAGTGCTGCTCTCGCCGTTCATCAAGCCGGGCACGGTGTCGGATGTCCCGTACAACCATTATTCGATGCTGCGCAGCGTCGAGGACATCTTCGGGCTGTCGCACCTGGGCTATGCGGGGCAGGACGGGTTGGCCACGTTCGGGCCGGACGTGTACACGCAGGCGGCGGACGCGCGGTAGCCGGGCACTATACGCGCCGGAGCGGCCTCGTCGCTCACTGCAGCTTCACCGCCCTCCACCGCCCCGCTCCCCCTTCCACGAAAAGCACCGCGCCCCCGTCTCGCCACGCGGGGCGCAGGTGCTTTCCCACATCCACCACGCCGTCGTGCACGCGCTCGCCTGACGAGAGCACGCGCACCTCGCGCACGCCGCGCGCGAGCACCGCGTCCACCGGCTGCTCCCCCGCGAACGCGTCGGGCCACGTCCATCCCGCCAGGTGCACCACACGCCCATCGTTCCCCGTGGCGAGGAGTCCAACGGCGGCGAGCGCGCCGATCACACCGTCCTCGGTGCCGCCGAAGCCCTCGAGGTACATCCCGTGCGCCTCGGCGATCGCTCTCGCCTCCCGCTGTCGCACGGGCTCCGACTGGCAGCGTCGCCCGAACGCCATCACCGCCTCGGGCACCGCGTCGGCCACGCACAACCCGGGATCGCTCCCCGGCACGTACCACGCCCGCATCTCGCGCTCCAGCACCGCCGGCAGCTCACGCGCCTCGCGCCCCCGCTCGGCCCGGACGAGCAGCGATGCGCTCCCGTTCTTGCTGGTGTACGGGATGCGCGGATCGAAGAGGAGCTGGTGCCGGAGGGCGGCGACGAAGGCGAAGCCGGGGGGGAGCGCCGCCGCCAGTCGGCGCGCGAGCTGGTTCGTTCCCGCGGTGTCGATGGTGTCGGTGTCGTCGATCCCGATGTGGATCATCGCGCGCCGCCCGAGACGTCGGCGTCGCGCGAGCGGAAGTGGAACCAGGCGAGCGCGCCGATGAGCCCGGCCACGAGCCCGGCCACGGCATAGCTCCCCACGGCGCGAGGCCACCAGAGGCCGAACCCGCGCGGTCCGCCGACGCCGCCACCCACCCCCGCCAGCTTCGTCGCGCCGCGCACGACGAACGCCATCGCGTTGCTCGCCGCGCCGGCGGCGAGGAATGCGAGATACGGCCGCCACCCGCGCGCGCCCCACCGCAGCGCCACGTCGAGCAGCGGACCGGTGAGCAGGAGGCTCGTCTGCGCCCCAACGCCGTCCAGGCGAACGCCGGCGAGCCAGAGCGCGAGCGTCGTCGCCAGCGCGCCACCGGCCATCACCGTCCCCGCGCCTCGCCGCGGCACGAGCGCGAAGCCCAGCGCGATGGGAAACACCGCGAACACGATGCTGCTTCCCGGAATCCCGAGCCGCAGCCTGACGAGATTCGTGAGCAGCGACGCCACGGCGCCCGCCAGGAGCAGCGTGGCGACCTCCGCCGGCCGCACCGCCCCCCCGCCGGCGAGCGCCGGCACGCGCGACGTGGCGCGCAGCTCGTCGTCGAGCGACAGGATCGCATCTCTCACGTCCCCTTCCCTCCTCGGCTCGAGGCGATTCGCGTGATGGTCACCACTGGAAGGTAGCGCCGGCGTACAGCGTGCGCCCTGGGCGCGGAAAGCCGTACTCGTCCTCGTACGCCTGGTCGAGCAGGTTGTCCGCGCCCGCGTACACGTTGACCGCGCCACGCGCCACCTGCTGCGACAGCCGGAGCCCCACGAGCGTGTAGTCGGGGAGTGCCGCCTGCTGCACTGGCGCGAGGCGCGAGTAGAACACCTGCCCCGCCACGCGCATCACCGAGCCCGATGCGTCGAGCCCGAACGGGAGCGCCCACCGGGCATCGAGCGTCAGCTTGTGGCGCGGCTCGTACTGGAGCGCCTCGCGCGTCGCCCCGGGCGAGCGGTCCCGCGTATCGAGGAACGACCAGCCGGCGCGGAGGAGCACGCGCTCGGTCGCCCGCATCTCGGCCACCACCTCCACGCCGGTGAACCGGTAGTCATCGAAGTTCTCGAACGGCTCGGATGACGATGGCCGCTCGATGAAGCCGTGCACGTCGGTGAGGAATCCGGTCACGGAGAGCTGCGACCGCGCCGGCAGCGACTGCTCCACCCCCGCCTCGTACTCGTTGGCGCGCTCGGTGTGCAGCCCCGGGTTCCCGGCTGTGGGATCGTAGAGCTGCCGGATCGCGGGGAAGCGCACCTTTCGCCCCGCGGAGGCGCGGAGCCGTGTCCCACGAGCCACGTCGGCGTACACGCCGGCGGAGTACGATCCCGCATCGTCGTGCCCTGCCGAGTCCTTCGCCAACCAGTCGTGCGCGGCGCCGAGCACCACACCCACGCGCGTCACGGGGTGCATCTCGTACTCGACCGCCACGCCGGCGTGGTCGAGGCGGCGCGCGTCGGATACATCGCGGAAGGCGAACCAGGTCGTGCCGCCGCCGCCGCCACCGCCACCACCCCCACCCCCCCCGCCCCCGCCGCCTCCCATGGCCACGTCCCGCACGTGCAGGTCGGACCACCACGAATCACGCTCCGCGCTCAGCCCCAACGTCACCCTCCCCCACCGGGCCGCGTCGACCGCCGCCTGCACCCCCAGCCCACTTGTTCGCGAGCGGGACGTCTGACTGAACGAGCCGCGCACCGTCGAGTCGCTCATCGACGAGTAGCTGCTGTCATCGAAGCGGTCGTGATCCTCGTCGTACTGGTTCACGTACCCCCACGATCGCACGGAGAGCATCCGGCGCGGCGCCCACGACGCCGAGAGCTGCGCCGAGCGCTGGTCGAGCGACGGGACGCGCTCGTAGGTGGCGCGCGTAGCGAAGGGATCGCTCGGGTCGCCGATCACCGTGGTGGGGATTCCATACGCGCCGTGCACCCCGGAGAGGACGAGGCCGAGCGCGAGGCGATCGCCGACGCTCGCTTTCACGCTCCCGAACCCGCTCAGTCGCTTGCGGTCGGTGTTGGCGCGGAGTACGTCGCCGGAGCTCGCGAGGGTGGGCGAGAGGCGCGGCGCGAAGTAGCCGTCGGTGCGCGTGCCGCTGAACGCGGCGAACGCGCTCACGCGCTCCCCGCCCCCGCCGATGCTCACGCGGCCGAGCGCGCCGTCGCGCTCGCGCGCCTCGGCGCCCATCTCGCCGCGCGCGGGGCCGCGCCCGGCGCGCGTGACGATGTTCACGACCCCGCCGAGCGCCCCCTCGCCGTAGAGCACCGAGGAGGCGCCGGGCTGGAACTTGATGTACGCGATCTCCTCCACCGGGATGAGCGTGGGATCGAACTGTCCATCGTAGGTGGAGTTGAGCGGCACGCCATCGAGGAGGAGCAGGACGTGCCGCGGGCGGAAGCCGCGCACGTCCACGCGCGGCACGCCATCGCCGCCGGTGCGGACGAGCACTCCGGGCAGGAGCGAGATCGCCTCGTCGAGCGTGCGCGCGCCGTACGCTCGGATGTCCGCCGCGGTCACCGTGCGCACCGTGCCGCTGGCCTCCGACACCGGGGCGTTCGCCGACACCACGACTTCTCCGAGCCGGTACGGCGTGGTGGTGGAATCCTGCGCCAGCGCGCGCGTTGCGCCGAGCGCGAGGAGGGGGAGCGCGGGAAGCACGACGCGCGCGGCGCGGCGCGCGCGGCCATGACTGCGGGGTCGGTTGCCTGACACGTCGGGCTCGGGGCGTCGTTGTTACCCTACGGGGAACAGCGACAAGATGCCGCCACCCGGCGCTGGCGCAAGAGTGGCGAGCCTCGTACGGCTGGCGTCGCCGTGCCCTCGACGCCAAGGGCCGCGGGCCACAATTTCCGGATGCCGCCTCGCAGCTCACGAAACTCTCGCCGCGCGCGCGGCGGCAGCACTCGACGCGCCATCGAGCACATGAGAAAGACCACTCCTCGATCTCCCTCGCGCGGGGCCAAGCGCCCCGCCACGTCACGCCCCGCCGCGCGTCCCGTGCATCCGGAGCGCTCCGCCGAGTCGGGCGCGCCACCGCGTGCGTGCTGGGGCGCCGTGTCCTGGCGCCGCGGCCGCGTGCGCGCGCGTGCCGTGCTGCTCCTCACCGAGAACGGCGACAAGGTGATCGGTCCGCGCTTCGTGCGCCTGCTCCACCTGATCGATGAGCAGGGCTCGCTCCGCGGGGCCGCGCGCGAGCTCGGGCTCGGCTATCGCCACGCGCTCGCCTGGGTGCAGCGCGCCGAAGCGCTGCTCGAGCGCGCGCTCGTGGAGCGTCGCGCGGGCGGCGCCGCCGGCGGCGGCGCCGTGCTGACGCCGCACGGCCGTGCCGTCATCGATGCCTACGAGACGGCCGCCACGGAGATCGCCGGCGTGCTCGCTCGCGCGGAGCGCACGTTCTTCCCGCGCCGCGCGAGCGACTGATCGTCACCCGGCGATCACCGCCCGAACCAGTACGTCGCCTTGACCTGGAACACGTTCGTGGCGCGGTCGCGCCCGATCTCCCCGAGCGCGCTCCCGAAGCCCATGTCGCCGATCGCGCTCTCGCCGGCGCGCTCCTGCGTCCAGACGAAGTAGAGCGTCGAGCCCGGGCGATACTCCCACCGCAGCACCGCCGTGCCGCGCAGCGAGGTGTCGGTGAAGTCGGGGTTGGCGAAGGTGAACGCCTGCGCCGGCCCCGCGCCGTCGGGATCCACCCGGTACGAGTTCGCGGCCGCGTCGTAGTCAATGCTCCCCACGTCGCGGCCGTACACGAGCTTCGTCTGCGTGCGTGGGGCGGCGAACTCCCGGAAGGAGCGGTACGTGCCGCTGGCGATGAACGGCTGCGCGTAGAGCTGCAGCGTCAGGCTCGGCGCGAACGTCCAGTTGACGCGCGTCTCCAACGAGACCGTCTTCGTGCGCACGTAGCCGAAGACGTAGCGCGTGCCGAAGAACGCCGCCGCCGTGGGATCCGGCACGGCCGTCAGGTACTGCGCCGCGTTCTCGGCGGTCTGGTACGTGGGAGAGAGCTGGATGAAGACGTTGGCGGCCGGCTTGATCGCGGCGCCCGGGCTGAGCTTGACGCCGTGCGTCGGATCGCCGACCCCGTGCGTGAGCTGCACCGTGAAGTCGGCCACCAGCGGAGCGCGAGCGTCCGTGGACAGCTCCACCTTTCCCATGTCGTACCCCGCCCGCTTCACCACCGGACCGCCTCGCGTGAGCCCATCGTCGAGCGAGGGGACGTCGCGGATGTACATCGCCCGGATGCGCCAGTAGTTCGGGAACACCTGCTGATAGAAGGACTGCAGCTCGGTCTCGATGCGGTCCCCGTCGTAGTTGTACTGGGTGGCGCCGCCGGCGATCAGCCAGAGGTTGCGATACCAGCGCGTGGGCGTGGTCCACTGCGCGGCGACGTTTCCGTTGAACCACAGGAAGTCGGCGCGGTCGAGGTAGGCGAGATCGTTCACCTCGAACCCCGGGCTGCGCACGCTCGACATTGCCTCCCACTCGAAGGTGCCGTTCTCCTTCGCGACGCGCGTGTCGAGCCCGTACCCGCGAAGCACGGTGGCCGTGGTGTCGTAGCGCGCGCCGAAGAAGCCGCCGCCGCCGGTGTGCCGGTCGGGGCGCTGGAAGTAGCGGGCGCTCGATCGCTCGGTGAGCGCGATCGCGGCGGGCGATCCCGATACGCTCGACACCAGCGCGCTCCCCGTCCACCGGTAATCGTGCTGATGCCAGGCGTGGCTCCAGTCGAGGCCGGCCGCCTCCGCGTGGCCGCGGAGCCGGTCGCGCACCACGCTGTCGCTCATCCGGCGATACGTGGACGTGAGGATCCCCCCGATCGTGGTCGCGCCGTTCCCGAGGTCCTTCTTCACCCGCCCCACGAAGTAGTTGGAGAGCGGCTCGACCACCTGCGTCGCCTCCGGCGCATCCGGCGCCAGGCGATAGCGGGCGCGCTCCCGGTTCGTCACCGCGTCGAGCAGGCCCACGGTGTAGCCGCCCTGCGTGCGCCCGGTGATCTTGGCCGCGCCCAGGATGGCGGCGTTGTCCGGAAGATCGGCGAACGCGGCGACGTCGCTGACGTATGGTGCGAGCTGCGGCGGCCGGCCTATGCGACGGGAATAGAACGCGTCCAGACTCGAGCTGTTGCTGCAGAACATGCAGTTCATGCCGCCGAAGTCGAACGCGCTCGCGCCAGCGACGAAGAAGGGGCGCTTCTCGTCGTAGTACGTCTCGAACGCGGTCAGGTTGAGTGAGGCCGGATCCACCTCCACCTGGCCGAAGTCCGGGTTGAAGGTGGCGTCCAGCGTGAGGTTGGAGGTGAGCAGGTACTTGAGATCACCGCCGGCGTCTATCCGCATCTGACGTCCGTCGTTGTACGGGTCGCCGGATACGACGGGCTGGAACGTACTCCCCATCACCACGTACGGGAGCAGCTCGAGCTGCCGTGGCCTGCCCCCGATCGTGAGTCCGCCGAGGTGTCCGTAGAAGGCCGGACCTCCGGAAGCATTGCGGCGCCAGAACGCCCACATGTCATGCTCGTTCCGACGGTCGATGTAGCGCCAGATCTGCATCCCCCAGCTCTGCAGCGTATCGCGCGAAAAGCGGAGCTGGCTGAAGGGGATGCGCAGCTCGGCGGTCCAGCCATCGGAGTCGACGTGCGCGGCTGCCTCCCACACCGGATCCCACGACGGATCGCCGTCGAACTGATCGCCCTTGACGCCGGCGGGGTTCACCTCGAACCAGGCATCGTCGATGTGATTGTGATATGGGTCGAGATTGACGATGAGCTTGTCGGTGGTGAGCGA